>NZ_JBHXWI010000068.1:0-47530 GCF_042671975.1 Rhodococcus sp. NPDC127593 | reverse complement strand
ACAGCAGCACACCGACCACCGCTGCAACTGGTGATCGACGCCGTGCGCGCCGCGGCGGCCGCACAGGGGCTCGCCGCACGATCACCGTACCCGTAAGCCAAAGACGCGCGCCTTCGCCCTCGCAGAACGGAACGTCAGGGGTGTGGGCGCATGGTTTCGAGCATGTAGTCGAGTTCGGCGATGGTGCGGTGGGGTGGGAGTGTGAGGATCGGCATCTCGGCGCCTGCGGTGTACCAGTGCTGGAGTTGGTCGTGAGCAGTGTCGGGTGTGCCCCAGACGGTGAGCTCGTCGAGCAGAACAAGGGCTTCGGCCGGCACGTCGGTGGTGTCGTGGGTCGGGTTGCCGGCGAGCACGGCCGCGACCTGGTCGCGGTATCCCCGTTCGCTCAGCGAGCGGCGGTAGAGCGAGCCCATGCTGGTGAGGTAGAACGCGACCCACCACGACGCGATCTCGCGGGCGGTGGCGTGATCGGCCGCGACGGCGGTGGGGACGGCCGGGCACACCAAGGAGCGTGTGGTGCGGCCGGATCGGGCGCCCGCCTGCTGGAGCAGGTCGATTCCGCAGGGCAACCACGACCGAGGGACCAAGAAGGGCGTCCAGCCGTCGGCTAGTTCGCCGGCGAGTTGGATGGATTTGTTGCCGAGTCCGGCGAGGTAGATCGGCAGGCCGGTGCGCGCGGCGACACCCAGCCGCAGGGGCCGGTGGTCGTGGGTCGCCGTCGGGCGGACCCGGTCCCCGTCGAGCAGTCGACGGACCTGTGCGGTGAACGATTGGTCGTGCAGTCCTTCGACGAGCTGTGGACTGCTTGCACCCAAGCCGAGGACGAAACGGCCGTGTGAGACCTGGTCGAGGCTGGTGGCGAGCATCGCGAGGGTGCCGGCGGTGCGGCCCCAGACGCTGAGCACGCCGGTACCGATGGTGATTCGTTCGGTCTTGGTGGCGATTTCGGTGAGCAGAACGGCGGCATCCTGGCTCCACCCTTCGGCGAGGAAGAACCCGTCATAGCCGAGATCTTCGGCGCGGCGGGCGACATGCAGGATCACCTCACGGCGCGTTTCGAGTGGGTCACGCAGATACCGAGGCCGCGCCGGGTAGCGCTGACGCCGGAGGCGAGGTTGCCGGCTGTGTGGGTGCTCATGAGCGGGTTGCCGTCCGTTCTGGTGTCGATGCTCCACTCGACAGGCGCGTACGCACCGCGAGGCGGGCGCGGTCGAGATAGCGCGTGTCGGCGAAGAGATGGAAATATGAGTTGGCCGCCAGCAGTGTGCCTTCCAGCTCGAACGCGAGCTGGTCCGGATCGGTGTCGGTGCACAATTCACCGGATTGCTGTGCGTCGCGTGCCGCCTGCGCGAGGGTCCCCATCCACTGGCGCTGACACTCGGTGACGGCGTCACGGACCGGGCCGGGCGTCTTGCCGTCGAACTCGGCCATCGCGGCAGCGAAGAAGCATCCCCCCGGAAAGACTCCCCGTTCGACATACGACAGGAACGACTCGCAGAGGGCGGCTAGGCGTTGCATGCCCGGACCAGATCCGAGCGCCGGTGTGACCACCTCGCGCACGTAACGCTGGCGCGCGACCTCGATGGTGGCCAGCTGAAGGTCTTGCTTCGAGCCGAAGTGGGCGAACAGCCCGCTCTTGCTCATCCCGGTCAGGCTCGCGAGATGCCCGATGGTGAGTCCGTCCAGACCCTCGACCGATGCGATGTCGGCGGCCGCGTGCAGCACGGTCTCCCGCGTCTTGGCCCCTGGGGTCGTGTTCCGCTTCTGTGCCATGAACTGATCCTAGTACAGCACGAACGATCGTGCTATTTTTCATTTGAGCCGGCATTCAGGCTGGCCCGAAGAAAGGAGTCGGTGATGCCGTTCATCGACGTCAAGGTCGTCGAGGAAATCGGCAGCGGACATTGGGGCATCGGCGGCACTGCGCTGCACACCGCCGATGTGAAGGCACTCGCTGCGGGGCAGCCGGTCGGCTTGCGATGCGCGAGAAACGGGATTTCGGATTGAGTGAGGCGCGATGTTCGACGTGATCGTGGTGGGCGCCCGGTGCGCAGGCGCGTCGTTGGCGATGCTTCTGGCACGCGGCGGGCACCGTGTCGCGGTGGTCGATCGCGCGTCGTTTCCCAGCGACACCATGTCCACCCACTTCCTGTGGCAACGTGCCGCGTTACGACTGCGGGACTGGGGATTGCTCGATCGGTTGCACGCCCGCGGCTGCGCACCGATCGAGCAGATCACCTTCGACGTCGGCCCGGTGCAGATGTCGGGTATCGGGCCGGGCGTCGAAGGGCAGACCGCCGCGTACTGCCCGCGGCGGACCGTTCTCGACACGGTGCTGGTCGAGGCGGCCGTCGAGGCGGGCGCCGAACTGATCGACGGCGTCGTCGTCGACGACGTGGTGTGGGCGGATGGTCGCGTATCGGGCGTGCGCGGCCGTCGCCGAGGTCTCGGCGGCTCGGTGTCGTTGCGGGCACCGCTGGTCGTCGGCGCGGATGGCCTGCACTCGACCGTCGCGCGGCGAGTCGCTGCTCGCGTCTACAACCACCATCCGCCGCTGACGTGCGTGTACTACTCCTATTGGAGTGGCCTCGGCGATGTGCGCGCGTCGTTCCACGCCAGAACGGGCCAGCTGATCCTGGTCTGGCCCACCAACGACGGGCTCACCTGCATCTACGTCGGTTGGCCCCGCAGGGAATTTGCGCGCGTCCGCACAGACCTCGACCGAAGCTTTCACGCCGCCCTCGATCTGGTGCCAGGACTGCGTGACACGGTCGCCTCCGGCCACCGCGAACAACGTTTCGTCGGTACTGCCGACTTACCCAACCAGTACCGAACATCGGTCGGACCGGGCTGGGCGCTCCTCGGCGACGCCGGCCACCACAAGGACCCCTCCACGGGAATGGGCATCGCCGATGCGTTCCTCAGCGCCGACCTCCTCGCGGAGGCCATCCACAGCACGCGCGCCGGCCGTCCCGTCGACGACGCACTCGGCGACTACCAACGTCAGCGCGACCAGCTCACCGCCAACGGCTTCGAACTAGCGCTCAGCACGGCCCGCCTCGCGCCGCTCTCGAACGGACTCACGGAGTTCTACAGAGCGGCCGCGGCCCAACCGGAAGTAGTCGAGCGGATCTTCGGCGTCCTCGGCGGGTCGGTGCCCATCCGAGAGGTCTACTCTCCGCCGAACATCGCGTCAGTCCTCGCACATGCCAACGCTTGAACGCACATTCCCTTGCGCGTGCGCACCAGGCCGTACTCGCGGTGGCACCGGTGCCATCGGGTGCGCGGCGTTCCGCGCGGTGGTTACCCTCGCAGGATGACTGCAACTCCGGATTCCACGGTGGGCACGAACACAGCGGTGGCCGGCCTCGAGAGCACGTTCGCCGACGAGCTGGGCGCCCTGACGGTGCCGTGGCAGGGCGCCGATGCGCCGGACCCCACGTTGCTCGTGCTCAACGAGCACCTTGCGGCGTCGCTGCGGTTGGATGTCAAGACGCTGCGAAGCGAGGACGGGGTCGGCGTGCTGTCCGGATCGACGGCGCCGACCGGGGCCAAGCCGGTGGCGATGGCGTATGCGGGCCATCAGTTCGGCGGATACGCACCGCTCCTCGGGGATGGCCGGGCGTTGCTGCTCGGCGAGCTGACCAGCAGTGATGGGCAGCGGGTGGATCTGCACCTCAAGGGCTCGGGGCGCACGCCGTTCTCCCGGGGCGGCGACGGGTTCGCGGTAATCGGCCCGATGCTGCGCGAATACCTGGTCAGCGAGGCCATGTACGCCCTCGGCATCCCCAGCACGCGCGCACTGTCGGTGGTCGCGACGGGCCAGCACGTTCATCGATCCGGCGCCGAGCCCGGTGCCGTGCTCGCCCGGGTCGCGGCCAGTCACCTGCGGGTGGGCACCTTCGAATACGCGGTGCGGCAGGGTGAGGTGTTGCAGCCGCTCGCCGATTACGCGATCGCCCGCCACTACCCGGAGCTGACCGAACTGCCGCCGGGGCGTGACGGTAACCGCTACCTGGCGTTTTTCGAGGCGGTGGTGGAGGCGCAGGCGTCGCTGGTGGCGCAGTGGATGCTCACCGGTTTCGTGCACGGGGTGATGAACACCGACAACACGACCATTTCGGGCCAGACCATCGACTACGGTCCGTGCGCCTTCCTCGACGCGTTCGACCCGGCCGCAGTGTTCAGTTCGATCGACCACGGCGGCCGGTATGCGTTCGGCAACCAGCCCGCTGTCCTGAAGTGGAATCTGGCGCGCCTCGCGGAAACGCTACTGACCCTGATCGATTCCGCGCCGGATGACGCGATTACCGCGGTGTCGGCAGTTCTCGAGACCTTCGACGAGCGTTACGACGGCCATTACACGGCCGGTATGGCGGCAAAGCTCGGTGTGGCCGGCGAACTCTCCGACCGAGCGCTGGTCCACGACCTGCTGACGCTGATGGAGGAACACGGTGCCGACTGGACGGGCACCTTCCGTGCTCTCGCCGACGAACTACGCGGACATTCGACACCTCTCGACGGCCTCGTGCCACCCGAGCACATCGGGCCATGGTTGCAACGCTGGCGCGGCGCCCTGACGACACACGGGCGTCCGGCAGCGGAGACCGCGGACGCGATGGACTGCGTCAACCCGCTGTACATCCCGCGCAATCATCAGCTCGATGCTGCGTTGCGCACCGCGACCGACGGTGAGCTCGCTCCGTTCGAGAAGCTACTGGAGGTCGTCACGCATCCGTTCGACCGCCGCGACGAGTGGTCCGACTACACCACACCCGCCCCACCGTCATTCAGCAAGTCTTTCCAAACCTTCTGCGGCACTTAACTTCCAGGACGGAGTTGCACGGCGACGTTCGTGTCGAGGGAAACTTCTCGCCGACGATTCGTCGCCAGAACGTAACGCCGTCGAACGCTATTTAAATCTGGCCGGAGCGAATGCGATTGCCCGAGACGTCGAACCCCGTCAGCTGGCGGGATCGTACTGGAACGCGCGCACCTCCTGCGCGCACCGACAGGCAACCGCGATCTTTGCAGCCCATTCCAGTGCCGCCTCGGGCCGGCGCGCACAAGACTCGCCCGCCCACCCCAACCGGCGGAATAGGCCGACTCCACCACCGCACTCACCGCGGCCCCGACACCGCCGGCATCAAGCACTTGATCAACACGCCCGAATGCGCGTGGGGTAGGTGGTGTGACGGTCATGTTGTCGGGAGCCCCTGCACAGCGCAATATTCTGCGGGCTGACACGATCCCTCACCGAGGTCAGCCAGAAATCTCATCGCACGCGTGGGACCAGTCGGACCGCTAGCTGCCTGGCCCGCCCGTGCGGCGGTAGTGCGGGTACACGCTCGCTAAAAGTCGAATGTCGTCTTGGGCACAGTTCGCTTCGGGAATGACCTGCCACAATCGATCGATGAAACGGCGCGCTGTCATCCCGAAGCGCACCAGGATCTCCTCCTCGCTAGCACCACCGAATGGTGCCCACATCATGGCGAATTCGATAAGGTGCTCCGCCTCGGGGTCAGGATGGTTGCGTTTGCGGTTGGCTTCGATCCACGCGGCGCGACGCCTATGACGCCACTGGCGGTACTGGCGGTACTGGCGGTACTGGCGAGAGTTCATGGGGAGTTCACTCATCGAGTCGGCACTGAGGAAGCCTCGGAAGTAGCGACCTCGCCACAGAGAGGAATACGAGCAGTGCGATTCGCTGTCGCGCTGACTGCACACAAGATCGACGCCACCACTTCACCGAAGTCGTCGCCATCCATCCTTGTAAGCATGTTGTCCTCCTGCATTCGGAAGCGACAGATCAGCTTCCCGTGCCTGTCACGCCGGGGTCCGAACGCTGCCGCCGCCCCTGGTTCGGGTTAGCTACCGGGCAGAAATCGCAGTGCAGTTACGATGATCGCGCTGGTGGCGGCGATCGAGACCGTGACCCCGATAAAGGGATGGAAGTCCTTCGGTAGACGGATCATGACCGGCCTGGCAATGATGGGGCCCAATAGGGCACCCCCTGCCGCGCCCAAGACCATGGCCAGCGCACTCCCGTTGAAGGCAATGACAGTAGCCGGTGCCACCGACACCACCGGGATGAAGGTCGGGGCCCATCCTCCGGCGCGGTAAAGTCGGCGCCACATCAAAACGCCGAGTGCTGACGCGAGAGCTTGTGAAAACAGAATGCGAGGCAGTAGCTCGGTCCCAAATGCCGGAAGCCGCGGGTTCAGAATGAAAGCCGTACATACGCCGATGATTACGCCCAAGCTGGCCCATTCGTTCGCACAGAACTGCGCCTCGGTGAAGTCGGCAAGAACGCGGCGCACAGTCCAGAGTGCATCTTTTAGAACGCTGGGTGGACCCACGACCGTCACCGGTAGAGGCTGCTGATGACCCGCATCAGGCGTGAGGGTATCCGGGAGTCGCATCCACGGCAGATAGCGGCTGACGGTGAACGTCACCGCCGCACTCAGTGACATCGCGGCGGTGATTGCCACGACACTCGGCAGCTCCAGTGGACTGGTGACGAATCGAATCAGCAGAATCGCTACCGGTGTGGTGGTGACGGCGCCCGAGACGGCGCCAGTGACGAGCACTGCCCACCCTCGGCCGTAGACAAGAACGAGTAACGCAGGAACAGATACGAAAGGAACGAATGTGGGCTGCCATCCCTGAGCCAACATCCATCCGAATAGGAGATTGGACAGTAGCAAGCTCAGCGCCGACGACCCGAGCACCCAGGGCCATAGCCCGGTGCCATAAAAGGTCGGCATCCCCGCCAACCGCTTGCGGGCCCTCCACGCCAACCAGGCAATTGTTGCGCCACAGAGCAATCCGATCGACGCGATCCCTGATGCATAGGACTGTGGTTCCGTCATGTCACCGAGTGCCCACAGAATGCGCGCAAGTACGTCGTTCTCGCCGGCCGACGCGAGCAGTTCGCTGTAGGTTTGTCCGACTTCTCTCTTCATGAAGGAAGCGGCAGCTGTCAGCATGATCGCAAGCACTCCGAATATGCCGACCACGAAGGCTGCACCGAGTAGTACACCAGGAAAGGCCAATTCGGAGTGCTGCGGGATTCCCCGTTTTGGATGCGGCGACGGGTCCGCCGGCGTCTTCTGCTTCAGAACTGATTGCACAGCGGGCTGTGTGTTTGACTCTGACATGGTTGCCCCTAACGCCTTCCTGGGCTGCTCAGCGACCCAGCGGCTAATGGTTGAAATCGGTGTGGGTGAATACCAGTACTGAAATGCGTGTGCCGGCGACCACGACAGAAGCCCGATGCGGGGCACGGCGGTTTTGCCCACTGCACCGATCGACGGTGGACCGGGCCGTTCTCTGCGTCAGCCGCGGACGTCGCGATGTGAGACATCTACCCACCCATCCGCACTGAAGCCACCCAGCTGCGGACATGCGTGGAGTGGGGTGCGGCGCGGGCAAGTCGTCGGAGCGATCGAGCGATCGGCACGGCGCTCCACCCATCCACCATTGTCCGCACCCCACGTGACATGATCGTCAACATCGAAAAGGCATCCGTATGACGGGACGATCTCCGGCAAGACGTTGCCACGATTGAACTCCCGGAGTTCCACGAACCCGAGGATCGTGCACGCCGACTGTCGCTGACCGCGAATCTCGGCCGGCACCCATTGCCGAGCAGCGGTGGCACCAGCGAACGACATGCCGGTAGGAGTGGTGCGCTCCACCGGCACGCGACCTACTAATCCGCACATTCAGATTAGCGGCCGGAAACCCGTTTCTCTTACGGCGATCCCAATCAGGCCGGCAGATGAGCGAAACGATGACCGGAGGCCGTCAACGTCCCACCTGCCCTTGTTCCGACGCGTCCCAGATCATCTGCTGCTACCAGGATGACCGGCTTGCCCGCACGGTGTTTCCGATCGAAGGCAGCGGGGGCTTCAGCGAGAGGCATCACGCTGACCGCGGGCGGCCGCAGGCGGCCATCACGGATCCGGCGTTCAATGCGGACCAGGCACTCACGATCGGGTTCGACGACGAAGAACACCGCCGGTCCGTGCTCGGGCACCACCCGAGGGGGCTCCGCGATGGTGACGAGAACACCACCGGGACGCACCAGTTTCGCTGAACGATCGAGTGTTTCGCCGCCGATGACATCGAGCACGACGTCGACTTCGTCGAGGTCTTCGAGCCGGTGTCGATCCAGATCCACGAAAGCGTGGGCGCCGAGGCCGAGAACCGTGTCACCGTGTTGAGCACGACCGGTGCCGATGACCCGGGCGCCTGCCTCGAGCGCCAGTTGCACCGCCATCGAACCGACCGCGCCGGCGGCACCATGGATTAGTACGGTCTGCCCCGCGGCGAGTCGCCCGTGGTCGAACAGCGCCTGCCAAGCTGTGAGCCCGGAGATCGGCACGGCGGCGGCCACTGCGTGATCGATGCCGCCTGACAGTGGCGCCAGGTTGCGGGCCTCGACCGCGACGTACTCGGCTAGCGTACCGTTGCGGGCCCAGTCGGTGACCCCGAAGACGCGCTGACCTACGGTCAACCCGGTCGTGCCATAACCTAATTCAGCGACAACTCCGGAGACTTCGTGTCCGGGAATGGCTGGTGCCCGGTCGCGTCCCGCACGGTCGGACCAGGTGCCGGGCCAGTCGAGTTCACCAGGCGTGAAGCTCGCGGCGTGTACGCGCACGATGACGTCGTTCTCTGCCGCATGAGGGTACGGAACTTCCGCCACCGACAGTCCACTGACACCAGATTTATGGTCACGAGTGATGACCGCTTGCATGGAAACCTCATTTCGTTTCGATTCGATCGCGCGACGTCTAGTCGCAGCGACGGTTTAGCGCTTGTGCTGGCGCGCGCCAGGGTGGCGCAGATGATCGCGAGCCACGATCGCTTCTGGTTCGAGCAAGGTGATCATGTCGATACCGGGTGCGCAGCTGCAGACCGCGATGAAGCGGCTCGGCGCTACATAGCTGGAGACCGGACCCGATTGGCGATGTGGCGCGAGTGTCATCGCACGCACCCAAGGGGAATCGACGGCGCGCGACACACAACAGATCGAAGACCCTTGACGGTTCCAGCAACCAGCACCCTCTGAGGCTAGTACGGTGGTGAGACGCCGCTTGGGCCACTTGCACACGGAATTCGTGGGCCACTCACGGGAGTAGCCGGACCAATGCCTCGACGGCGGCAGGCCCTCGACAGCAAGATTCCGCCACGCCGGCTCTTGCGCGGCGAACCGGGAATCAGTGTGTCGGGGTCAGCGTTCATCACACAGTGCCGCATAGCGTCGACGATGTGAATCCGGGATTCACCCGGTACCGATGCGAGCCGTGAGCGCCCGGGCTCGACCGAGTAGTTGCTCGGCGCAGTGGGTTCGGAGACGAAGCCGCGATGCCGAATCAGTGCAATAACGAAGACGGTGGCACACCGTAGCGCTGCCGGAACGTGGCGGCGAACCGGCCGAAATGAGTGAACCCCCATTTCAGCGCAACGTCGGTCACTGAACGGGCCGAGCCTGAGGCGAGTTCGGCTCGAACGCCGGCAAGGCGGATCTCAGTCAGGCATTCGCGGGGAGACTTGCCGAGGTGAATGCGAAAGCCCTCCTGTAGGCGTCGTACGCTGACCCCGGCTACGTCGGCCATTTCCGCTGCGGTCCACAGACGGTCAGGCTCAGCGTGAATAGCATCGATTACGCGAGTGACGATCCGTGGCCGTACAGCGTAGCGACCCTCGGTCTCGTTCGGGATGGCAGCGAGCAGGAAGCCGTCTGTGAGCGATGACGCCAGCCCCTGTGCCATATGCGGATTGGTCAATAGCACGTCATCGACGGGTTGGTCGGCAATGCTGGTCAGGAGTCGAAACCAGCTGCCAGCAGCGGGCCTCCGCAAATCGATCTGATCGGGGATCACTGCGTCAGCTCGGCCTGTCACACGCCACAGCTCGCGTTGGACGAAGTCCCGATCGATTTTGACGCCGAGAATCGTGCAAGCGCGGGGCCAACGCGTGATATCCGCTGGTGTATCGGCGGGGTTGACCGTGGCAAAGCCCTGGGTGGACACGACGAGTCGCCCTCTGATCCGGGTCTCGAGCTCGCCGTGAAGCGGGATGTTGATCCCGATAGCGCCGGGATGCTCGCTGTGAACGGCAACATCAGCACCCCAATTGATTCGGACAATGCGCAGCGGGCCGAGATGCAGAGCCGATACCCCGGGAGAGACAGCGGGGCTGGAGGCTACCAGCGGCACGAGCCTATGCGGAAAGTAGGCGTCGGATACTGCGTGGGACACCGCATCCCAATCGGGATGTCTCAGGTCACTCCCCGGATGCTCGCCGCTTGACTCTGTACCGGAAAAACTCTCGCGCAATGTGGATCCGCCTCGCGGTGAACGGATCGCCACACGACGTGTCCGTACCTATCTTTTATCACACGCATTGGAGAATCAGAAGGGAGCGGAGGACATATGAGGTGCGTTGTGTGGCGTGGCCGTAGACCGGACGCAGTAGCGAGTCGATGACGGTGAACGGTCGGTCGGCCAGGCCGGGCAGGACCTCGACCCGGCCGGTGGACTCAGGCTCAACTCGTCCGGATGCGCGGTCGTCGTCGCGTGTGGCGGCCGCGCACGATGCAGACCCGCCTGGCCGGGTTCCGGTGGCGCCGTCCTCGAACCCGGGCTTCGGCATTCAGACGGCGCACCGCCCGGGTTACCATATTTTCACTACGACTGTCGCAACGTGGAGGTGTCGTGTCAAAGGCGAGAACTCGCAGCGGCAACGTTCCCTCTACCGCAACCAGCTTCATCGGTCGGCGTCAGCAGCGTAAGGAGATCCGCGACCGTCTGGCGGGCGGACGGCTGGTGAGCTTGATCGGGCCGGGGGGAGTTGGCAAGACCCGATTGGCGTTGCAAGTCGCCGACGAGATGAATCACCTTTTCGATAACGGCGTGTACTTTGTCGATTTGGCGCCCGTCTCGGACGGAGGCGATGTGCCGGCTGCAGTCATCCATGCGCTAGGAATTGTAGACCAGTCGAATCGTGACGCCACTGCGAAGCTAATCGAATATCTTCGTGATCGCGAGATCCTGCTCATTCTCGACAATTGCGAACACGTACTCCGCGGGTCCGTCGCTCTGGTCAGCGAAATACTGCGACATGCACCCTCGACTCGAATTCTTGTCACTACCCGCACGTCGTTGATGGTGACAGAAGAATTCCTATATCCAGTACCTCCACTCACCGTTCCCGATGACGCGGCGCCAGTCACTATTGAATCCTTGTCGCAGTTCGAGTCGATCCGACTACTCCAAGAACGTGCAGAGGCTGCCTCCCCCAGTTTCGTCCTCAACGAGCACAATGCTGCCGCAGCGGCGCGTTTGTGCATTCAGCTGGAGGGAATTCCGCTGGCAATCGAACTCGCTGTCGCCCGAATGCGCATTCTTTCCATTGACCAGATCCTGGAACGTCTGACGGACCGATTCGGGCTGCTCACAGTAGGAAGTCGGTCGGCCGCACCGCGCCAACAGACTCTCCGATCGCTCGTGGATTGGAGTTTTGCACTCTGCACGGAACCGGAACGCCATCTGTGGGCACGCCTATCCGTCTTCGCTGGCAGTTTCGACCTGACGTCGGCGGAAGGCGTGTGCTGCGACGGATACGGCGAGGACAGCGGCCACCCTACGACAACCACGCTTGATCTCGTGGGTTCCCTTGTGAATCAGTCCATCCTGGGCGTCGAGGGCCAAGAATCCTCGATGCGCTTCCGGATGCTGGAAACCATCCGGGAGTACGGCGCAGAGATACTCGCACTGACGGGGGACTCGGAGAGGTTCCGCAGCCGCCACCGACAGTACTTTCTCGACGTGGTCAAAGACCTGGAACGCTCCTGGTGTGGGCCCGACCAAGCCGCCGCAGCCAAGTGGATGCGCGTCGAGCGGGAGAATCTCCGAGCCGCGTTGGAAACCGCCGCCCCAGGCGACAGTTATCAGCTCGAGTTGATCGCCGGACTGCGATACCGCTGGTACGCCGATGGATACATAGCCGAGGGTCGCAGATGGGTGGACGAAGCGCTCGACGCACCCGACGGTGACCGAGCGCCCACGCCCGCCCGGGCAAAAGCGCTGTGGGTCGCGGCCAGGGTGTGCCTTCTCCAGGGCGACCATGAGGTGGCAGCACGGCGCCTCGATGAGTGTGAAGCACTGGCGACGCGGCTTGCCCTCGCTGACGCGGCGGCCCACTGCCTCGGTCTGCGGGGGCTCGCCGCACAGCTTCGCGGCGACCTTGCCGAGGCCGAGAGTCAATTCGAGGTCGCGCTGCGAGAGCTGGCCGACGTCGGAGAGACCGCCGAATGGCTGATGGCGTCCTTCGAATACGCCGTCGTGCTTTCCCTCGGCGGCCGCAGCGCGGACGCTTTGGCCGTCAGCACGTCGGCGCTGTCCGTGTGCCGACAACGAGATGAACGATGGGCGCGCTCTTACCTGAAGTGGAGCCAAGGCCTCGACCACTGGCTGCAAGGCGACTTCACCGCAGCGCATGCGACCGCGGCCGACGCGCTTCGCGATCACCGCGTCTTTGACCCGTCCCTGGGCACCGCCTTGATGACCGAGCTTCTCGCGTGGATAGCGGGGTCAACCGGTCAGTTCGAGCGAGCGGCACAGTTGATCGGGGCGTCTCGAAGCCTTTGGCGACGCACGGGTACGGAATTGGCGGCGTTCGGGCCGAACCTCACCGGCTATCACTCCGTCTGTCGCGGCCAGCTCGAGCAGGTTATGGCGCCACGGGCGCTGTCGACAGCTCTACAGACGGGAGCAAAGCGATCCCCGACGGGAATCATCGCCTATGCATTGGCGGAACAGGTCGCCGATTCGATTCACGAGGATGAACCACCCGCGCTCACCAGTCGGCAACAGGAGATCGCAGCCTTGATATCGAAAGGGCTGACCAGCCCACAGATCGGAGCGGCTCTGGTGATCTCCGTGCGCACCGTGGAGAGCCACATCGAGAACATCATGACGCGCCTGGGGTTCGTCTCGCGCAGCCAGATCGCCTCGTGGTACATCGGACAGTCCCGCTGACCGGACTACGAACTCGCAGCACGAACGTGCTGAGTTGGACGCCTTCGAACCCACCGTCCAGTCGATCCGTTGAAAGTCGTCGAGCGGTACGGACACGCTGGGCCGGTCACTCCGACCAGTGATCCACCCCAGTCCGGCACGTGACGGTATCCGCCGTTAGACCTCGCAGGTCAGAGCCGTTTCGCCGGGTGCCCCGCTGGCCGCACCCGGTACGGAGATCCGAAACTTCCGTACCCCCTACCGTGATCTGCCCCATGTGAGTAGTCGCACAGTGAGGCAGATTACAACGGCACCCAGCCGGCGACGCACCAGTCCAACGCGTCGCGACGTGGCTTGGTGCAGCAAAGTCCACGCCGGGGCATCCGGCCGAAATTCGAAGGAGTCCCCATGGCATCGCAGTTCGAGGCCGGACACTCCGGTCAACAGCCTCGGCGGGCGGACACCGAGAATCAGGCACGCGAGGATCTCGCGATGGAAGTCAAGGCCAAGACGCCGATCACTGACACCATCACGCAGCTGACTCTCGTCCGCGCCGACGGTAGAGACCTCCCTGAGTGGACGCCGGGTTCACACATCGACCTCGTACTCGGACCGGACATGGTCCGGCAGTACTCCCTGTGCGGACAACCCAGCGACCTTCGTTCATGGCAAGTGAGCGTCCTGTACCAACCCGACGGCCGAGGCGGCTCCACACGCCTCCATCACGAATTACGCGAAGGCGAAAGCATCACCGTTCGTGGGCCACGCAACAACTTTCACCTCGTCGAAGCGCCCCAGTATCTGTTCATCGCCGGAGGAATTGGAATCACCCCGCTCCTCCCGATGATCACGTCAGTCCATCGAGCAGGAGCCGAATGGTCCTTGATTTATGGGGGCCGCAGCCGACGCAACATGGCATTCGCGGACGACCTGAAACAGGCTCACCGCGACCGCGTGACCTTGGTGCCGGCAGACATCCACGGCCGCATCGATCTCGCTCGCATCCTCGCCGGTGTCACTCCCGATACCGCGGTCTTTGTGTGTGGCCCGGAGAGTCTGCTGTGTGCTGTGGAGGCGATGGCCGCCGAGTTCGACAATGTCGGCGAGATTCATCTGGAGCGGTTCACTCCCAAGACTCAAACGGACGCGCCGGTCCTCGATAAATTCGAAGTCGAATTCGTGCGAAGCGGGATCACCGTCTCAGTCGGACCGGATCAATCAATTCTCGACGCAGCACGGGCCGTCGGCATACCCGCGCCATTCTCCTGCTCCGAGGGCACCTGCGGAACCTGCGAAACAGACATCGTGTCGGGCCTAGCTGACCACCGTGATTCAGTCCTCAGTCCCACAGAGCAGAAAGAAAACAGCACATTGATGATCTGCATCAGTCGAGCCGCGTGTCCAAAAATCAAACTCGACCTCTGACAGCCCACCGAAGAGAGGAAAGATACCCATGGATAGCGCCGCTGTGAGCAGTAACGAACCGACAACCGGGTGCCCAGTCGCTCATACCGCCGCAGGATTCTCGTTCTTCGACCGCGAATATCAGGAGAATCCGGGAGCCTCGCTGGCATGGGCCCGCGAGAGTCAGCCGGTGTTCTACAACGACGACTCGGACTACTGGGTCGTCACGCGGCACGAAGACGTGAAATCAGTCTTCAGCCAATTCAATCAGTTCTCCGCAGCCATCACACTGACGCCGGTCACACCCCCCTCCGAGGAGGCGGGCGCGCAGCTCGGCAAGTACAACTTCGCACCCTGCCCCGTCCTCGCGGATTCCGACCCGCCCATGCATCGGCAGTACCGCCGGCTGAACGCTCCAGCATTCATGCCCGACCGTATCGACCCTCTCGCTCCCTACATCCGGGATACGACGAACGCCTACATCGATCGCTTCGTCGAGCAGGGCCATGCCGACCTGGTCGCCGAGATGCTCTGGGACATACCCTGCTTGGTTGCCCTGCAGTTCTTGGGGATTCCCGAAGAGGACGTCGGCACCGTACGCAAGCTCGCCACGTCGATGACCGAGTTCGTGTGGGGGCGTCCAACTCCCGAGGAGCAAGTGCGTGCCGCCGACGGCTTGGGCCAGTTCTGGGAGATGGGTGAGCGCGTCATCGGGAAACTCAAGGAACTCGACGATCCACCAGGGTGGCTGGGCCATGCGATCAAGATGCAGCGCGAACACCCAGACGTCATCTCCGACACGTGGCTGCAGACGAACGTCATGGGCGGCGCGATGGCGGCCCACGAAACTACGACGAATGCCACCGCGAACGCGGTCGTCACTCTGTTGAGGAACCGCGACCAGTGGGATCGCCTGTGTGCTCAGCCATCTCTGATCCCCGCGGCGGTCGAGGAGTGCCTGCGATTCAATCCCTCGGTGGCCGCCTGGCGCCGAGTCGCGAAGCAAGACGTGCAGGTCGGCAACGTCACGATTCCCGCAGGCGGAAAGATCCTCATGGTGATCGCGTCGGCGAACCAAGACGGCTCGGTGTTCGACGATCCCGAACGATTCGACATCGACCGAGACGCCAGACCGCACATCGCATTCGGCGCGGGCACGCACATGTGCCTAGGTAACCATCTCGCCCGGCTCGAGATGATCATCTATCTGGAAGAATTGACGCGACGACTGCCTCACATGACTCTTGACCAACAGGAGTTCCACTACGTTCCGAACACCTCGTTCCGAGGCCCTGAGTCGCTGCATGTCAGTTGGGATGTCGAAAAGAACCCAATCCTCACCTGAACGGCGCCCGGGCGCCCAGCGCTCCCCCGGTCTACCGAACGCTACGAACGGAGAAAGCACGCATGACCACCAACTCCATCGACTTCTCTGATACCAGGACCTGGCCGTCACTGGACGGACTTGCGCCAGGATTCGACGGCAACAAAGCCGTCAGGTCGAGCAGTGTGGCCGGCCGCGAGATCGCCTTTACGAACTCGCAGGGTAGCCGGGTGTCGCATCGTTTCGACACAACCACCGTCGAATGGAGCTACGAGCCCGGAACCGGCGACCCGCACCCGGCGCTCTCCGGAAGGGACGACTACGAGGCCTTCGATGTCGCAGAAGGATTGGTGTACACACAATTCCATCATCGAGATGACGTGCCGAATGTAGCAGTCAGCCTCGTCCTCGACTTCGAATCCGGACGCAGCCTAGCCATCGTGAGCACGATCGGAGATCCAACCGAAGGTCGGACCCGGGTGCAACACAACTTCCTGCAGGGCCGCATCGAGGGACTGGAGACGCGCGGACCAGAGCCGGCACCCACGACCGCACTCCTGGGACGACGAGCGCTGTGGACCTACAGCGACGAACACAGCTACGAGCACGTCTACCTTGGACCGCATTCGTACACGTGGCACTGCTTGGCCGGGCCCGCGGCCGGCCTTGCGGACACCGACGAGTGCACGACCTATGAATTACGCCCTGGAATTTACGTTTTTGCCTCGCGGGAGAAGGTGATCCCCTGCGCATCGGTCACAATTGCCGATCACCGCGACATCACGTCCCTGCGATCTTACGGGGCCCTCTTCGGGCTGGACGAGACCGGTGAATTGCCAACGCACTTCACGTTCGGTGCAGTAGGCGAGCTACTCAGTCACACGGTGCAGAAAGCCGATACCTCCCCCCGCGGAGCGCTCGCGCGCTGATGGGGCATCACACCATAACCACACACTGAAATACCGACAACCCGACGCGGACGTGCCGCACCTCGCGGTCGTGCTACCGCTATCTTCTGAAAGGACACACCATGTTGGCTAAAGGAAACGTCGAGGTCACCGATCTCCTCTGTGCTACTCCGCCCGCTATTCCCGAGGGTTCGCATGCGATGACACAACTCGTCGAACTCCCACCGGCCGACCCCGGACTCGCGCCGCATCGCCACTCCGGGCCGGTGTTCGGTTATGTGCTGGAGGGCAGGATCTTCTTTGAGCTGGAAGGTGAGGAGCCCAGAGAAATCGTTGCGGGTGAAGCTTTCTGGGAACCTGGAGGTGACGTCGTGCACTACCAGGTGTCAAATCCGGATCCGGAGGCTTGGAGCCGGTTTGTCGCGGTGTGCATCTGCGCTCCCGGCGTGGACATGATCACCATGCTCGAACCAGAAGAGATCATCGCTCGCGATCATCTACGTCACCCCAGCGCACGCCAGCACCAGGGCTAGCCGTCGCCCCGACAAGACGTCGTGCGATCGAATCGAAACGGAATGAGGATTCATGTCAATACTGTCGCGACGGCCGGTGGCCGACATCGTTGCCCGCAGGTTCGCCGCCAAGATCAACGCTGCGATCCACCCTGCCAGCGAACCGCGGTTCCCTGAAATCACCATCCGCACAACCGATATCAGCATCGAAACGCGCCACGGTCCGGTCGCCGCGACCATTTATCCCCCACAGTCACCGACAGGCAAACCTGGGGTGTATGTGAATGCTCACGGCGGCGGCTTCGTCGTGGGGCACCGAGAACAGGACGACGCCTGGTGCCGCTTCCTTGCCGCCCATGCCAATGTTTATGTACTCAATACGGATTATGCGTTGGCCCCGGACAAACGGTTTCCTACGCCCGCCGAACAGTTCTACGACGTAGTTCAGTGGGCATCAGCACCGGAGCGTGACTGGGACGGCACGCGGTTGTGCGTGGGTGGCCAGAGCGCAGGAGGCAATTTGTCGGCAGCCGTGTCGCGGATGGCGCTGGAAAACGGCGGCCCCGCCATCTCGTTGCAGATTCTGCATTACCCGCCGCTCGACATTGTGACGCCCCCCTCCCGCAAGCCATCACCGCTGGGCTCGAAAGCCGTCCTGCAGCCGTGGTTGTGTGAGGTGTTCGACACCGCCTACACTCCCGACCGCGCGCAGCGTAGCCATCGGTTCGTATCGCCGGCATGGGGAGACAACGCCAACGGCATCACGGGTATCGCACCGGCTTTGGTCATCACCGCGGAGTTCGACCGACTGCGCAATGAAGCCAGGCGCTACGCGGACAAGCTCGAGGCGGTCGGCTCGCTGGCCGAATACGTCGAGGTACGCGGTGTCGACCACGGTTACGACATCATGACCGACGAGACCGAGATAACACGGCGGATGTACGAGGTGATAGCAGCTCACGTCGACCGTGCAATCGGCTGAAACATTTCGTCGACGTTGGTCTTACGCCGAGGCTGCGTGCACGAGCATGGTTGGTCGCATCGTGGACGTCCACGATCACCCTTCTCGAGCTCGGACTGCCCGGCCGGCCAACACACCTACTCGACAACCTACTCGAAAGGAACACTATGACCAGCGTGAATATCGGCAAGCAGCACCCGCCCGTTTACCAGAGCCTGATGAAGCTGGATGCGGAAGTGAAGGCGGCCCTGGACAGTGCGGGAGTGGACCCGCTCCTGGTGGAGCTGGTGAAGATCCGCGTTTCCCAGCTGAACGGCTGCGCCTTCTGCCTTCGACTGCACACCCGCGACTCTCTGGCCAAGGGCGAGACGACGGATCGACTCGCGGTCGTCGCAGCGTGGTGGGAGTCGCAGTACTTCAGCGACCAGGAGCGCGCTGCGCTCGCTCTCGCCGAACAGGTCACCTCTCTCGCCGTCCCGGAACAGCGAACCTGGGATGACGGCTCCCTCACCGACGAACAGGTGTCCGCGATCAGCTGGCTCGCGACCGTGATGAACGCCTGGAACCGGGTCGCGATCACCAGCCACTACCCGGTGGCACCGTAAAGTTCTCGGCCCTCGGCGCTTTCGCGGAGGGCCGAGAACGGATCGTGTCAGGGAACCGTGATGTTTGTGGTGCCGCCAGGGCATCGCCGAGCGTGCGTCTCTGCGGGGCGCTGAGTGAGTACTTGTCCGAGGTGGAGCCGTGGGGTCAGTGAAAGGTTGGGTCGCAGATGGTGAGGAAGAGTTGGATGGGTCGGGCCAGGAGTAGGCCGGATCCGCTGGATGTACCTTTCGGTGTCCGCCTCGGGATCCTGGTGACGAGCGGGTGGCTCCGGTATCAACCCCACGGGGGCCAGTCCCCCACCCGTCGTTGGCGTCTCATTCTCTGTCGCAATAATATTCGCGATCTTATCGTGCATGGCCTACGAGGATGGCGCGATCTGCGGCAAGCACTCCCGGAGCCCCCGTCGCACCATGCCGGCCGTGGCCTATGCCGCTGTGATCACCATAGGATCGGTCTACACGCTGACGAGGTTCGATGTAGTGATCACTTTCGGCAGCGACAGAGTCTTCGCAGTAGCCGCCACCGCTCTTACCGAGCGGATGTCGGGGAACGCGGCGAACTCACTCCCCCGATCCGAGTGTGACGATGTTCGAGACCCCTGTCGCGTACGCGGCGATGCTCGTCGGAGCAGTCGGCGCGGTCGTGCCGATGTGGCGGGCACACGGCACGGATTGCCGGGTGCGGATCGCGCACGGCGCAATGGCGGTGTCCATGGTCGCGATGATGATCCCCGGCGTGCCGGCGGGGATTCACCTGCTGGAGGGTGCCGTCCTCATCGCCCTCGCCGTGTTCGTCACCGGTGAGACGATGCACCGCCGGACCGCCGTTCCCTGCGCGGTGGACCTCACCGCCATGGGGGTGCTGTTGCTCCTGGCCCCGACGTCCGCCCCCGCCCCGGCGGCGCCGGTGCCGCCGGGCCACCACCACGGTGGCGCTGGAATCTCGACAGGTTGGCTTCCACTCCTCGTGCTCGTGTGCTGGGCGCTGTTGACACTGCACCTCTTTCGCTCCACCCCGCGCCGCGAACGCCGATCCGGCGTCAGGACCGCGGCGGCGGGATCCGCACTGATGATCCTGGGCATGGCCCCCATGGCCGTCTGAAGCCCGCACGGATCCGAGAAGACCGTCGAGGAATCGGCCGCCCCGCAGCGACGCACCACCCTCAACCCTGAGCACCGAGCAGAGTCCTCGCCCACTTCGCATTCACAGACTCATTCAGAGAAAAGAGTTTCCGTGTCCATTGTGTCCGAATCCACCGCACCGCAGAAGGTCGAGCTGACCGACGAGGAGATCTTCGCCGGCCACATCGGGGGGAAGCTCTCGGTCGAGACCACGACCGCCCTCGATACCCAGCGCGCCCTGTCCATCGCCTACACGCCCGGCGTCGCGCAGGTGTCCCGCGCCATCGCCGCCGACGAAACGCTCGCCGATCGTTACACCTGGACCAGCCGCCTCGTGGTCGTCGTCTCCGACGGTTCCGCGGTGCTCGGCCTCGGGGACATCGGCCCCCGCGCCTCCCTTCCCGTGATGGAGGGCAAGTCCGCCCTGTTCAAGAGTTTCGCGGGCCTGAACTCGATCCCGCTGGTCCTCGACACCAAGGACCCCGACGAGATCGTCGAGACCCTGATCCGGCTGCGCCCGAGCTTCGGGGCGGTCAATTTGGAGGACATCTCCGCGCCGCGCTGCTTCGAGATCGAGAAGCGGGTCATCGAGGCCCTGGACTGCCCGGTCATGCACGACGACCAGCACGGCACCGCCATCGTCGTCCTGGCCGCCCTCAAGGGTGCGGTCAAGGTCCAGGACCGGGACCTGCGCGAGCTGCGGGTGGTCATCTCCGGTGCCGGCGCCGCCGGCGTCGCCTGCGCGAACATCCTGCTCGCCGCCGGGATCGCCGATGTGACGGTCCTCGACTCCAAGGGCATCGTCTCCACCGACCGCCACGATCTGAACGAGGTCAAGGTGGATCTGGCCGCGCGCACCAACCCGGCCGGCCGCCGCGGCGGCATCGTCGAAGCGCTCGACGGGGCGGATGTGTTCCTCGGGGTGTCCGCGGGCACGGTGCCGGAGGAGTTGATCGCGACGATGGCGGAGAACTCCATCGTGTTCGCGTTGTCGAACCCGGACCCGGAGATCCACCCGGACATCGCCCGCAGGCATGCGGCGATCGTGGCGACCGGGCGCAGTGATTTCCCGAACCAGATCAACAATGTGCTGGCCTTCCCCGGGGTGTTCCGTGGTGCGCTGGACGCCGGTGCCCGCCGGATCACCGAAGGTATGAAGCTCGCCGCCGCCGAGGCAATCCTCTCGGTCGTCGGTGACGAGCTGGCTGTAGACAAGATCGTTCCCAGCCCGCTCGATCCTCGCGTCGCCCCCGCTGTCGCGGAGGCAGTCGCCGCCGCCGCTCACGCAAAAGGCGTCACCACATGACACTGCGCTGTACCGCCTACGGCGTGTTGTCGGCCGTATCCGTTGTCGGCTTTCACGTCAACATGGGCATTGCTTGCTTCGGCGCCCTGACCACCCGCTCGAAAACAGGCAGAGACGATGGCACTGCCGAGTATCTCGGTATTTCATGATGAACTGACAGCAGATCCGACCCGCTGGCGTGAATCCGACTTTGGCGTGGATGGCTCTGCGACGACTCACCATGGACGATATCAAGCCCGATGCGACCACAACCTGCCCCAGCATCAGCGATGCCGGCAGTATCAACAACTCCCACCCCGTCGAACCATACGCCTGCGACCACACCACGATCACGGTGGCCAAAATCCACGTCAAAACTTGCCCCAGCGTGATCAACGCGCCGGCCCACGTCCGATCAGCGCTTCGGACGAGCCCGATCGTGCCCGCTACCGCCCCCACCAACGCGGCGATCAAACCGACCGGGGTCGGGAGCAGCACCATCAGACCGAGAAGCGGCCAGGCTCGACCATCCCCGTGGTGACCAGTTGCGGCACTACGAACAGCCCACCGACGCAGCGCACAGCACCGAGACGACCGATGCGCTCGTGGGTATCTTCACCGCATCAACCTAGACCAGACTTCAGGCTCACCCGGCCGTCCACGATTGCAGTGGAACTCACCATCACGCGGCCTCACTTGCGACGACCGCGCCAAAGTAAGGCAGGCCCGCCCTGGATCAACACCGGTGGCTACGGCCCGCCCTACCTCGGCGACAGTCGGTAGTCTCGAAACATGGGTAAGCGCACGGTCCCGAGCGGCACGGTGCATAGCGTGCCAGCAGACCTACGAACGGCGTTGGACGACGACGGCCCGGCGCTCAAAGCGTGGAATGACATCACCCCACTGGCACGCAACGAGTGGATCTGCTGGGTCGAGGATGCCAAGCTCGACGAAACGAGAGCGCGTCGAATCGAGAGGACGCATACCGAACTGGCTGAAGGCAAGCGCCGCCCATGCTGCTGGCCTGGTTGTAGCCACCGGGAAAAGACCGGTAAGTAGTAGAACCCTCCGCATTACCTCGCCCCCGTGCGTACGCTAATGGTGTTGGTGTCAAGCGATGCCAGCCCTGCTGATGGGGTTGGGAACGACGAGCTGGCATCGCGGTGCATCTCTGATGAATGGCCCGCTTGTCGCGTCAGCACGGAGGGTGGGTGCTTCACCTCGTCTTCAACCCCGACGGCGACGGAGTGCAGTACCGGCGAGTGACGACGAGAACACCCTGCAGTCGAGGCCGTCGGCGGGTTGATTCCGCTCGCGCACGCCATCGGAAAGAGTGCCGTGACCGCATAGGAGTCCGCATTACGCTCAGTAGGCTGCCGTGACAATGATCATGATCTCCACGAGAATGTTCGGGGCCGGCAGGGATTGCGCAGTTTCCCGGGCTGGCGGCGGACCGTCAAGCGCCGGTGAGTTTTCCCGTCGTCTCTGGTCTGTACTGGTGTGAGTAGACACGAAGCGTGCGGGAGCAGTCGATACGCCCGCGTTACGCCGACGGGCAGGGGCTACCGGTCAGCGGTGTATCGCTTCATGAACAACAAGGAGAAAGTCTCATGACATCGACACCACCCTCCACGGGAACCTCCAACGCGACACCGGCGCCGACGGGCGGAACCACGAAGAAGGCCAGAATTGCCGGACTGGTCGTCAGCGCCCTCGTTGTGCTGTTTCTCCTGTTCGACTCGCTCATCCACATCGCGAACACGCAAATGGTGCGCGAGGCGATGGCCGAGCTGGGCTTTGCCGAGAACCTCAACCGTGTCATCGGGGTCGTTCTGTTGGTGTGCCTGATTCTCTACATCGTGCCCGCCACGGTGATCCTGGGCGCGGTGCTCCTGACCGGATACCTCGGTGGAGCCGTCGCGACCAACATGCTCACCGAGCAGCCGATCGTCAGCACCACCCTGTTCCCGATTTACGTCGGCATCTTCGTGTGGGGCGGTCTGTACCTGCGGGACGCGCGGGTGCGATCGATGATGCCTGTCCGACGCGCCTGAACCAACCTGGCCTGCCAGCGAATGCCGTTGTACCGAACGGAATCGCGTCCCCACGCGAACGGTCAGATCGTGCACCGCGCACACTATGTGAGCGCGGCGTCACGCAATTCGGCGTATGAATCTTCCATCGCCACCGCCAGCCGGGCAACGTCGGGCAGCACCTCGGGGTCGGTGCAGAGCCCGATACCGACGATCCCGGCGCAGGAGATCGCTGAGATCCGCAGCGCGTGGTGTGCGGCGGGCTCGGAGGAGGAGAAAAGCCGCTCGACCCGGCGTCCGGAAACGCTGACCGGCACAGCCGGGCCGGGGACGTTGGAGATCGAGAGGCTGAACTCGCGCGCGCTGCCGGCGAGTCGCTGCGCAACTTCTTCGACGCGCTTCACGCGTCCGAGAGCGTGGAAGAGATCGAACAGCTCTTCGGCGTCGTCGAGGAGCTTTCGCTTGCTGGTCTCGGCGTTGATCCGGTCGAGTCGGGTGAGCGGATCCGCCTCGGCGAGCGGCAGATCGACGTTCAGGAAGGAATCGCGGTTTCCGAGTTCGCCCGCTCCCTCGTCCCGGTGGTGCAGGCTGACCGGAACCTGAGCACGGAGACGCGGCAGGGCCGTGTCGCCGGCGCCGAGCCAGCTTCGCAGGCCGCCGGCGACGATCGCGAGGAGTACGTCGTTGACGGTTGCTCGACCAGGGCGTGAGGCGCCGATCGCCTTCAGCTCCGGGAGCGGGGCGACGGTGAAGGCGAGCTCGCGGGCGGCACTGATCGGGCGGTCGAAGGGCGAGTGTGATCCGCGATGGCCGAGCTCACGATGCACAGCCGCGGGCATCCGCAGTGCTTCGTCGACCCGCGACCGTTGCGGCGAAGCGGCGCGAAGGCCCGGTCGCGATTCTCGCGGGGGCGGTTCGAGGTGCCGATCCCAGAGGACGTCGTCGAGGAAGCGAACCGCGCTGATCCCGTCGGCCATCGCGTGATGGATCCGGACCGCGATCGCTTCACGCCCGTCGCCGAGTGGGCCGATCAGATCGAACGTCCACAGTGGACGCTCGTGGTCGAGGTGCTCGGACATCAGCTTGCTGACGGCCCGCCACAGATCGTCACGCGAGGCACACTCGGGCTCTTCCCGGCGCCGGATGTGGTCTCTGATCTCGAATGCGGTCGCCTCGACCCAGCGCGGCTCCGGTCCCGAGGTATCGATCCGTTGCGTCGCTCGCGGCTGGCTCGAAAGCCGCTCCGCCACGGCAGTTCGCAGAGCCTCGACGTCGAGCGGGGAGGTGGCCGGCCCGAGAACGACGAGCTTGAGCGTGTGGCCGGTTATCACCGCCGATTCGAGCCCCAGGATGTGTGCGTCGTCGGCGGACAGCCGATCGGGATCCTCGCGGCTCACCTCGGCAAGTCTATTCGGGTCTGCACCTTTTCGAACCAGGAACGTCGATCCCGCAGCTCAGCACGGACCCGGAGTGTGTTGCTTGCCTGTATCAGTTCGTCCGCGGCCCGGCCCCGGACTTCACAGCGGTGCGGTGATCGGCGCCTCGGGGGCGTGGGTGACAGTGGTGCGCCCGGTCTCGAGGTACTCGGTGACGGCCTGGTCGACGACGGCGTTGCCACCCTGGATCCCCGCACCGTGATCTCCTCCCTCGACGGTGACGAGGTGCGCCCCCATGTCGTGGGCGAGCTGAACTCCGCCCTGATAGGGGGTCTGCGGGTCGCGCATTCCCTGCAGGACGAGCGGGGCCGTTACCAGTCCTCGATTGCTCAACGTGGGCAGCGCGACAACGGGCGGCGCACCGGCACATTCGGGCCCGGCGCTGTAGCTGTACCCGATGAGGTCGAAGAGATCTCCGGTGACGAAGGTGGAGAAGAGCCAACCCGGAATGCGGTCCGGCCGGGCGGCGACATTGTTCTCGTTGCACAGGACCAGTGACTGCATCATCTGGGCCTGGGCAATCCGCTCGTACTCTTGCTCCGTCAGGTCGTCCATCGCGGTGCCGTCGGGAATCGCGTCTCGACCGTCCCGGATCACCCGAGCCATGAGCGGCCAACTGTTGCGGGCGGGAAGCACCTGCCGCGTCATCACGTAGATGCTGGACGACATCTGGGTGTGCGACGGGTCGGCGAGGCCACGGACGAAGGCCTCGAACTGAACGCGTGCCGGTCCGGTGAGATCGACCCCACGGCGATAAGCATCCGCAACGGCCTGCAAGCCGGGCGGTACGTCACCGATCTGGGCGGGTGGTGGCGCGAGGGTCGGGTTCCCGCCGGCTTCCTCGACGATCCGGTCCGACCACCGCTGATACACCTTCAGTGGAGTGTCACCGAGCCCGTATGTGTCTTCGTGGGCGGCGATCCAGTCCATCAGGTCGTAGAAGCGATCCTTGTAGCCGTCGTTCTGCTGCCACAACACGTCGTTCCACAGCCACTTCTGGTCGACCGCGGAATCGAGGACCATGCGACCGGTGTGCTGAGGGAAGAGAGTCGCATAGGTGGATCCGAGAATCGTGCCGTACGAGAGGCCGTAGATGTCGATGACGTCCTCGCCGAGTGCGAGCCTGACCTGCTCCCAGTCCTTCGCGGTGTTCTCGGTTGTCAGGTGCGCCGTGGTGCCCGGCGCAGCGGACTCGCATGCGTTACGCGTCGCAGCACCGCCGAAGCCGAGGCTCATCGCCGTCGTCTGTTCAGGGGCCAGCACGCACTCGACCGCGCCGGCGTAGGGAAGCCCGCGCGGTTGGACACCGATCACGTCCCACTGTGCGCGGACCGCGTCGGGCAGGATCTCGACGAACATGCTGTTCGAGCCGATCGCGTCTCCGCCGGGCCCACCGGGATTGGTGAACAGCACGCCGCGGCGCGAGCCGGGATCCTCGGCGCGGTGGCGGGTGACCAGCACGTCGATCGTGCCGGCGGCGGGGTCCGCGTAGTTGCGGGGAACGGTGACCGAGGCGCACTGATCGGATGCCGGGTCCAGCTCGTATTCGGCCGGGCAGGACCCCCAGCGAAGATCGTCACCCGGTGCCGGCTGTGCGGTGGCGAGCGGTACCGCCCCCAGGGCGAGTGTGGCGGTGAGGCCGCCGACGAGGGCGACAAATCGCGTACGCCGTGCAAACCTCGCGCCCGCGCGCTGCCTCGAGTCCAAGTGCCCATCGATCCCCGGCATACTTTCGCGATCCCCCTCGTAGTCCCGTGTCGTGACGATAGTGGCGCCTGGGCCGCTGCGCAGCCAGTGCGCTCGCTCTCGCCTCAGCAGCCAGTGTCTCAGACGCACCATCGCGACGATCGGCAATCCGGAATCGAAGATATCGCCACGGAATGTCCGGGCGCACACGTCTTTGCGATGCTGCGGCCACCGTGAAAGCCGGGGGCGGAAGTGTTCGCCAGGTGGTCGGCCGCGCCTGGCGTACTGTATTGGCGTGCGCTACGAGGTAGTTGAGTCCGATACCGCGACCGCATTGGGCAGCGGTGACGTTCCGGTGCTGTCGACCCCCCGGCTGATTGCATGGATGGAGGCGGCCACCGTCGCTTGCGCTGCATCGTTCATCAGTGCGGGCCAGACGACAGTCGGGACCGCTGTCCGAATCGAGCACCGCGGCCCGACACCGGTTGGTGCCAGCGTCGAGATCGCCGCCGAGCCACCAGCCGCCGCTGTGGGCCACCGCCTTACCTTCACCGTGCGGGCGACCGATAGCTCGGGGAAAGTTGTCGCGTCGGGCGAGATCGACCGGGCGATCGTCGACCGGGACCGGTTCCTCGAGGCGGCGTCACCCGGGAAGCCTGATCGCTGATCGAGCTTGTCGCGCACTCACCACTGATCGCCACGTCACGACCAGCCCGATCCCCTAGCCCTGACGGCGGGCACCGTTGCGTTCCCGCCACCACCACGGCGCATCGACGAAGTGGTTGTCGAACTCGTTCTGCGCTGCCGCAAGTTCGTCGAGCGTGGCGTCCCCGGCCTGGATCCTGCCGAGCAATCGGAAGTACTCGAACCGTTCGATTCCGGGAGTGAGCACGATCGGCACCCTAGCCGCGGAATCCGGTAACGCGCCGAATGCGTGTGGCATCAGTTCGGGCACCACCAGGGATCCCCCCGGCCTCGACGGTCATGATTCGGTCACCGGCCATCACTTGTAGTTCACCGTCGATGACGTAGAGCAACCCCGACGATCGCTTGTGGAAGTGTGGGACTGCGCCATCGGCTCCGGCTCGGAGTCGGACCTTCAGTGAGCTGAGTGAACCGCCCGTAGCCGAGGAATCGAAGAGCAAACACATCGAAGCCGAGTCGTTCCCGACCACCTCGCAACGCTCAGTGGACACGGATACTGCTCGTTCGGTGCAGTTGTCGGTCATCGCATTCTCCTGGTTTCGTTTTCGGTCAGACGGCCAGCAGTACAGCGGCCACGATCAGAGCCACTGCCGTAGCACCGTGGATCGCGAACGCGGCTTTCCGGTCACCACCGTTCGACAGCACGATCCACATATCGCCGAGCGGAGTCACGGCAAGTAGAAGCACCAGCAAGGCGAGTTGGTCGCGGGCCGCGAAGGTGAAGACGATCACCAGAAGACCACTGGTGACGTCGCGGATCCCCTTCACTTGCCACCAGCCGCGGGCGTCGGCTGCGGGGTTGGTGGGAAGCCCGAATCCCGCGGCATTCTTCTCGTTCTTTGCAAGGTAGGCCGCACCGATCCCCATGATTCCGAGGGCCCCTATCCAGCTGATGACGAGTCCGATCCAGGCGAGCATTGCCGTTCCTTCCGTCTGAAGTATCTCTATCACCGATAGATTAATGATGGACGGAACTCTACCAGTGATAGACTTTGGTCGTGGGAGTTCGAGAACGCAAAGCAAGGGAAAAGCAAGATCGCGAGCGCAGGATCGTCGACTGCGCCCGCGCCATCGCCGAAAACGACGGCTGGCCGGCCGTAACGACTCGCCGTCTCGCCAACGAGATCGAATACAGCCCTCCCGTGCTCTACAGCCACTTTCCGGACGGCAGGGACGGCATCGTCAGCGCGGTCGCGCTCCTCGGCTTCCGAGACTTCACACACATAATGCGGCAGGTGCTGGACGAGGCCGGCGACGCCGATCGTCTGACGAAGTTCATCAGCGCCTACCTCGACTTCGCGACCGAGAACCCCGCCACCTACGAAGCGATGTTCTCGATGCAACTGGGAGTGCGCTTCGCCCACGAATCCACACCGCCGGAACTTCGTGACGCATTCACCGTCCTCGTGTCGGCCGTCGGTGGGGACCAAACCCGGAACGCGGAGACCAAAGCAGAGCTCTTCTGGAGCGCATTACACGGCATGTCCGTCCTCACCCACGGGCAACGACTCGCCCCCGACAACCGGCGGGCACGCGTCGACACACTCGCAGAGCTGTTCGGTTCAGCGAAATAGACACCGGCACAACACCCCACGCGTCCTCCACTCTCGGCCACCAGCACGCCCGATTGACGCAGTACTCGCGGCGGAGTTACCCCGTTCGCGTCCCGATTTCGAGGTTGCAGCGTCTACCTACCCGTCGCTGAAGAGTGACCGGTGGATCTCGCCGGATGTCGGCGTGGGTGAATCACCGGTACGCGGCGCCTCGGAGACGGGCTGATGCGGGGTGCTGTGGGTCAGCGTTCGCTGCGCAGAAAAGAGTGGGAGTTCGGACTTGTCGTGATCGATGGCCATATTTGTTCCTTGATTCAGATGTATTTGGGTGCGGTCGGGTGGGGCGATGGCGACCGAGGAAATCGGTGTCGAAATGTGTCGCGGTCCGCATGGTGCCGTAGGCGCGATCGGCATGAAGGTGTCAGCGTCGGATCCGAGAAGACGGCGTGCCCACCCTGGGAGATGTTCGCGCGGTGCGGATCTGCGTGGCGCCTGGTCGTGCGTGCCTGTAGCCATTGGCATCAAATGGACGCTCCTTGCATCGACCGCGAACCGGCCGGCATACTTTCGAATCGGGAACGCCTGAGCCGACACGCTCGACGCGACAACCATTCCGATGTACTAAGCCTATACCCCCACACCATCTGCCTGCTCAACAGTGAACGATCTCACTACGTGGCCCCAGCGAATAAGCGACCTGCAGAGGCAGGCCATCCCCACCTCGCGACTCGGGCGCCTGTGAGGCCGACGGAAGGCTCAGGACACGGTCGACAGCCATGACGCTTCGTCCGCCACCGAAGCGGACACGTGGATCGACTCCCCCACCATGCCGAGGGCCGGCGCATCTCCATCGGTCGCGACGTCGACGCGACATAACCGGGCGATCTACTCGTGAGAAACCACCCCCGGCGCACTTCGCGAGCGATACTGGAATGCCCCACCCTTCCGAGGAGACGTGAACATGAGCCTGTACGCAGTTGTGGACCCCGCCACCGGAAAGACGGTGCGCGAATATCCGACCGCGACCGACGAGCAGATGCAGGCGGCGTTGTCCGCGGCGGAGAAGGCGCACCGTGAGTGGTCGCGGCCCTCCACGGTGGTCGAGCGCGCCGGACTGCTCAGGAAGGTCGCCGCGTTACACACCGAACGCCGCGACGAACTGGCCAAGATCATCCAGCGGGAGATGGGTAAGCCGCTGGACCAGTCGTTGGGGGAAGTCGACTTCAGCGCCGCGATCTACCAGTACTACGCCGACAACGCCGAGAAGTTCCTGGCCGACGAGCCGATCGACCTGGTCGAGGGTGAGGGTACCGCGCTGATCCGCCGAAACTCGATCGGCGTGCTGATCGGGATCATGCCGTGGAACTACCCCTACTACCAGGTCGCCCGGTTCGCGGGTCCGAATCTGGCACTGGGCAACACCATCGTGCTCAAACACGCACCGCAGTGTCCGGAATCGGCGGCGGCACTAAACCAAATCTTCACCGACGCCGGATATCCGGAGGGCGCCTACGTCAACGTCTACGCCACCAACGAGCAAATCGCCGACGCGATCGCCGACCCGCGGGTCCAGGGCGTGTCATTGACCGGATCCGAGCGTGCCGGTGCAGCCGTCGCCGAGATCGCCGGCCGCAACCTCAAGAAGGTGGTACTGGAACTCGGCGGTTCTGATCCGTTCATCGTGCTCAGTTCCGATGACCTCGACGCCACCGTAAAAGCGGCAGTGGAAGGTCGTTTCGAGAACACCGGACAAGCCTGCAACGCCGCGAAGCGATTCATCATCGCCGACGACCTCTACGACGACTTCGTCGGCAGATTCACCACCGAGGTGCTCGCCACGGCACAAGGACTCGCGCCGCTGTCGTCGGTCGCCGCCGCCGACCGGCTGTCCGAGCAGGTACAGCAGGCGATCGCCGAGGGCGCCACACTGGTGTCGGAAGGGGAACGGCAGGGTGCCTTCTTCCCACCCGCCGTGCTGACGAATGTGTCACGGGACTCACGTACCTACCGGGAGGAACTGTTCGGGCCGGTTGCGACTGTCTACAAGGTGCGTTCAGAGGAAGAGGCCGTCGAGCTAGCCAACGACACCCCGTTCGGTCTCGGCTCGTATGTGTTCACTACCGACCCCGATCAGGCCCACCGTGTCGCCGACTCACTGGAGGCGGGCATGGTGTTCGTCAATGCCGTTGGTGCCGAAGGAGTTGAGCTGCCGTTCGGCGGCGTCAAGCGCTCCGGTTTCGGTCGCGAACTCGGCAAGTACGGGATCGATGAATTCGTGAACAAGAAACTCATCCGCATCAGCTGAATCATCGATTCCAGTATCGACGCACACTCGGCATGCAGTTCGATATCGGCGTCCAGGGGTGCGTCACGGCACATGCGGGAAAGCAAGAGAGGAGCGGCGTCGATTCCTTGAAGAGGGTCACCAAGACGATGACGCACTTCATCGCCGAATGATCCGGGGCAGCCGACGCCATGAGGTCGATCGCTGCCGGGGCGGCCACGGCGTCGGGTCATGGTCGACCTTTGCGACCCACCAGATGAAAGACGCGACTGAGTTGGCGGTAGGGATCTCGTCGGCCGGCTTCGAGTTCGACCGCGGCCGCCGCTTCCACCTGCTTCGAATCGTCCGGGTCCAAGTGGGCTCCACTGAAATCGAGCCAGTCGACGAACAGCCACACTCCATACCAGCGCACTGGCTCCACGCCGCGGCTCTGCACGAGTTCGCTGAGTTCCTCCACCGTGTCGGCGCGAGTCGGCACTCCCAGCACCCCGATCTCGCCCCGGGCGTCGAACGATGCCAGAGCGTCGTCCCACCGCTGTTCCAGGGCCGGGCGCACCGCCATCGCCTTGGCGTTGCCCGTCATGATCGAGACGACGCCACCGGCAGCAGCGCATCGGCACAGCTGGTCGACCAACGGCTCCGGCTGCTCCAGGTACCCGAGCACGCCATGACACAACACGGCGGCGAAGCGTTGCCCCTTCACCGCCTCGTCGGCGTTCTCGCCGTCGGCCTCCACGAGCGTCACCCGCCGCTGGGCCTCACCAGGCAGCCGCTGGAGTCGCTGGTGGGCTTTGTCCAGCATCGCCGACGACGGGTCGAGCAATGTCACGTCGTAACCGGCCAGGGCGAGCGGAAACGATTGATGACCCGCACCGCCGCCGACGTCGAGCACAGGTGCCGGAGGCGGCGGCAAATTCTCCAGCAGCTGCTGGTGCAACACATACGTGCGCACACGCCCTTTCACCGAGGCATCAGCGCTTCGATGTCACGCTGCTTCGTCACATCGGTGGATACCGTCACCGCTGCGTCGGGAGACTCGAGTGGCAGGGGTTCGGTCCCCGGTCGATGTCCGAGTACGAGACGGAATCCGTCCTTCCGCAGGCGGCGTGTCACGGCACCGCCCAACCCGCCATCCGCGCCGGTCACGACGGCCACCGGTGCGCTCATGTGATCGCACCTTGAAATGCCATTCGCATCACCGATTCCTCGGTGGCATCCGCCCGAGAGAGCTCGCCTACTGTTCGTCTGCCGCGCATGACTACGATTCGATCCGAGGCGCCGAGAAGTTCGGGTAGCACGGAAGACACCATGATGATCGCGATGCCGTTGTCTGCCAGTTCGCGAATGAGTCTGTGCACTTCGGCTTTCGCACCGACATCGATGCCACGGGTCGGTTCGTCGAGCAGCAGGACACGTGGGTTGGTGGCCAGCACCTTGGCGAGCGCCACCTTCTGCTGGTTGCCGCCGGACAGGGCACCGACCGGCAGCGCGGCGCTCGCCGCCTTGATGCGGAGTTCGCCGAAGAACTTGTCGACGATCTTGGTCCCGCGTCTGCGCCGCAACCACGGTCCGCTACTCATCTGCGCGAGACTGGCCAACTCGATGTTGGAGCTGATCGACAGTCCGAGATGAAGTCCCTGGTCCTTGCGGTCTTCGGGGACGAGGCCGATCCCACACTCGATCGCTTCGTGCGGATGCGAGGCGGTGTACTCGGTGCCGTCGAGCATCATCATGCCCGCAGTGATCCGCGTTGCTCCGAAGATCGCTTGTAGCACCTCGGTGCGTCCACTACCCACCAGCCCACCGATACCGAGAATCTCACCCGGCGCGACGTGCAGGGTTGCCCCTCGCACCCCAGGTGCTTGGATCTCGGTAACGGTCAGGATCGGATCGACGGACGACGCCGGTGCGCTGGTGTGCCCGTGATAGAGCGCGCCGAGATCGCGGCCGATCATGTGCTTGATCAACGAGTCTTCGGTGAACTCGGCGGTCGGAGCGGTAATGATGTGGCGACCGTCGCGCAACACGGTGATGGTATCGGAGTATTCGAGTACTTCCGGTAGATCGTGGCTGATCAGGACCACCGCGGTGCCGGCATCGCGCAGTTCACGGAGCAGCCCGAGGAGCCGTCGAGAGTCGTCGTGGGGAAGGGACGAGGTCGGTTCGTCGAAGAAGATGACCCGGGCGTCGAGCGCGAGGGTGCGGGCAATTTCGACCAACTGCTGTTCGGCGATCGACAATCGGCCGGCGGCCTGCCGGGGATCGACCGTCAATCCGACTCGGCCGAGATAGCGTGATGCCTCGGCTGACAGGGCTTTTCGATCCACGAAGCCCCAACGCGACGGTTCGGCGCCGACCAGGACGTTCTCGACCACCGACACCGAACCGATCACCGACAGTTCTTGGTGCACGATAGCGATTCCATGCTCGGCGGCCTGCGCCGGGCTCTTGATCGACACCGGGTCGCCGCCGAAGAGGATCTCGCCCTCGTCCGGGGCCGCGAAGCCTGACAGGATCTTCGACAGCGTCGACTTTCCTGCACCGTTCTCGCCGATCAAGGCATGGATCATGCCGGGCTCGAGGGTGATCGATACGCCCTCGAGAGCAGCAACGCCGGCGTAACGCTTCGAGATTCCGCGGGCTTCGAGCAATCCGGTTCGGACGGCGGTGTCGACGGTCATTCGCCCGGCTCCCCACGGGTGACCCGGTCGAGCACCACTGCGGCGACAACGACGGCGCCGGTGACGATCTGCTGCCAGTAGAACGGCACATTCATCAGGGTCAACCCGTTTCCGAGGACTGCGATGACCAGTGCGCCGAGGAACGTGCCGGCCAGTCTGCCCCGCCCCCCGAAGAGGCTGGTTCCGCCGACGACGACTGCGGCGATGACATCGAGTTCGAAGCCGATGCTTCCGGCCGGTTGCCCGGAGGAAAGCTTGGCGGCGAGGATCAGCGATGCCACCCCGGCGCAGAATCCGGCGAACACGAAAGCGAACAACAGAACTCGTGACACTCGGATACCGGACAGGCGTGCGGCTTCCTTGTTGCCACCAACGGCGTAGATGCGCCGGCCGATCTTCAGCCGGTGCAGGACCACGTATCCGACAGCGAAGGTGACGCCCATGATGAGCACCGGCACGGGAATCGGACCGACCTTGCCGATGCCGATTTGGGTAAAGGCGGAGTTGTTGATCGAGATCGGGTAGCTGTCGGTGATCAGCAGGGCGATACCGCGTAGAGCCGTCAGGGTGGCAAGCGTAGCGATGAAGGCCGGCACTTTCGCAACCGTGACGAGCACACCGTTGAGCAGTCCGCAGCCGATAGCAGCAACGAGCGTGATGGCGATGGCCGCGACGGCCGACATTCCGGTCGACAGTGTTGCATGCTGGAGATACAGCGCCGCGACGCTGCCCGTCAGGGCGACGATCGATCCGACCGACAGGTCTATCCCGGCAACGAGAATCACGACGGTGGCACCGACGGCCGCGATCGCGGTTATCGAAACCTGCTGGAGCACATTGGTGAGGTTGTTGGCCGTAATGAAGTTCGGGGCCTGGACCGAGAAGAACGCAACGAGCAGGACCAATGCGACCACGGGGCCGAGCTGGGCGAGTTGCTTGACGGCGTGACCGTCGAGGAGGCGTGTCCGTGCGGTGTCTGTTGAAGCCGTCGACGGCTTCGACGCGCCGGGTACCGGGGTGGTGGTTGTCATGAGTGCTCCCGAGCTCAGAATGCGGGTTGCGTGGTTGCGGTGCCGTCCCTGGTCACCAGCTCCTCGTCCAAGACCTTGAACTGCGGAACCTCCTCGCCGCGAAGGTACTTGACGACCTCCTCGACCAGGATCCCGGCCGTGGGCTTGTGGATGACGGTGGCGAGCGTCTGTCCGCTCTCGATTGCGGTGAACATGTCGGTCTCGCCGTCGGCGCCGACGACGTCGACTCCGGTCCGTCCGCTGGACTGCAATGCGGCGACTGCGCCGAGTGCCGCCTCGTCGTTGGCGCCGAACACCAGGTTGACATCCGGGTTCGCGGCGAGCATGTTCTGGGCGGCCTTCTCCGAATCGGCGCGACGGTAGTTGCCGGGCTGCTCGGCAACGATGTCGAACATGCAGGCCCGCAGCAGGGGAAGCATGAACGCACCGACCCGCGCATCGCTCGATGCGTCTCCGGGAATGCCGGAAATCACGGCGACCTTGATGTCCTGTTGTCCGGCGTAGTGGTCGACGACCCATTCGCCGAGTTGCTGGCCTTCGGTGGCGTAGGGCGCCAGGACTTGCGAGGCCGGCTTCACTCCCAGCATGCCTTTCTGGGTGAAGAAGTACGGCACCCCGGCCGTGGAGGCCTGCGACAGGACGGCGCTGAGTCCTTCGGTGTTTGCGGGCATCATCATCAGCGCATCCGTGCCCTGTGCGACGGCGGTCTGGATGTCGTTGAACTGCTGGTTGACGTCGTCATTGGCGCTGATGACGTTGATGTCGACACCGAGCTTGCGGGCGGCTTCTTCGGCGAGCTGCTTCTGCTTGACGAGGAACGGGTGGCTGAGTCCTTCGATCGAAAACGTGATCTTGATCGGGTCGTCGGCGCCGAGTGGTTCGGGGTTGGTGTTGGTTTCCTTGTCCGAGTTCGCGGCGGCGATTCCGTAGATGTTGCCTGCGAGCTTCTTTTGGATCTCGGCGATCTGATCGTGGTTCTTGGCGCATCCGCCGTCGTCGACCACCACGTCGGCGGCCTGGGTGTCGGCGGTAGTGGCGTTGTTGTTGACATTCGCGCTGCACGCCGTTCCAGCAACCAGAGTCGCCGCGCAGGCAAGTGCGGGAATCAGAGCACGGGTTTTCTTCATGGGGGGTTCCTTCTGGCGGAGGGGCCTACTCGAGGCGTGTTAGTCCGACCGCTGTGGTTGCAGCGGTGGGAGTGGCAAATATGTTGTGCGGTAGAGCTACTCGGTGCTAGTCGATGGGGAGGAGTGTGTCGGCGCCGATGGATGGCCGTCTGATTCGAGAGAGTTCGGTGGTGAGTTTCGCGGCGGTGTCCAGCACGAGATCGGCGAATCGTGAGCGAAGGTCGGATTCGGTGACACGGAAGATCGGGCCACCCACGCAGATCGCTGCGACCACGGCGCCGGTGGCGTCGAAGACGGGTGCGGCGATGGAGCGCACTCCGAGCTCACGTTCTTCGAGGCTGAGGGCGTATCCGTCGCGGCGGACGTCGTCCATCACTCGATGCAGCTCGGCGGCGTCGGTGATGGTCGAGTCGGTGTATCGCGTCAGGTCCAGTTGGTCGATGATCCGATCGCCGACCCCGGACGGGAGAAACGCGAGAATCACCTTGCCCTGACTAGTGGCGTGCAGCGGAATAAGTTGTCCCGGTTCGCCATACATCTGGACGGAATGTGACGAGGCCATGCAGACCAGGTAGGTCAACCGTAGGCCGCGACGCACCGACATGAATACCGTCTCGGTGGTGACGTCGCGCAGTTCTGCCAGCAGCGGCCGGCCCAGATCCTCGAGCGCGTAGCGATCGACGCTCTCGCCCGCAAGTACCTGAATCTGCGGTCCGGGAGAGTATTTTCCCGACGCCGCGTCCTGCACTGCGAAGCCGCGGTCACGTAGGACGCGCAGCAGTCGGTGCGCCGTGGGGACGGTCAGGTCTGTTGCCTTCGCGATGTCACTAGCGGTAATCCCCTCCGGGTGGAGGGACACTCGGGTCAGGACGTCGAGAAGGCGGTACGCGCTCTGCGCTCCGGGCGTTTCCATATTGTGGACCTCTATCCATAGTGTGGATTGCGCTTAATGTAATCCACATCACTATGGCGGTCAAGGGAGTGCGCCGAAGTTGCCGCCTTACGCAATCAGGACGTGGTTGACCAGACACTCCGGGATAGACTCGGCTGCAATCTATTTCAAAATCACAAGTGGCCACCGCGGTAGACAAAGGACGCTGACGAGCCCCAGCGGGCATATCCGCTCGGGCTCGTCAGCGAGAAGTGCGGCCGAAACCGCGAAACCGTCAGCCGGTGGACGCCGCCTTCTTGAACGCCACGACGGCCCGCCCGGAGATCACGGCCTTGCCGGTGCCGACATCCGTGATCGCCAGGTCGAAATAGGCACGGCCGGTATGCGGATCGACCTCCACGCAGGTGACCGCGGCATCGACGACCGAGCCCACGAATGTCGGCGCATGGAGTTCGAAGGTGTAGCTCTTCGAGACCCCGCCGGGAGCGACGAGGGCGGTCAGTGCCGACTGGACATAGCCGGCCACCAGCATCCCGTGCGCAACCCGTCTTCCGAACGGCGTCGACGCCGCATACTTTGCGTCGACGTGGATCGTGATCGGATTGTGGTCGTCCGACAGGTCGGCGTAGGCATCCACCGCATCCGCATCGACCACGAACCGTCGAGTCGCAGTATCCCCCACTTTTAATGACGCAATCGTGACGATCTCTGCAGTCACGACGCCCAGCCGGCCCTGGTGATGACGAGAACGTCGGAATGGGCGCGGACCTGAACACTTCTCATCGTTTGCATATTTGCTCCCATGAATCCTTCGGGGGTGACTACGTTCGCCACGCTGAGCGGAGCGCCGCGCTGCCGCGCTGCCGTGCGGGGCGAATCTCTCCCCGCGGTGGACGAAGATCTCGCGGCCTGGGGCCACGCTTTTCGCGGGCGCCCCAGCTCACCGTAGAGGGCACGGGGCGCAACTTCAAGAAATCGCTTACCGCGTTGGTCGACCCCAGTATGTGGCCATTCCTAGACCGACGTCCGTGGATCCGCGCCTTCATCGGCGGGTTGCGGCACACCGACCAACCAGAAACCTGACAGTGGGATCTGGATCGATCCATTCCTATCTCCGCAGATGACCGGCCAGATGCCGGTCCGGCGCCTGAAATATCCTACGAACTGGTGAAACACGCTCTTGGATCGCTCCAGGTCGTCGTGTATGGTCTGTATCGCAGGTCACACAGGATGAGAGAAAGGACCGCGGCCATGGGGCGAGTCACCCTCTCCGACGTCAGTCGCCACGCCGGCGTGTCCCGGTCGACGGCGTCCCTCGTCCTCAACGACAGCCCGAGCGTCGCACCGGAGACCACACGCCGCGTGCGTGAGTCGATGAAGACCCTCGGATACGTCTATAACCGACACGCCGCCATGCTCCGCAACCCGCGGTCGATGACCCTCGGCCTGGTGGTCACTGAGGTGCAGAACCCCTACTTCGCCGAACTCGCCATGACCCTCGAGGACGTCGCCGACCGCGCCAACTACGCCGTCTTCATCGGCTACAGCCGCGACGACCCGGCCCGCCAGCGGCGGCTCCTCGACCGGCTCGTCGAACGCAGCATCGACGGGTTGATCCTGCTGCCGGCGGGCGACACCCAGGCGACGGAGATCGACGACCTGCTCGCGTCGAGCGGCATCCCGCTGGTACTGCTGGCCCGACACTTCGACCTCAGCCACGACTACGTCGGTGCCGACAACGTCGAAGCCGGACGCCTGCTCGGCCACCACCTGCGTTCGATGGGCGCGCGGACGGTGGCCATGGTCGGAGGCCCCCAGCACACCTCCGCCCGCCGCGAGCGTGAGCAGGGCTTCCTCGCCGCCATCGCCGGATCCGACATGACCATGTACGCCACTGACGGCCTCTACGGGGAGGCCACCCCGGACGGTGGCGCCGACGCCACCCGCCGACTGCTCGACCGCGGTGAGATCCCGGACGCGATCGTGGCCTACAGCGACATCGTCGCCGTCGGCGTCTACGCCGAACTGACCCGCCGCGGCCTCGAGCCCGGCCGCGACATCGCCGTCGGCGGCTTCGACGACATCGCCGGATCCGCACACCGCACACCGCCACTGACCACCGTTGCCACCTTCCCCACCAAGATCGGGGAGAAGTGCGGCGAATTGATCCTCGAACGCATCGGCCAGTCCGTCGCCACTGGCGACACCGCAGCTGCCGCCACTCCGTTCAGTCACCAGCTCGTCGAGCCCGCGCTACGAGTGCGCGCGTCCACCGCCGCCTGGCGTCCTCGCCGCCAATAGGCACACCTCCGCGCCTCCGGACGCCGCCCCACCGCACATCTATACCCATAACCGACAAGTAAGCGCTTTCACAGCTAGGAGCCAGATGATGCACACCCCCCGCGTACTCTCCGCCCGCCACGCCGCCGACCTCGTCCAGGACGGCGACATCGTCACCGTCAGCTCGTCGTCGGGCCTGGGCTGCCCGGACGCGGTGCTCGGCGGCCTCGGACAGCGCTACGAAGAGACCCAGTCCCCGAAGAACCTGACCAGCGTGCACCCGATCGCGGCCGGCGACATGTGGGGCATCAAGGGCATCGACCACATCGCCCGGCCTGGTCTGCTGTCTCGGGTGGTCGCCGGTTCGTATCCATCCGGCCCCTCATCAGCGGAGCCGCCCCGTATCTGGCAGATGATCGAGAACAACGAGATCGAAGCCTACAACCTCCCCTCCGGTGTGCTGTATCAGCTGCACCGCGCGGCCGCCGCGAAACAACCCGGCGTGCTGACCAAGGTCGGACTCGACACCTTCGTCGACCCACGGATCAGCGCCGGCCGGATGAACACCGTCACCCCGGACGCCTTCGTCCGCGTGCACGAATTCGACGGTCAGGAATGGCTGTTCTACGACGCCCTAATACCGAATGTGGCGATCATCCGCGCCACCACCGCCGACACCCACGGCAACCTCACCTTCGAGGAAGAGGCGTCCCCGCTCGGGGCCCTCGACCTGGCCTACGCGGCCCACAACAACGGCGGCATCGTCATCGCCCAGGTTAAGTACCTGGCCGACGGCGGCAGCCTGAGCCCACAGGCGGTGCAGGTGCCGGGCATCCTCGTCGACGCCCTCGTGCTGGCCCCGGATCAGTTGCAGACCACCCAAACCCAGTACGACCCAGCCATTTCCGGTGAGCTGCGTCGCCCGCTGAGCACCCTCGCCCCGGTGCCGTTCACCCTCGAGAAGATCATGGCCCGCCGCGCCGCGGCCGAGCTGCAGTCCGGCGAGATCGCCAACGTCGGTTTCGGTGTCTCCGCGCTGGTTCCCCACGTCCTCGTCGAGGAGGGACTCGCCAACGCGGTGTCCTGGGTGATCGAGCAGGGCCCGGTCGGCGGTGTTCCGCTGCTGGACTTCGTTTTCGGTGTCGCCCAGAATCCGGATGCGATCATGCAGAGCTCGGACCAGTTCACCCTGCTGCAAGGTGGTGGATTCGAGCACACCCTGCTGTCCTTCCTCGAAATCGATCAGCACGGCAACGTCAACGTGCACAGCCTCCCCAAGCGCCGGCACGTCACCGCCGGTGTCGGCGGGTTCGCCGACATCACCTCCGCCGCACCGTCAATCGTGTTCGTCGGCTCCTTCACCGCCGGCCGCCGCGACATCGGTATCGAAGGCGGCGCGCTGCAGATCCGTGCCGACGGCCCGCATACGAAGTTCGTCAAGGAAGTCGACTCGCCCACGTTCTCCGGCAAGCGAGCACTCGCCAACGGCCAGAAGGTCCTGTACGTCACCGAACGCGCAGTCCTCGAACTGCGCCCCGAGGGACTGACCGTCATCGAGATCGCCCCCGGCGTGGACCTGCAGCGCGACATCCTCGACAAGTCCGAATTCGACCTGCTCGTCGACCCGGATATGAAGACCATGGCGCCGGAGTTGTTCTCCCCGCACGTCCAGGGCCTGACCCTCACCCCGCTGCCCGCGCACCCGCGCATGCAGGCACTGCAGAGCTGACCGCGCACCGACCGATAGAGGGACTATTCATGAACACCACTGAGATCCACCAGAACGTCGGCCGCATCGACGTGAACTGGGACCGTGCCGGCCGAGTCGCGACCATCCTGATCGACCGACCCCGCAAGCTCAACGCCCTCACCCTCGAGCTGCTCGACGACCTCTACACCGAACTGCGGGCCATCGAGAACTCCGACGCCCAGGTAGTTTTGCTGAAAACCGCGGGCGACAAGGCATTCTGCGTCGGCGCCGACATCACCCAGTTCGCACAATTCACCCCGGCCCAGATGTGGAAACGCTGGATCGCCGAGGGCCACCGGGTGTTCAACTTCCTCGCCCAGCTGCATCAGCCGACGATCGCAGTCGTCGACGGGATCGCCGTCGGCGGCGGACTCGAACTCGCCCTCGCCTGCGACCTTCGGGTCGGTGCCACCGGTGCCCGCCTCGGACTTCCCGAAACCAGTCTCGGCACCATCCCCGGCTGGGGCGGCACCGCGCGGCTGACCAACGTGATCGGCGCCGCCCGGGCCAAGGAGCTCATCTTCACCCGCCGCCAACTCGACACCGACACGGCCCTGGCGTGGGGCCTGCTCACCGCGGTCGCCGACCGCGACGACATCGGCGCGGCCACCGACGAGCTCGTCGACCGTATCCTCGAAGGCGCCCCCGCCGCAGTACAAGTCAGCAAACAACTCGTCGACGCGGCCGCGGCCGGTGCACCGTCGGCCATCCTCGAAGCCCTCGCCAGCGGATTCACCGCCTCGACCAACGACTTCGCGATCGGCGTCACCGCATTCCAGAACAAGACCACACCGGCCTTCACCAACTCGTAGCCCTCCCCCTCCTCGCTCCCCAGCAGATCCTCGACCGGATTGGCACACCATGACCCTCAATCCACACTCACCGTCCACGGCGGACCCCGAAGCCCACACGGACATCCCGGTGGTCACCACGAAAGACCTCCGCAAAGCAGCGTGGGGCGCATCCGTGGGAAGCGCCCTCGAGTACTACGACTTCGCCCTCTACAGCCTCGCGTCCGCGCTGGTATTCGGGCCGCTGTTCTTTCCCTCCAGCAATGCCTCGACCGGGCTGGTCCTGAGTTTCGCCACGTACTTCATCGGTTTCGCCGTCCGCCCACTGGGCGGGGTGTTCTTCGGCCGGCTCGGTGACCGCCTCGGCCGCAAGTTCGTGCTGATGGCCACCATCATCATGATGGGCGTGGCCAGCACCTGCATCGGCCTGCTGCCGACCTACCACGGCAACGAAGGCGACTGGTACTCCGGCGGGGTCGGCATGCTCGCCCCGGCCCTGTTGATCCTGCTGCGTATCGTCCAGGGCCTCGGCGCCGGCGCGGAGATGGCCGGTGCCTCCATCTTGATGACCGAGTACTCCCCGCCGAAGAAGCGCGGCTTCTACGCCTCGCTGCCGTTCCTCGGTGTGCAGGTCGGCACCGTCACCGCGGCCCTGGTCTACTTCCTCGTCTACCGCGGCCACAGCGAGATCACCGACACCTGGCTGTGGCGGGTGCCGTTCCTGGCCAGCGTCGTCATCCTCGGCGTCGCGATGTACCTGCGGGTCAACCTGAAAGAGTCACCGACCTTCAAGAAGCTCGAGGTCCGCGACCAGATCGACGAGCGGCCGCTGCACAACCTGCTCGAGTATTCGCGCCCGTCCCTGCTGCGCGGCATCGGCCTGCGCCTGGCCGAGAACGGCTCGTCCTCGATGTACCAGGCCCTCGCGGTCGCCTACGTCACGAGCGCCGCGGTCGGCATCAAGGGCCCCATCGGTGCCCTCTCCCTGGTCTTCGCCGCCTCCCTCGGCTCCATCGTGATCCCGATCGCCGGCAAGCTCTCCGACCGGTTTGGCCGGGTCAAGACCTACCGCGCCTTCGCCTACTTCCAGCTGGTGTCCGCGTTCCCGATCTGGTGGGCGCTGAGCCAGGGCAGCGTGGTGCTGACCATCACCGTCATCTCCTTGGCGCTCGGAATCGGAACCTGGGGAATGTTCGGCTCACAGAGCGCATTCATGTGCGAGCTGTTCGGCTCCCGCCAGCGCTACCTCGGCGTGTCGGTGGCCCGTGAGATCTCCGCGGTCCTCTCCGGCGGTATCGCCCCGCTGATCGGCGCCTGGATCATCGCGGCGGTCGTCGCCTCCGACGGCGGACCGGACGTCCCCGGCGCCGGACTCGGATCGTGGGTATTCATCGCCGGGTACCTGTGCATCCTGACCCTCATCACCATCGGCACCACCTACATCACCCCCGACCCGATCAACCGCGACCTGGACGACCCGCGCGACGCGGTCGCTGCTGCACGCGGCTGAAGCGGCTGAGACAAGCCACAATCTAGAGTGAGCCGGTACCGGTCTCCCGCGAGTGGCGCTTCCAGGAGATGGCGTGGCGGCGGTCCGACGGCGGGCGCAAGTTCCCCCTACCGCATCTGGTGGTGCAGACGATACGGCCGCCAAAGCGGAGGAGCACATTGCACCCTCGGTAGGGGCGCGCTGCCGGTCGGCTGAAGGAGTTGGCCGGCCGTAGTCAATGGGAGTCCCGGGTAGTCATGGGTTCCTGCTAGCGAACCTTGGTCGCTAGGTGTACGAGAGTTGTCTCGAGTTTCAAGCTGCTGTGGGCAGCAGCCTGGCGTTATCGATGCACGGTTCGGTGTGAATATCTATGGTGTGCAGTGCTTTACGGATTTCGAATGGAGCCGGCGGTTGGTCGGCGGCGAGCAGGGGGCGCAGCACCCGGTCGTGCACCTTGGTGTAGAAGATCGCGAATCGGAGGCCGTCTGGGTCGAGGCGGTAGGTGTTTCGGCCCGGGATGCGGGTGATGAGCCCGTTTGTCCGGAGGCGGGCCAGGTCGTAGCTGGCCTGGTTCATGGAGTAGTTCGCACCGCCGAGCAGTCCGGTCATCAAGGCTCGCAGGCGCTTGTTGGTGATGCCGGTTACGGCGAGGGTGGTGGTGCACAGGGCGCCGGCCAGGGCCTGGACCCGAGGGTCGCCGAACCGCAGAGCCGGGGCCCTCCTGCCGTCCTCGGTGAGGGTGGGGCGTGCGATCCGCTCAAAGGCTGGACTCGCAAGGGCGCAACCCTGGCCGACACGTTCAGTATCGAGCAGGCGACGGTTGACCGCACGGGCACGGGTCTGCAGTTCGTCGAGGTTGGGAAGCCGACGTAGGCAGCCCAGGTCGCCCGGGTCGTTGACGACGGTTTCGATTCGCAGCGCCCGCCCGTCCGCCGGGTAGGACCGGCGGGTTGCCCCGCCGATCCCCCCTCAGAACCGTACGTGCCACTCATCGCGGCATACGGCTCAAGCAAGCCGCGAGGGCGTGCAGGTTGACTGTGCTGGTGTCCGACCTCGGCGGGCGTGGAGCCCGCGTCGGCAGGAGGCGTGCACGAGGCGGGTTGGATCATTGTGCGGTGGGCCCGGTCGCCCGTGGTGGACGAGGTAGTCCGCGGCTATTGCCTGACGGGTGACGTGCAGCCACCAGCGCTCCCATTCGGTCGGGGATTGTGGCGGCTGTTCGGCGGTGAGCAGGTGGTCCCCGCAGAGCGGACAGCGCGCGTCCTGCCTGGCGAGCAGGCGCAGAGTGTAGTTGTCCAACGGGGGCTTGACCTTTCGTCGCCGCTCGGCCCAGTAGTCGGCCAGGGCGGGGTCATCTGGTGAGGCCGCGCCCTGGACCATGACGTGCCGAACAATGTCGGTCCAGGAAAATTTGATCAGGTAGGCGTCACTTCCGGGGTCGCCGAATACCCACCGATCGTTTCTGAACCTGTTGTGCCTGCCGAAGTGGTGGTCGACGGTCCACTGCTTCGGCTTGTTGTTGTGGTGCCATGTCGCCCATTTGTAGGTGAGTTTCCACATCTGGTGATCCAGTGTGTGGAACACCTTGGACGACACCACACCCCGGTAATAGGCTGCCCAACCTCGAATGATCGGATTGAGCTTGGCGATGACCGCCGCCGCGTTCGATCCGCGCAGTGCGCGGATTTCGGACGCGAGCCGTTGCCGGAGCCGCCTGATGGCCGCCTTGCTCGGCTTGATCAGCAGCTTGGAGTGGTAACGGCGGACGTTGAACCCCAGGAAGTCGAATCCTTCCTCACCGAGGTGCACGATCTGCGTCTTGCCCTCGTTGAAGAGCAGGCCCCTGGGCGCCAGCCATTCCGCGAGCCGCGCCTTGACCTGTTCGGCCTGCTGCCGGGTGTGGCAGAGCGCGACCAGGTCGTCGGCGTATCTGATCACGACCGGGGTGCCTGGCCGTGTGTGCCCGGAACGAGTTCCGGGCGCGTACCGCACCCCGGCGGCCTCCTCCAGCCCGTGCAACGCGACGTTCATCAACAACGGACTGATCACACCGCCCTGAGGAGAACCCTCCTCGGTCGGGGCGAACCCCTTGCCCGGCTCGAACACGCCCGCCTTCAACCATCCCCGGATCAGCTGCCTGGCCGGGAACTGCCCGATCGTGTCGAGTAGGTGGTCGTGATCGATCGTGTCGAACGCCGAGGCCAGGTCCGCGTCGAGCGCCCACACGCGCTTGGCCCGAGGGCCTTTGCACGTTGCGTAGATCGCGCCGATCGCGTCCTGGCAGCTGCGGCCCGGCCGGAACCCATACGAGCGTGGTTCGAACCGGGCTTCCCACTCGGGCTCGAGCGCGTTACGCACCCGAGATTGGTGACACCGATCCATTATCACCGGAATCCCGAGCGGCCTCAGCTTCGCACGGTTTGATGCCTTCGGTATGTACACGCGCTTGACCGCGGAGGGCTCCCAGGTCGGGGTGCTCGAGTGCACGCGCACCGCCGCATCCGCCCGCGCCTCGGAGGTCAGCGCAACCTCCCCGTCGATCCCCGCGGTCTTGCGCCCAGCATTGCGCTGCGTCACCTGCCGCACGCTCACCAGCGTGTTCGACCGGGAACGCAGCATCAGCTTCTGCAGGCTTCTGACCCTGGGCCAGTCGCCCTCCTGCGTCGCCTTGAAGATCCGCTGCCGCAGTCGCCGTACCTCCCGCTCGCAGGTGGACCACTCGACCCGGTCCCAATCGACCGCGTCCAGGTCCATCTCCGGCGGGAGGTCCTTCGGTCCGTTCACCATCAGGCGCCTAACTTGTCCTTGGGTTTCAGCTGTTTCGGCAGATCGTCGTCAAAGGCTCACCTGCCCATGTGGGCGCGCTTTCGCGCCCGGGCACACGGCCCGGTATCCGGCCAGTTATACGAACCGATCGGCGGAGGGCCGATCGACCTCGTTCGCCTTCCTGTCGCCTTTCGGCCGCCGGCATTTGCTTTTTGGGCATCCTGTACCCGCCGGGGACTTGGGCCTTCGTTACCTCCGGCTTACCGCCACCCCCGAGGGCGTGGCGGACCCCGACGGGGTTTCCGTGTTCCACACGCATGAGACACGGCTGGGATTGGGTGCCCCCTGTACCCCGGGGACGGTGGTGTCCACGCGGCCGCGCACAATCCTTGGCCGCCACCTGCCGCCTTTCAACGGCCGGTCCCTGTCACCCTGGCGTCGCAACCCGCCCCAGGATGTGCAATTAACGAGGCATCAGCGAGGGTTCACTGGCATTCACCCCATGCCCAGCCTTCCCCTCGCCTGTGGACCCCGGACGGAGCGGGATCTCTTGGGCTTTCCCGTGAGCTTCGCACCCGACCGCCGCTGGCGGCAGCGGTCACGCACGTCACGGTGGGGACAGGTCTCAGACACTGACCCGGGCTACGTCTTCAGCATCGGCTGACCCTCCAATCGGCATAGCCACTCCTTGCGTGCGACCTCACGTCGCAATTGAGGTACTGCTTGATCCGCGAGTGCCGGTAGAAGGCGTTGACATTGACCTCGGTGCCGTAGGTGACGATCTTGGTCTTGAACTGCCCGGCCGCCGGACGTCCCCGCCGCTGGCCCCGCTTGAAGATAAGCTCGATGACCTCCGGGCGGCCGATGTAGAGATTGTCTGCGACGAGGGCCTCGAAGAATCCGCGAGCATGCCGGGGCGCATCGAACACCATCGTGCGCGAGACCTCGACCTGCCGCATCGACAGCTGCCACCAGTAGCCCGCCGCACGGTCGGCACCGGTGAGCGGCAGCGGCAGGATCGACCACCACCGTTCGGCGAACACCCCAATCGTGCCGGGCCCGAGACGGTCGCAGATCGCCTGTAGTGCAGTGGGGTCGGTGCAGGAGGCGAACCCGTTGGACTGTTCGGTGAAGCCGATCCCGGCCTTGGCCGCCTGCCGTTTGGCCCACTCGTGCCCGTTGACCCAGATCTTGGCCGGATACGGGAAGTAGGCGCAGACCTTGACGAACGCCGGCCCGAAGTCGTCGTCCCAGAGGTAGAAGTAGTAGCAGGTCACTCGCCGGTCGGTCTTGGTGAAGGAGAACCACACCCCCGTGGTCCGCCCGGTGCGTTTGGTCGCGGTGAACACCGGGGCGAACTCCTGTGCGACCCCGATCGCGGCTACCCCCGGCCGACCGGTCTTCGCCTGCCTGCTCAGGTACGGCCCCATCACGTCGATCTTGCGGTCGTGCTTGCCGAACCCCACCACCGGGATGTGGTTGTCGTCGGCGAAACGACGCACCGCCCGGCGGAATGCCGTGCCGATCCTCTCCAGGATCGCCGGCGACGGGATCGGGTAACCCAGGTGTGCGGTCATGAACGACACCACCTGCCCACCGACCTGCAGATTCGGCACATAGGCGTTCAGGTAGATCCGGTCCAGACACTCAACGTCGAGCATCACATGCCCGTCGAGCAGATCATTCACCGTTGTCAGTGCAGCCATGACCACCAGCGTGACCGCAGCTCACCGCCTCGACAAGACCCCCACCTCGGCGGTCCGAGGCGAAGCCTCACTGGTGGTGTGTCTCTGATTTAGCTGATCTTTTCCAGTGCGACGCGGCCGCGCGCAACCTTGGCGAGGATGGATTCGGCGGTCGCGGTCCATTCGTAC
>NZ_JBHXWI010000067.1:0-48018 GCF_042671975.1 Rhodococcus sp. NPDC127593 | reverse complement strand
CCCCACCACCGGGCGCATCGGCCCCGAGCAACCTCCGCACACCTAGCAGGAACCGGGCCCCACCCACCCCGCCAACCAATACAGTCACGTTCACGTTCCAGACCTCCGCCTACGACACGGGCTCATACCTCAGCCGGGGTGCTCGACGGTGTTGTGGTGTGGTCCTTCTCGGCCTTGATCGCCGCCAGCGCAAAGCAGCACAGCAGAGCGGCGAAGATCCCTATTCCCGAGAGCACCGAGAACATGACGATCGACGGTCGGCCGGCAATCAACCCGCCCAGGATCGGTCCGCAGACGCCTCCGATCCGGCCCACTCCTGCAACGAATCCGATAACGCTGGCACGGATGTCGGAGGGGAAGTAGGTGGCCACGTAGCCGAAGACGATCGGTTGCGTTCCGCCCGTCCCCGCCCCGGCGAGGAACAGAAAGACGTAGAGAACGGGCGACGGCAGGTGTACCGCAAGGGTCATGACGGCGATCGCGCCGACTGTGAAGGCGGCAAGAACTGCGCGACGTTCTCCGAACTTGTCCGCAATCCAGGAACCTCCGGACGCACCGGTGGCGGCTCCGAGGCTGAAGATCACCAGAAAGACCAATGCCGATCCGAGGGAGTAACCGCTGGCCTTCATGATCTGCGGCAACCAGGTGAGCAGTCCGTACCACTGGATCTGGCCACAGAAGGTCAGCGCGGTGAACACTGCCAGCGCTCCCCATCCGGTGGGTCCGAGATTCTTGAAGACGACGCGCAAGGTGGGGCGGTCGGCCGCGCCGTCCGAACGCAGAGCGTTCGGCGTGGGTACCCACCGCGCGAGCTTCACCGCGGCGATCGGTACCACGGTCAGCAGGGGAAAAGCGCCCCCGACGAAGAAGACGCCGCGCCAGCCCAGCACGTCGAGGAAGGCGAGGGCGGTGAGAGCGGCCAGGACGCCACCAATGGGTATGCCGGCCAGGATCACGCCGTTGAGGAAGTTCTTCCGGTCTGCCGGTGCGACGCTCATCGTCACCGCGACAGCGGTGGGCACGACCCCGCCGAGGCCGAACCCTGCGAAGAACCGGGCGGCACCCAGCAGTTCGGCGGTGGGTGCCACGGCGCACAGCATCATGCCGACGGAGAACCAGCTGACGCAGACCAGGAACAACCGCCGCACACCGTATCGGTCGGCGAGCACTCCGGCGGCGATGGATCCGATGCCCATCCCCAGGATCGCCGCACTGGCGATCACTCCGACCTGCGCGGTCGTCAGACCCCAATCTGCGTAGTGGAGTAGGTTCGGCGTCGCGGCACCGAAGATGGCGAGGTCGTAGCCGTCAGCGGCTATCGCGAGAAATGCCAGGGCGGCGACGCCCACATATGCAGGAAAGCTGAGCCGATTGTTCATGTGTCTCCTCGAAGAAAGTAAGGGAGCCGCTCTGAATACTGTTGGAGATGAAGAGAATCGACCATCGAGCACATTCCCACTCAGGCCGACCGAGAACACAGCGAGACACGCGATCGATGCTCGCGAGGTCACCGACAGGTCACCTCATCGAGCCGATCACCGCTGAATATGGATGAAAATCAGTGCGCCGAACCGAAAGTCAGGGCGCCACCGAGGACGAGTCGAACCGCTGTCGCGCCGACATCCGATCGAACGGGTGACCCAGACTGCGCAGCACGGCGCCCAGCGCAGCACCGGGATGTCCCAGTGCGGCGTCCAGTAGGTCGTCGAGATCGTCGACGTCCCGCCGCAGGGACTCGATGTTCGGGTCGAGCGTCTCCACCGCTCCGGAGCCCAGGTGCGCCAGGCGTGAGCGCTCCCCGAATTTCGGATCGAGGTGCACGCCCTCGGCGGCCGTCAGAAGACTTGTTCCCTCGCGTCTTCGGTCCGCCACGAATGTGCGCTCGTGCCGCCCGGCTACCTTCAGCGCGACGTCCAGGTCCTCGCTGCGAAGGCTCGGAAGATCGGCGGGCAGTCCCGCCAGCCGGCAGCGCGGCCACCACTCGCGGGCCCGGCGCCCACCTTCGCGCAGGGCGGCGTTCATGCCCGGCGTGCCCGGTAATACGAGTGGGACGACACCCGGCGACCGCACGTGGGCCGCGTCCTGAATCCGGTCGACGACAACGAGCACCGCCTCCACCTGCGAGGCAGCCCGAACCTCAGAGACGGTGTCTCGGAACATTGCGCGAACCACCGCCTGCCGGGCTTCCGGCCGGAGCAGAAGTCGCGACTTCGCCGACGTGATGTCCCGCTGGGGAATCACGGCCACCCACGGCCCGCGGGGACCTCGACTGCGGGTTCCATCACTCTCGGGAGCTGGATGTGCGTTCACTGGCCGACCATCCCCACGGCGAGCGGCAGCACGGACCGCGCCCGGTCGTCGAATCGTCCTGCTGCAGCTGAGCGTTCGGCATCAACGTCTTCGTACGTGGTAGTGCGCTGCCGGACAGGTCGACCTGCCGCGCCGGCCATGTGGGTGATGTCGGCGATGGTCTTCATCGACCCGTTGGTCGAACCGGCCATCCTGCTGATGGTCTCCTCCATCAGGGTGCCTCCGAGGTCGTTGACCCCGCCGCGAAGTAGCTCCACACATTCGTCCGGACCGAGCTTGACCCATGAGCACTGGATGTTGTCGACCTGACCGTGCAACATCAGCCGGGCCAACGCGTGAACTGCGCGGTTGTCCCGTCGGGTCGGGCCCGGCCTTGCCAGACCTGCGAGGTAGATGGGTGAACTCTGGTGCACGAACGGCAATGGAACGAACTCCGTGAAGCCGCCCGTCTCCCTCTGGATGTCGAGCAGGACGCGAAGGTGACCGACCCAGTGCCGAGGCTCGTCCACGTGCCCGTACATCATCGTCGCGGTGGTGCGGATCCCGAGTTCGTGCGCGGTCTTGACCACCCGAATCCACTCGGCTGCAGGAAGTTTGCCCTTGGTCAGTACCCACCGAACCTCGTCGTCCAGGATCTCGGCGGCGGTGCCTGGCACGGAGTCGAGCCCAGCTCTGCGTGCCTCGGTCAGCCACTCGGCCACCGAAATGCCCATGCGCGAGGCCCCGCTCACGATCTCCATCGGCGAGAACGCATGTAGGTGGATCTGCGGGCTCCGGCGTTTCGTCTCGGCCGCCAGGTCGAGATGGATGGTGCTGGGGAGGCCGGGGTCGATCCCGCCCTGCATGCAGATCTCGGTGGCGCCGACATCCCAGGCCTGAGCGACCCGCTCCCCCACCTCGGAGACGGAGAGCCGGTACGAATCGGCATCGCTGGCGCGTTGCGCGAACGCACAGAAACGACAGCCGGTGTAGCAGACGTTGCTGAAGTTCAGGTTCCGGTTGACGACATAGGTCACCGCGTCGCCCACTGTCGACTGCCGGACCTGATCTGCCAAAGCGCACAAGGCATCCAGATCCGCGCCGTCGCAGTGAATGAGTGCCAGAGCCTCGGCGTCGCTGAGACCGGCGGGGTCCCGCTCGGCCGCGCGCAAGGCGGCGAGTACCTCACTGCCCAGACGAGGATGGATGCCTGCCCCCGCACGTGCGGTCATCTCCTCGCCGAGCACGGTCCAGTCACCGAAGGCGTTGGCGAAGTCACTGCGGGTATCCGTACGCCGCCCTTCTGTGTCGATCTCGAGGTGCAGATCGGTTCTGCCACTGGACTCGCCCGGCGCAGCGTCCTGCCACGGTCGGCCCTCCGGGAGCACGTCGGCGGCCAGCCCGGTCTCCAGGTCGGCGAGCGCGAGCAGGTGGGGCCGGACTCGGGCGTCGATCCACCGCTCTCCCGCGAGAACGTACTGCGGCTGGACGGCGAGGCGCTCACGTAGCTCGAAACCGGCTGCAGCACTCAGTTCACTCAGTCGCTCGATCTCCGGCCAAGGCCGCTCGGGGTTCACGTGGTCGGGGGTCAGAGGCGATACCCCGCCCCAGTCGTCGACCCCCGCGGCCAGCAGCCGTCGCAGTTCACCTGGCTCCGACAGGTTGGGCGGGGCCTGAAGACGCATCGAGGGTCCGAGCAGGATACGGGCCACTGCGATCGTAGCGAGGTACTCGTCGAGGTCTGCGTCGTCGGCCGACCGCATCGCGGTATCAGGCTTGGCACGGAAGTTCTGGACGATCACTTCTTGGACGGCGCCGTACTGCCGTGCGATCCGGCGGATCTGGAGGATGGACTCCACGCGGTCGGCGTAGGACTCGCCGATCCCGACCAGGATTCCGGTCGTGAAGGGAATGTTGGTGCGGGACGCATCCTCGATGCAGGCCAGACGAACAGCGGGATCTTTGTCAGGGGAACCGTAGTGGCACCCCCCGGGTTCCGCCCACAGCGAGCGCGCGGTGGTCTCGAGCATCAGACCCATCGAGCCTGCCACCGGCTTGAGGCGCTGGAGTTCAGCCCAGGACATTATCCCCGGGTTCAGGTGCGGCACCAGACCGGTCTCCTCGAGCACCAGCACCGCCATGGCCCGCACGTAGGACAGTGTGTCGGCGTAGCCCCGCGACTCGAGCCAGTCGCGGGCGGCGTCCCACCTGTCCTCGGGCCGGTCGCCCAGCGTGAAAAGCGCTTCCTTGCAGCCCATCCGGGCGCCCGCACGTGCGATCTCGAGCACTTGGTCGGGAGAGAGGAACGGGTCGTCGACCCGCCCGGGGGTCGTCGCGAAGGTGCAGTAGTGGCAGCGATCGCGACACAGACGGGTGAGCGGGATGAACACCTTCCGGCTGTAGGTCACCACTCCTGGCCGACCGGCATCGAACAGGCCGGCCGACCGAACGCCCGCGGCGACCTCGCAGAGTCGGTCGAGATCGGCGCCGCGGGCACCGAGGAGGGCCTCGGCTTCCCCGGCGTCGATGGTCTTGCCGGCGCTCGCCCGCGCGAGCGCGCGTCTCAGACCCGTCACCTGCTCGCTCCTGTCCCCAAGCCCATGGACCGGGCGATGAAGTCGAGCTGGACCGAGGGAGGCCCAGCCACGACGCGCGCGATGATCCCGTCGGAGTGGTGCATCGGCAGGGCATGGTCGCGCACATAGCCGTAGGCGCCCTGGATCTGCATCGCCAGCGCAGAGGCCTCTGCGTAGAGCTGACCGGAGAGGAACTTCGCCATGGTGCTCTCCACCTCGCACGGGAGGCCCGCGTCGAAGAGGTCGGCCGAACGGCGTACGGCGCACCGGGCCGCGTCGAGCCTGACGAACATTTCGGCGAGGGGCAAAGTCACGCCCTGGTAGCCCGAGAGTGCCTTGCCGAACTGCTCGCGGTCGTTGGCGTAGTGGACCGTCAGGTCGAGCACCGCGGCCACGCTGCCGAGGAAACCGGAGCTGATCATGATCCGCTCGAGCACCAGACGTTCCTTGAGGATCTGCCATCCTTCACCGGGCTCACCCAGCACCGCCGTCGACGGGAGGGCGACGTCCCGCAGGAAGACCTCGTAGATACCGCTGATGTTCCGGCCGAGTGCAGGCATCCGGCGGACCTCGACACCCGGATGGTCGACCGGCACGAGGAATACTGCGAGTTGGTCGCGCTTGCGGCCACCCCCGCCCACTCTGGCGACGAGTTCCATCACTGCGCCGGGCAGTCCCGCGCCCTCGCAATAAGTCTTCTGGCCGTTGAGGACCCACCCGTCCCCGACCTTCTCGGCGCGCGTCGCCACGCTTGCAGCGTCCGAGCCCACGTCGGGTTCACTGACGGCAATCGACAGGCGCGCGTCGCCGGCCAGCACCGGTGCACCGTACGTTTCCTGCTGTTCGGGCGTGCCCCAGCGGTGGATGTCGCGCAGCCCGCTGAGGTTCAGGTTGAACAGGGCCACGAGGTCGGAGCTTGCCTTGCCGATCTCCTCGCAGAGCGTGATCAGCAGGCCGGCCGTCCCCTCGACGATCTCGGCGCCGGCGACCACGTCGTACCATCCGAGGCGGGCGATCTCGCGGTACAGGTGCTCGGGATACTTCCCCTCCTCGTCCCAGATTCGCACGTCGTGTGCGGGAGCGTGTCTGGCCAGGAACGCCCGGGCGGTGGTGCGGAGGTGCTCCTGCTCGTCGGTCTGGATGTGGATGCTAGTGCTCATGGCTGCCTTTCGAGGGTGGTCGGTCGATGGAGTGGGGCCGCTTCCAGGCGGAGAGGCCTGTTTTGAGATCGCGCAACAGCTCGGGAGGAAGGGCCGCGAGTCGGGCGGCCATCTCGCGTGCCTTCCCGTCGAGCGAAGCCTCGGGAACTACGTCCACCAGGCCGAGCCTGGCGAGATCGTCGGCGACAAAGCGCTCGTCCAGCGCAAGGAGCCGCAGCGCCCGCGCCGGGCCGACGGCGGCTTCGAGTCTGCGCACCGTGCTGTCGGGTGGCAGGAACCCGAGTGGGAGCTCGGGAAATCGGAACGAAGCGGCAGGCGAGGCCAGGGTGATGTCCGCTGCCGTGGCGATGGCCCACCCGGCGCCGACCGCGGCGCCCTGGACCGCGACCACTGCGGCCGGGTAGTCGCCCATGAGGTCGAGGCTCTCCTCGATCAGGCGACGCCGGAGGCCCGGCCGGCCGGTCGCCGTGCCGTCGTCCGAACGCACGTCTGCTCCTGCGCAGAACGCCGACCCTTCCGCGCGCACAAGAACGACACCGGCGCCCGCGCGTCGCCCCTCGGCAAGTCCGGCGACGAACGCCTGTAGCAGGGGGACGTCGAGGGCGTTGCGTGCCTCGGGACGATTGAGCGTCAGGACGACCAGACCGTCGAGTTGTTCGGCCGGGCACAGGTCCCGGGTTGCCTGCGTGCTGGCGCTCATGCGAGCTCCGGCAGGACCTGGGAGGTGAGGAGCTCGACCGCCTCGCGGGGGTCGGGGCCGACCGGGGCGCCGATGTAGGCCTCGGTGAATCCGGCGTCCTCCGCATACTCGAGCAACTCGGCCAGCGCCTCGATGCAGTCGCCGGGTGTGCCCGAGACGACGAGCTGGTCGGCGACTTCCTGCGGGAGGAGGTCGGCAGCTGCGTCTACGCCGTCACCGGCTTTGAGAGCCGCTCGGGTGGCGGCGTAGTCGGAGGGCTCGAAGCCGACCTGGTGCAGGTTCTCTGGAGGCTGTTGGCTCACAATGAGTGTCGCCTGTCGCCGTGCGGCCGCGCAGGCTTGGTCCCGGTCGGCCGACACGGACAGGTTCACGCCGTAGATCCGGGTGAATTCCCCCCGCCGACTGCGCTTTCGTCCCCGGTCGAGCGAATCGAGGTTGCTCACCGCGTCGAACTGGCCGCTGCGGAAGGCCGCGAGGCTATGGGCCGGGAAGTTGCTGGCGCAGATGACACCGTCGGCAAGCTCGCCGGCCATCTCCAGCACTTTTGGCCCGGCGCCGGCGACCACCACGCGCACGTCGGGCTTGCTTGTCCAGGAGAACGACGCCCGGGCATCCTCGCGCAATCCGAGGGCTGTGCAGATCTGTGGGTAGTCACCCATTCGGATCGCCTCGCCCTGCCAGAGAAGCCGGCACATCGCGATGAACTCGGCCACGCGCTCGATCGGATTCTGCAGCGACATGAGCGCACTCACCAGCCCACCCCCGGTGCCGATTCCCATGCTGACCCGGCGCCCTTCGGGCATGAACTCCGCAAGCGTGGCCATGCTGGACGCCATCTCGAGCGGGTTGCGCCCGAAGGGGAAGGTCACCGCCGTGCCTACCCCCACACCGGTGCGCGCAGCGATAGCGCCGAGGAGAACGGCAACGCCTCGCGACTGGAGCTGGTCACTGAGCCACACGGTCTCGAAACTCCGAGCAGCGATCTCGGCCACTTCCACCATCTGCGGCCCGTCAGCCCAACCATGGAGCTGAATGCCTTTGATCATCGGACTTCTCTTCATGATATTGAACTCGAATCACTATATGGAACAGGCTAAGGGCAGAGTACGGCGACGGTCAAGAGTCGGCACAATCTTTCTGGGCGCCGTTCAGGGGCGGGCGTACGCCGGCGTGACCAGGAACGTGCTCCGGATCTCCGAGATGAGCGGCCCGTCGCTCTCCGTGCGCGCCTTCAGCGCACGCCACCGGGGGTCGGCTTGGAATCGGGCCCAATGGGCGTCCGCCGCCTCGGGGTCGGGGAACGCCAACAGGTAGACGATCCGGGCACGGTTGCCTGCCTCGTGCCAGAAGCCCTCGACCTGTAGCCCGAATTCCGCGAACAGCGCCAGGGTTTCGTCGGCGAATCTGCGGTGCAGGTCCTCGGCACGGCCCGGTAGGGCAACGTACTCACGCAGCTCGTGGATCATGAACAACCCCGTTCACAGCGAGACCGGAACGCGTCTTGTAGCGCCGGTTGACGTTGATGAGAACGGCGGTCAACGGTTCGAGCTGCCGCGCCACTCGCAGTGCCCCTCCGTCGATGCCCGGACGGCCGGTGATCGCGACTGCGAGCCGAGCCACCTCGTCCTTGGCGGGCCGATCGTCGCCGCACACGAGCACATCCTCGGGAAGAGGGCCCTCATGCTCCCAGAGGTTGATCGCCGACAGGTGGTGGAACGCAGCGACTACCGTGGCATCGGGCACAAGGTCGCGCAGTTGCTCGGCAGCACTGCCTTCCTCGACGTCCAAACCGTAGGCCCCGGACTTGTCGAAGCCGAGCGGGTTCACGCAGCTGACGACGAGCTTGCCCGCGAAGGCGGGTGCCAGTTCCGAGACCAGCTCACGGTGGCCGTTGTACGGGACGACCAGCAGGATGATGCGACAGTCGGCGGCTGCCGACGCATTGTCGGCGGCGCTGACCAGGGCGCCGTCACCGGCGCGTCTGCGCACCTCGACTGCCGCCTCCTCCGCGCGTTCGACCGAACGCGATCCGATCACGACGGGCCAACCGGCCGCCGCGAACCGGTAGGCCAGCCCCTTTCCCTGGGGTCCGGTGCCGCCGACGACGGCGATCTTGCTGCTCTTCATCTATGTCTCCTACACACGTTGGACGGGACACCTCTGGCGCGTTGCACCGGAGGCGGGCAGCCGACCGTTGAGGGTCGACTCGGAGCGGCGGGCCCCGGTGGGGCCGCCGCATGAAGAAAATGGGGGTTGGTCAGCCGCGCCCGGCGCCGAGGTCGGGTGCCCCGACCGGAGTCGGGTAGTCCTGGGGGATGCTGCCGCCGATATGCGAGCTGATCTCCCGCGAAGCGGTTACGAGGTAGTCGGCGATCCCGGCCACACCCTCGACCGTGAGGTCGTCACCTATACCGAGCAGGGCAATAAACAGGCACGGCTCGCCGTCTCGGTCGAACACCGGGACCCCCACGACGTTGAGTTCCGGTCGATATTCGCCGTAGACCGCGCCGTAGCCCTGCACCCGGAGCTCCTCGAGCTCGTCGGCGGGATGCGCCACAAGCTCTGGGCGACCCCGGCTCGGCCATGCTGCCGCGAGTCGGCTGATCAACGGAGTATCTCGGTCGAAGCGCGCGCCCACCTCGATGGTGACCTTGACGGCCTTGCGGCTCTCGATCTTCGCGATCGCCGTGAAGTGCCCGTCCGGCATCGGCTGGATGGCGAGACATGCCAGCTCGGTCCGCTCGGCCAACCACTCCATGTACGTCCGCGACGCTGCGACCGCCGACGTTCGCGCGATCGCAGCGACCCCGAACTCCACGAGCAGCGGGCCGAGGTTGTACCGACGCGTCTCCTGGTCGTACACGACGAGGCCCTCGACGACCATGGTCCGTAGCAGGACCGACGCGGTGCTCTTCGCAAGAGCGCAGCGCTTGGCCAACTCGGTGAGCGTGGCTCCGGCGGACTGCTGGACCAGCGTCTCGAGCACGCGGGTGGCGCGCGAGACGGCGGGCACCAGTTGCTCGCTGGATTGCTCGCCCCGCTCGTCAGTCGCGCTGCTTCCCGGGACTTCTGCCTTGGTCAAGGGTTCCTACCTTCGTCGTGCGGATGCTGTCAGCTGACCGTAGCGGCCTGCCCCACCAGTTCGGCGAAGTGGAACAGCGTGCCGTCGGGATCGCGCGCGAAGAGCAGCCGCCAGCCCTTGACTCCGTCCGGACCCATGATCGTCTGCGGCGAGTGCAGGAATTCGACACCGTCGTCCACGAGCCGTGCATACTCGGCGTCGATGTCGTCGGTGAGAATCGAGAATCGGCAGAGGCCCGGGTGCACGAGGTCGCTCTGCGCTCGACCCTCGGAACGTGCGTCCCTCCACTCGATGAGGTCCAGCATGGCCTCGTCCGGGGAGTCGTTCAGGCGCAGGTGCGCGAAGCGGAGCTTGCTGGCACCCTCGACCATGAACGCCCGCGCAAGGTTGCTGTCCTCCACCTCCCGATCCTGCACTACCTCGAAACCGATCCGCCGATAGAAATCGATCGATTTGTCCATGTCGGTCACATTGATGCCGACGTGCCAGAACTTTCGCATTGCTTCGTCCTTCTTCTTGTACTTCTCTGTTCGGGTGGGTGGATGGCGCTCCGCCGGGGGCGCGGCAGTCGCCGAGCGCTCAAGTCGGAGGCGGCACCAGTTCCCGGCGCCGGACCTTTCCGGTCTCCGTGCGCGGCAGCGCGGCGACTGCCTCTATCTCGCGGGGGCGTGCGTGTGGACCGACCGCGGCCGCGACGAGTTCACGGAGCTCTTTCGAAATCTCCTCGGTGAGCTCTCCGGCAGCGAGGTGCACGAACGCCTTGACCTGCTGCCCCATCTCCGGGTCGGGCAGACCCACCGCCGCCGCGTCCAGGACCTGTGGGTGACGCTTCAGGGCCTCTTCGATCTCGGCCGGGCCGATGCGGTAGCCACGACTCTTGATCACGTCGTCGGCGCGGCCGAGATACTCCAGCCGGCGCCCATGTGCGAGCCGCGCCAGATCGCCTGTCCGGTGCCAACCCCCGGCAGGGGGTACCACACGAGCTGACGACGAGTCCCAATAGCCGAGGAGCGCAACCGGATCCGGAAGTTCCAACGCGATCTCCCCGACCTCACCGGGCGCGACGCGGGCGCCCTCCTCGTCCAGGAGCGCGATGCGGTGCCCGGGATACGGGGCGCCCATGGTTGCGTCGTCGACGGATCCGAGAGCCGCGGAGTCGCCGATGAGGGCGTTGGCCTCCGTCTGGCCGTAGGCCTTGTTGACGCAGTCACTGAGGTGGCTGCGGGCCCAGCCGAGTTCCGCAGCACCGGCGGGCTCTCCCCCGGTCACGACCGCGCGGAGGCGTTGCCGGGCCGATTCCCCGTGCTCGGCGAACATCCGCAGCACCGACGCGGGAAGGAAGGCGGTTGTCACGCCGAAGCGGGCCATCATGTCCAGGGTGGCGGCGGCGTCGAAACGCTGTGGCCGGTGAGCCACGACGGGGACGCCGAACGACCACGGGACCAGCAACCCGAGCATCAGGCCGCCGATCCAACCCCAGTCCGCGGTGCCGAAATACACGTCACCCGGCCTGAACAGCTCGAAGGCGTAATCGACCCCCGCGTGCCCGAGCAGGACACGGTGACCGTGCACGATGCCCTTGGCCGGACCGCTGGTGCCCGACGTGTACATCAGCACGGCAGGATCCGAGGACCGCCCCGGCACCGGGGCCAACGGGTCGACCCGGCGGGCCAGGTCGCCGAGCGGTGTGCCGCGGGCGCCGTCCACCGTGAGCACGTCGACGTCGCGCAGTGAGCACCCGGTCGACTCGAGCCGGTCGACGCCCGGACCGTCCGTGACCAGCACGGTCGCACCCGAGTCGGCGAGCCTGTGCGCCACCGAGTTACCGGTGAGCAGTCGCGGGACGGGCACGAGCACGGCCCCGGCGACGAGCACCCCGAACACGACCTCGGCGGCCTCCACCGAGGGGTCGAGGTACAGGACCACGCGGTCACCGGGCTCGACCCCGCGGGCGCGGAGGACACCCGCGATGCACACAGCGGCGTGCTGCACCTGACCGAACGTCACCGCCTCGGGCGCGTGGGTCCCCTCGCGCAGCACGGCCACGGCGTCGGGGTCGCGTGAGAAGAGGGCGTCCTCGGTGATCGTGTAGTCCGCCGCCGGCTCCCAGTCCTGAACGTGGCGGGCGTCGATCAGCCGTCCCACGATCTGTGGCCGGGACGGCCCGGAGGTCAATCCAGGCGTGCCCATATGCTCTTCTCCTTGGTGAAGCTCTCGATGGCCGCCTGGCCGAGGTCGCTGCCGTAGCCGCTCTGTCCGAAGCCGCGGTACGGCGACGCGGGGTTGAGCACTCCCCAGGTGTTGATCCACACGTTGCCGGCGTCGAGGGTCTGCGCGAACCTCAGTGCGCGGCCCACGTCGCGGGTGAAGACGCCCGCGGCCAGCCCGTAGATGGTGTCGTTGGCGAGGGTGATCGCCTCGTCCTCGCCCTCGAACGGCAGCACCGACAGCACGGGTCCGAAGATCTCCTCCCGGGCGATGCGCATGTCCGCGGTGACTCCGGCGAACAGCGTCGGGCGGTAGTAGAAGCCCTGCTCCGCAGCTCCGGTCGGCGACTGGCCGCCGCCGCTGATCAGCTTGGCGCCCTCGTCTGTTCCGGCGACGACGTACGAGTGGACCGATTCCCGTTGCGCGGCACTGACCAACGGCCCGATCTCCGTTTCGGGGTCGAGGGGGTCGCCCACCCGGGCAGCCTCGACCCGCTTCTGGACGAGTTCGACCACCTCGTCGTAGATGGGCCGCTCGACGAGCAGCCGGCTCGCAGCCGTGCACGTCTCGCCCTGGTTGCCGTACATCGCCTGGAAGACCACGGCGGCGACCGCCTTCGGGGACGAGTCGCCGAAGGCCACGAGCGCCGACTTTCCGCCGAGCTCGAGCGAGGTCGTGATGAGGCGGTCGGCCGCCATCCGGCCGATCTGCTGGCCGACCTCGGTCGATCCGGTGAACGTCACCTTGCCGACCAGTGGGTGCTGCACCAAGGCGTTACCCGCCACCGAGCCCCGACCGGGCAGGACGTTGACCAGCCCGGGCGGCAGCCCGGCCTGGAGGGCGAGCTCGCCGAGTGCGACGGGCACGAGCGGTGCGAGCTGCGCAGGCTTCAGCACGATGGCGTTGCCCATCGCGAGAGCCGGCGCGATCTTCCAGACCGCCTGCACTGCAGGGAAATTCCACGGGGTGATGGCACCCACCACGCCGATCGGCTCACGCAAGGTGTAGTTCAGGAAGCGGCCGGGAGCCGGCGTCGTGCGGCCCTCGATCTTGGTCACGAGGCCCGCGAAGTACTCGAGGGTCTCGATCATGATCGGCAGGTCGACGCCCAACGACTCGCGGATGGGCTTGCCCATGTCCCGGCTCTGCAGCTGGGCGAGCTCGGTCTTGTGTTCCTCGATCAGCGCGGCGTAGCGGAACATCAGACGGGTCCGCTGGGCCGGACGCATGCGCTGCCACGCCTTGGCCGCGACCTTCGCGGCCTCGACGGCACGCGCGACGTCGTCGGCCGTGGCCTCGGCCACGGTGGCCAGGTGCGACCCGTCGGCCGGGTTGATCGAGTCGAACGTCGCCCCCGTCGACGATGGGCTCAGTTGGTCGCCGATGACGAGGGGAACTGTCGAGGTGAGTGCCTGCACAATTCTCGTCCTTTCTTCCGCCGGGCCGTCAGGCCAGGTTGTGTGCGGTGGGGAGGACGGCGTCAGCGAGTTCGGCGAGCTCGTCCATGGTTGCTTCGAGGGTGTCGTGCTCGAACGACGTGTCGCAGATGAAGTGGGTGACACCGAGGTCGCCGTACGCTTCGATCGTCTCGGCGTTGTAGGGTGCCGTCCGCAAAGGCCGTGCGGTGAGCGTGATTTCACTCATGTCGCGGCCCGCCTCCTCCACGTACTGCCGCAGGGTGGCCAGGTAGCCGGCGTACTCCTCCGGCGCGATCGCCAGTGGGTGCCAGCCGTCACCGATGGCGGCGATGCGGCGCAGCGAGGCGGTGCTGTACCCGGCGAACCAGACGGGGATCGTGCCCCGCACCGGCTTCGGATACATCTTGAAGTCGTGGAGATCGTAGAACTCGCCGGAGAAGTCGACCTCGTCTTCCTTCCACATGTGCCGCATCGCGTTGACCATCTCGGTGGTCCGCTTCCCGCGGTCCTTGAAGGGCGCTCCCAGCAGCTCGAACTGCTCCTTCATCCAGCCCACGCCGATGGCGACCGACAGCCGGCCGCGCGACATCACGTCGATGCTCACCAGCGTCTTGGCGGTCTGGACGAGCGGACGCCACGGCAGGATCAGGCACGACGTGCCGAGCTCGATCCGCTCGGTCGCGGCCGCCGCCCACGTCAACGATGTGAGACAGTCGAGGTACGGCGTGGCCGGATCCCACAAGAACTTGCCGTCCTCGGTGTACGGGTACGGCGTCTCGACTCGGGTCGGCAAGGCCACATGATCGGTCATCCAGAGGGAGTCGAAGCCGATCTTCTCAGCGAACCGCGACACCTCCGTGATCGCTTCGGGCCCTGCCCACGGTCCCGCTCCCGGGATCCTGATTCCGACCTTCATTGATGGTTCCTTTCGCCATGTTCTGTGGTCATCGGACGACCCCTTCGGCCCGGAGGGCCTCGATACGGTCGTCCTCGTAACCGAGATCGTTGAGAATCTCGGTGGTGTGCTCGCCCAACGACGTCGGTGGACGATGCACGTGTCCCGGGGTGCCCGAGAGCTTGACCGGGAGACCCGGGACCCGCAGCGGTCCGAGCTCGTCGTGGGTGATGTCGACGACGAGGTCCAGCGCCTGGATCTGGGGATGCCTGACGGCCTCGTCGTAAGCGAGAATCGGGGCACAGATGATGTCGTGTGCCGAGAGCAGTGCGACTACGTCGTCACGATCGCGGGCAGCGAACCACGGTGCAACGGCGGCGTCGAGAGCCTCACGGTTCTCCAGTCGGGATGCGGCCTCCGTGAAGCGCGGATCGTCGACGAGAGCCTCGGCACCCATCGCCTTGGCCAGCTTGACGAAGTGGCGGTCGTTGAAGGCAACGACGTGTACCGCACCGCCGTCACGGGTCGTATAGGCGTTGTACGGCGCGTAGAAATTGCTGCCGTTGCCTACCTTGCCCTGAATGTAGTCGGCGAGGAGGTACTGCCCCAGCCACGGCGTCTGTAGATGGAACAGCGCCCCCACCAAGGACACCGAGCCGCTTTGCCCCTCCCCCGTGCGCTGTTTCGCGAAGAGCGCGACGAGGGCGGCGATCGCGACCAGATAGCCGGCCGCGCTGTCGGCGACGGGCGGCCCAGCCTTGAGCGGCGTCCCGGAGCGCTCACCGGTCGCCTCCATGAAACCGGTGAGGGCCTGAGCGACCGGGTCCATTGCGGGACGACCCGCGAGGGGGCCGCTCTCGCCGTACCCGCTGACATTGAGGCAGATCAGGTGAGGGTGCCGTTCGCGAAGCTCGGCGGCAGTCAGCCCGAATCGCTCACGTACCGCCGGCAGCATGTTCTCGATGAGCACGTCCGCTGTCGCGCAGAGCTCGTGGAACAGCTCACGACCCGCCGCCGTACGAAGGTCGAGCGCGAGGGCGCGCTTGTTTCGGTTCACGCCGGAATAGACACCACTCATGCCGTCTCGTCCGGGCCCGAACGTCCGTGACTCGTCGCCACCGATCGGCTCGACCTTGATGACGTCGGCACCGAAGTCGGCGAGCAGCGACGCACCCAAGGGGCCGGCGACCATCGTCGCGGCGTCGACTACCCGGATGCCCGACAGCGCCTCGGTCTTTTGGGTGAACCCCATCACAAGCTCCGTTCATCATTCTGAACTGACATCATTATTTGGAACACCACGGACGTTACGAGCACGGTTGCTCGCTGTCAAGAGGGGAGGACGTCTTTGGATGTCGGGGGATGGCGAGCGACTCGGTCAGGCCTCTTGGCCGATACCCGAGACTCAGCACCGTGGACCACGAATCTCGCGGTTACGGGACCAGGACATTCCGTGAAATCGTCACGAAGCGACAGCACATTGGGGCACAACCTCTTTCGCTTCGAAGCGTCAGGCCATCCAATCCACTGCGTCCATCACCGGAGCCCAGCGCCACCGGCGCGGCCCGCCTACGCCACAGTCCCGAACCGCTGCACGGGGCGAAGCCTCACAGCACCGCGGGCAGTAACGCCCGGGTGCCCGGCGTGGTCGCGTTCGTCGCCGACTATCGCGTTCAACTCGAGCGGATGTGTTTCATTCAGTCGTCGGTCCGCTCCACGACCCAGGCCGCGACCTGCGCCCGGGAGGTGAAACCCAGCTTGGCCAGGATGTGCTCCACGTGCCCTTGCGCGGTGCGCGGTGAGATCACCAGGCGGTCGGCGATGGCCTGGTTGGTCAGGCCTTCCGCGATGAGGTCGGCGACCTGACGTTCCCGCTTGGTCAGTCGCGTCGACCCGCCGGTGGCGGGTGCGGGGGTGCTCGGCGGTTGCTCTCGAAGGGCGTAGGCGATGGCCGCGTCGAAGCCGAGTCCCTGCCCCTTGCGGTGGGCCGCCGCGAATCCTTTGTCCCCGAGTCTCTGTCGAGACTTCTGTTCGCATTCCTGATGGTAGACAAGAAGATCGGAATATATCACCACGGCGCTTCCCACCGACCGCGCCAGCTCTTCTGCGGCTCCCAGCAGAACCGCAGCCCTCGGTTCGTCACGCAGGCCGCAGGCGATCCAGGCCAGCGCCTCGAGACATGAGGCGGCGACACGTGGGCCGTGTACTTGCCGGGTCACCTCCAGCGACTGCTCGATCACTCGGACCGCGCGATCGCCGTCCCCATGCCGCCACAGGGCAATACCCAGGGCCCACAACGAGTGCGACCGATACATTCTCTCGCCGTGCTGCTCCGTGATCGCGAGAACGCGCTCGAGACGTTCGATCGCCCGGTCCGTCGAGCCGCGTAGTCCGTACGCCAACCCCAACGGATACAAGACGGCCACTTCGAGCGTTCGGTCACCACGCTCGCCGAACTCCGCGAGAGCGGTTTCGAGGTGCGAAGACGCACGCGGCAGATCACCGCTGTAGAGGGCATGCATGCCGTCGGCGTAGGCAACGAGAGCGCGCATCATCGGATCGTTCGTGCGCGCGGTGAGAGCCCGCGCCTCAGCCAGGAGCGCGGCTCCGGCAGGGAGATCACCCTGCACGTTGGCCATCATGCCGGCGCGTTGAAGAGCCCTGACCCACTCGACGGTCGGTGGCCCGCTCTGGCGGGCGAGCAACTGGCCGAACCAGCGACGCCCCTCGTTGTAGAGGCCCTGGGAGCCCCAGAACAAGAACAGCGCAGCAGCGGTGCGCAGACCGGCGACGGGATCGTCGTCGACGCCGAATTCGAGGGACTCCCTCAGATTCGGCTGTTCCCGCTTCAGCCGGGCAATCCAGTCGAGTTGGCGGGCGCTGATCCATTCAGCCTCCGCGGCCAGCGCCAACTCCTCGTACCAGTCCCGGTGCCTGCGGCGCATGGGCAGGGATTCGCCGGTCTGCTCGAGTTTCTCGTAACCGTATTCGCGGAGAGTCTCGAGCATCCGAAAGAGCACCACCGACCCGGATTCCTCCCGGATGAGGATCGACTTCTCCACCAATGACGTCAGCGTGTCCAGCAACTCGCCCGCGGCTAGACCCTCGCCACACACCTGCTCCGCGGCATCGAGTTCGAAGCACCCCGCGAACACCGCCACCCGACCCCATATCAGTTGTTCGCTCGCGGTGCACAGCTCGAAGCTCCAGTCGATACACAACCGCAGCGTCTGCTGCCGCGTCGGCGCACCCCGGTTGCCGCGGGTCAGCAAGGTGAAGCGATCGGTCAGCCGCTCGAGGATCTGCTCGGGCGACATCGCCCGCAACCGCGCCGCCGCCAATTCGATCGGCAGCGGCAACCCGTCGAGCCGGAGACAGATCCCCGCCACCGCCGCCGCGTTCTCCTCGGTGAGCGCGAATCCCGGAACCGCGGCAGCGCCGCGTTCGACGAACAACGACACCGCATCGTATCGGGACAACCCCCGCAGGGAGGGCCGCCGCTCCGGATCCGGGACGGCCAGCGGGGGGACCCGCAGCACCGCCTCCCCGCCGATGACCAGGGGTTCACGGCTGGTGGCCAGAATCCGCAGACCCGGGCACACACGCAACAGGGCCTCCGCCAGTTCCGCCACGGCGTCCACCATGTGCTCACAGTTGTCGAGGACCAACAGCACCTCTCGCGGTGCGAGGAACTCGATCAGGACCTCACGCAACGGCCTCGCCGATTGGTCTCGCAACCCCAGTGCGCCGGCCACTGCGTCGACCAGCGACGACTCGTCGCGCAATTCACCCAATCCGACGAGCCGAACACCGTCGGCGTAGTCGCGCTGGACACTTGCCGCCACCCGCATCGCCAGCCGCGTCTTGCCCACACCCCCGATCCCGATCAACGTCACCAGCCGGGACCCGGCCAGCAGGTTCTTCGCCTCGGTGAGCTCATGTCGGCGGCCGACGAAACTGGTCAGTTCCAGGGGAAGACGTCCCGTCGCGCCCAGCGTGGAGGAAACCGCCGACCGAGGTCGGCCGGACTCTGGTTGTGCGTGGTCGGTTGCCGTATCCGGGGCGGTGTGCAGGGCCATCTCATCGACTGGAAAGCCATGATCGAGTTGGAGCCGTCGCAGTTCCTCACCGAAGGCGGCGGCGGTGGCCGGGCGCTGATTCGGGGTCCGGGACATCGCCCGTGCGATCGTGTCGGACACATCGTCGGGGATTCCGTGCTCACGCAGATCGGGCACCTCTTGCGTGGTGATCCGCAGGAACTGCGCGACCACCTGCTCACCGCTGCGGCGTTCGAAGGCGGCGTGGCCGGTGAGGGCGCTGAACAGGGTGGCGCCGAGTCCGTAGACGTCAGCCGGCGGGGTGGGTGGATCACCCCCGAGCACCTCCGGCGCGGTGTAGGCCGGCGATCCCTGCACGGTGCCGGTGGCGGTCTCGAAGCCGCCGGTGATGTGCGCGATGCCGAAATCGGTCAACGCCGGTTCTCCGTAGTCGGTGAGCAGGATGTTCGCCGGTTTGACGTCGCGATGGAGGATGCCGAGCCGGTGCGCCGACTCCACCGCACCCGCGATCTTCACACCGAGGCGCAACGCCTCCTCTACCGGCAGCGGACCGCGGCGGCGGATCCGCACGTCGAGCGAACCCTGCGGGTGGTAGGGCATGACGATGTAGGGAAGGCCGCTTTCGGTGGCACCGACTTGCAGGACGCCCACGATGTTCGGGTGTCCGGTCAGCCGGCCCATCGCCCGCTGCTCCCGGAAGAACCGTGCCCGGTTCTCCTCGTCGAGCTCGACGGTGAGTACCTTCACCGCCACCGTGCGGTCCAGTTCCGCCTGGGTGCAGCGGTAGACGACACCGAAACCGCCGCGCCCGATCTCCTCGGCGTCATCGAAACCAGCCGCGCTCAGCTCCGAGGCCACAACAGGAACGACGTACCGCTGCGTATCGCGCGGATCACCTTCACCCATCGGAACGGTCTACTCACCCCGTCGGCTCGTGGTTCCCGCACACTGGTCCCGACGGCACGACCAGCGCAAAACCAACCGTGAACTCACCTCTCGATCGCGTGCATTCAAGGATATAGCCGCGGAACCTGTGCGTGGCAGCATGTGAGGATCCCCGATTCTGCCGAACCACACCTACCGAAGAACGGTTGTTCGCAGCTCACAGTCCGTCGACAAGCCCCTCGACAACGGTGGCACACGTCTCTGGTCGACCGCCCGATTTCACGAGCACGCTGAGACCGATGACGGAGGCCAGCAGTTGTCGAGCTGCAACGTCGGCGGGCCGGCTTCTGTCGAACTCCCCGGACTCCTGTCCATGCACGATTGCGCGCTTGAAGATGGCTTCGATCCCAGTGAACAGCTCGTTCGCTATGAGGTTCACCTCGTCGTCGACAGTGCCGAGTTCTGCCGCAGCATTGACCATGACGCAACCACGCCGGTGCTCGCCAATCCCGGCAAGAACAGCCATCGCCACCTCGAGGCGAGGCCCCAACGGGCCAGGTGCGGCGAACAGATCGGTGAGGTACTCGAGGCGCATCTCGCTGTAGCGCCGAAGCGCTCGCACGAACAAGGCGTGTTTGCTCCCGAATGTGTTGTACAGGCTGCCTTTGCCGATTCCCATCTCGGCGGCGAGCTCCTGCGGAGTCGTCGCGGCGTATCCCTGTAGCCAGAACAGGTCCATCGCCTTGTCAATCGCCACATCCGTCTCAAAGCGCATCGGTCTCGCCACGGAAATAGGTTAACTCGCGATCTTGGTTGACCTCAAGGTCAATAACTAATAGGGTGGCTCGCAATTGTCTTTGACCTCTAGGTCAAGAACTCACTCCATCGAAATCCGGGGGTCTACACCCCAGCCAGGAAGGCATTTCATTGTCTGCTCAACACTCGATCGCCGCCCTCGAGCCACGCGCGCGGACCCTTTTCCCGCTGAACACGCTCGCGATTCCCTTGGGCCTTGCCGGACTGGCCCAGGCCTGGTCGGTCGCCACGACCGCGCTCGGCACCCCATTCGCGCTCGTCCAGGCGTTCTGGCTGATCGCAGCGCTCGCCTGGATCTCGACAGCCACAGCGCACGCGCACCGCGCCAAGCGCGCCACCCAACGAATCTCGCATCAGCTCACACACTTCGCTCACGGTCCGCTTGCGGCGCTTCTTCCGCTCTCCGCGATGCTGCTGGGAGCACAGCTGCACAGCACGCTTCCACTTGCCGGTACAGCGCTGACCCTGGTCTCCATCACTGCCGCAGCCGCATTCGGCGCTTGGATGATGAGCTTCTGGATGCGCGGAGAGATGGCGCTCGAATCCGTGCACGGCGGCTACTACCTACCCATCAGCGCAGCCGGCCTCGTCGGGGCGTTCGCCACAGCCCGAATCGGTCTCGACTGGCTCGCTATCGGAAGCTTCGCGATCGGCCTGTTCTTCTGGGTGGTGATTTCCATGCTTCTGTTCCTCAGGCTCGCGTTGCGCCCCACCATGCCTGCGCCTCTCGTCCCGACGCTCGCAATCATGATCGCTCCGCCTGCAGTTGGCGCTGCAGCATGGCTCACCATCTCGAACGGGCAACCCGACGCCCTGTCCATTGCGCTCACAGCCATCACGGCATTCATGGTCATGGTCCAGGCACCCTTGCTGTCGCGCTACCGCGCTCTGCCGTTCTCGCACGGTTTCTGGTCGTTCACTTTCCCCGTGGCGAGTGTCGTTGCCCTCGCGATCACCTGGCTTCACATCGTTCAACCGCTCGCCTGGCAAGCGATCACAACCGGATTACTCGGTGCCGTGACGATCCTCGTGGCGCTGATCGCGACGAAATCCATCCGGTTCATCCACAAGAACTCGCGTCGCTCCACGCAGTGACTGCGTCGGTCATTTCTGGCGACCGAGTGAACGTAGTGCCGCCATCTCGGCGCTTGACAGGTTCTAAACCTCCTCACTATCGTCCTAATATTCCAAATATGGAATTGGGTTCATAGTAATGAACACATTGTCACGCTGAGCGAGCTCGCTGGGAAGGAACGGCAATGATTCTCCTGGGGTATCGCGATCACAACGTCCACGAATTGGTGTGCCACGAGATCGCAAATCGAGCGGGCTACTACGACCGTCTGGGCATCGAAGTGAAAGCGGTGCCCGGCTCGGACCATCCGGAAGCAGCGCTGTCCGCGGGGCTTGGTGGCTCGCTGGTCGAAGCAATTCGGGGACAACGCCGATGGAAAGTTGCGCTCGTCCACACCCTTCACCCGCTGTTCTGGATCTGGACACGAAAGGCGGGGACACGATCGGCTGGTCCGACCGTCCTGGCCAGCCATCCGGAAGGATCGATCGTGTGTGCATTTACTCAGAAGGTCCTGAGTGCCCGCTGGGCAGCGGACGAAGTCCCGTCGGTCCTGCACTTCCCCGCAGGAAGCACGGGCGATCACCAGCGACTGGAGGCACTGAGGTCCGGAGCAGCTGACGCAGCTGTACTCGGCTCCGCTTTCGCCCCCAGCGCCCTGTCACGGTTCGGGCTCACCGACTCGTTGTTCTTCGGCGACGCCCTGAGGTTCCCCACCGCAGGTGTCGCGGTCGACTGTGAGAGAACCAGCCTCGACCACCCGTCGGTAGGAAAGATCGTCGCCGCCCAGACGGCAGCAATCGCGAAGGTAAGGAGCCGAGACCCTGTGGCACTCGATGCCGTGGCGTCGCTGCTGCACTACAGCAGCCGGACAGATGCGCAGCGCTTGCTGGCGGACTACCTGTCCCCTCAGTACGGTCCCGATCCACGCGATGTCCGAGCAGTTGGTGCGAATGCGCTCGAATGGCTGGCGGGCGCACTGCAAACCGGTGCGCACACCGCCACAGACTTCTACGAGGCGGTTCGGTGACTTCTTCACGACGCGAGCAACTGGTCGTACACGCGCTACTCGGGAGCCACGGCACGACGGTCACCGCGCGCAGGCACGAACTGACGATCGACGAAGCCCCGCGATACGGCGGGCACGATTCCGGCGCAAACCCGGTCGAGCACATGCTCGCCGGTCTTGCCGCTGCCTCACTGGTGGTACTTCGGCTGCTCGGCGAGGTCGCGATAGCCGAGTCTGCCACGCTCACAGTGTCCGCGACCTTGAACGTCGACCGCGTGATGGGAACCGACAACGGCGCCGTCATCGAAGTGATTCGCCTGGACTGGCACGTGGCGAACGCCGAGCACGCCGAGCGCTTGCGTGCAGCACTTCCCCACCTTGCGAGTCGTCGACCGGGGCAAGCTCTGATCGATGCCGCATCCGTATCCGCGGAAGAGGTGTCCATCCGCGAATTGACGACTGCGGACGGGTAGCCAACGCGATCTCCCGGCTTTGTCAGAGATCGAGAACGAGGTCGGTTTCGGGTTGCGAGCAGCACAAGAGGGTCGTGCCTGGCATCGGGGGCTCCAGAGGGTCTGGGCGGTATCGGACGGTCCCGGCGAGGATCGGCGTCTGGCAGGTGTGGCACACGCCGGTGCGGCAGGACCAGCGGGTCTGAACGTCGCAGGCTTCGGCGAAATCGAGGACGGTGCTGTACCCATCGCTCCATGGCGCGGTGAGCCCGCTGCGGGTGAAGGTGATGCGAGGCCCGGTGCCGACGGGCCCTGGGGGCTGGTGCGGCGGGGTGTGGGTGGCGTCGGTGAGTCCAGGGTTGATAGCCGCGAGTGCGCCGAACAGCTCGGTGTGGATGTGGTCGGAGTCCACACCGATGTGCATGAGTGCCTCGCGCAACGCGGCCATGAACGTGTTGGGACCGCACAGGTAGGTGGTCGCGTTGGTGGGCAGGGCTAGAGCGGCCAAAGCTTCGCGGTTGAGGCGACCGGCTACGGCCGGTGGATCCAGGACCACCGTCGGGCTCTGGGCGGTGTAGTAGATGTGTTCATGACCTCGATCGAGGCTGGTCAACAACTGGTGCGCTTCGGCCGCGAAGGCGTCTTCGGCGGCTGAATGGGCGGTGTGCAGCCACCAGATGTCGCGCTTGCTGTGTGCCGCGGCGAGTGCATGCAGCATTGCCAGAACGGGGGTCACCCCGACTCCGGCCGAGAGCAGGAGCACGGGCGTGGTGTCGTTGCGGTCTTCGGGTAGGACGAAATCGCCGCGCGGGGAGGCGACGTCGACAGTGTCGCCGACGCGCAATCGCGTGTGGAGATAGGTACTGACGAGTCCGTGGGTCTCGCGTTTGACGCTGATGCGGTACTCGTTGCCCGACGGGGCGGCGGACAATGAATAGTTGCGCACCGGTGGTGGATCGGCGGCACCGGCGACGCGGAGGGTGAGGTACTGGCCGGGTTTCGGCCGGGTCAGCGGGGCGTCGTCGCGTGATGCCAGGTGGATCGACGCCACGGTTGCGCTCTCGGGAACGATCCGTGACACGCGCAGCGGTCGGAAGCCGGCCCAGCCGTCCGATTCGGCGCCGGCGGGCGGCTCGCCGGCGCGTGTCTGGTGCTCTGCAGCGTCGAGCAGATCGCGAAACGATCCGTGCCAGCCGGGGCTGAGCGCGGGGATGTCGAGCGCATTGCGGAGTTGATCGACGTCTCGGTCGGGCAGGTAGAGCAGTGCGTCGATCGTGGCGACGCTCATGCGGTGTCGGCCGATCCGGGTGCGGATGATTTCGTCGCCGGCCTGCACGTGGCCTTCGGTGATGACCCGGAAGTAGAACCCGGGGCGGTGGTGGGCCACGAGCAGCGCCGGCATCTCGGGTTCCCCCAGGCGCATGCCGACCCGGTAACAGGTGACGCGTGGCTGAGTGACCTCGAACTCGGCGTCACCGATGCGATAGCGGTCACCGATGTGCACCTCGTCGTCGGGTAGGCCGTCGACGGTGAAGTTCTCACCGAACTGGCCGTATTCGAGATCGTCGCGACCGAGATGACGCCGCCAGAAGTCGTAGGACTGACATTGGTAGACGAGCACGGCACGAATTTCTCCGCCGTGACCGTCGAGGTCGCCTTGACCGTCGCCGTCGATGTCGAGCGTGCGGACCATGCGTGGACCGTCGACGGGGTATTTGAAGATGCCCGTGTGGACGGTCCGGCCTTGCCAGGGCACGCCCTTCGGCATACCGACGTTGAGTGACTGTAGGCGTGCCATTGTGCTTGCCCCTTACTGTTTCGCGCGGAACGGGTCGCCGGAGGTGTCCCTCGTTCGCGTCCCGCTCATCGCGATGAGCACCTTCGTCAACGACCACCGACCACCTCGTCCGCATCTGTCATCCGGTCGGCTCAGACGTGTCATGTCGCAGAACATCCTATATTCGACTATGATCTGCGCCACTCCACGGCCCGATGGGGTGTGCGTCGACAACATTGCGGATCGGTGTGCGCCGGGGAACGAGCACGGTCAGGATTGCACCGACGACGGCCGGAACCGCGAAAGCCGCCAGTTGCCAGTTGGTTCCGGTACCGATCGCGACGAGGACACCACCATAGGTGGGGCCTACGATCGCTCCGATCCGTCCCACACCCAATGCCATACCCAGTCCGGTGGCACGGCTCGTTGCGGGGTAGTGACTACCGATGAACGTGTTGAGAAGGATCTGGGTGCCCGTCGTGCCGACGCCGGCGAGCATCACCAACAAGTAGACGACGGCCAACGGCGGAGCGGTGGCAACGAGCAGTAATGCGATCGCGGCGCACAGAAAGAATGCCGCGGTGACGGGTTTCATCCCGTAGCGGTCAGCGAGCACGGCGCCGCCGAGGGCGCCGAGGGCGCCTCCGATGTTCAGGGTCAGGAGGAAGGACAGGGACGCGCCCAGTGGGTATCCGGCCGATTTCATCAGCGCGGGTAGCCAGGTCGCCACGCCGAACAACACCAGCAAACAGAGAAGCGTCATGCACCAGAACAGGAGGGTCGTGAAGGTGCGGTCGGTGCCGAAGAGCGCGCGTAATCCACGTTCTCGGCTGGGCGCGGTGGATATCGGGGCGGCAGTGTGCGCGAGGCGATACCGGTCGGCAACCGCAGCAGCGGCGGCATGCTCTCCACGGGAAGCCAGGTAGGCGGGTGATTCCGGGAGGAACGCGAGCATCAGGGGCAAGAACATCAGGGCCGGCACCATACCGGCGAGAAACATCGATCGGAAACCGTGTGTGGGCACCAGCCACAGGGAAAGCACTCCGGCGAGTATGCCGCCGATGCAGGTGCCGACGAACCCCATGGCCACGGAACGGGCCCGGGCACGAGGTTCGGCGAATTCGATCAGAGTGGCGGCGGCTGTGGGCATGAGGACACCGGCGCCGAGTCCGACGGCGAAGCGTCCCGCCCCGAACAACTCGGGCGTCGGTGCGATCGCGCACGCACCCATGGCCGTCGAGAACATGACGACGGCGGCGAGGAGGGTGCGGCGTCGTCCCCACCGATCGGCAACCGCCGCGGCAAGAAGGGCGCCGACCAGCATGCCGATGCCGGTGAGCGAGCCCAGCATCCCGACGTCGGTGGCGTCGAGGTCCCAGGGGGTGTATGCGAGCAGTGACGGAACCACTGTTCCGTACATGAGTAGGTCGTAACCCTCGAGGATGAGGGCCATCAGGCAGAGCCCGACAACGGGGGCGGTGGGTGAGATACGGGCACGCATCGGTTTCTCCGCTCGGAGGGTAGCCCAGACCAACGACCGCGGTGACCTGCGGAAGAAGTCAGGTCACTGCGGCGCGAGGTCCGGAATAGCGAGTTGTGGTCGTCTGACTAAGGGAATCTGATTGCCAGCCACGCGCCGATGTCGGCGGCGGCGAGGCTGGCACCGGTGGGTGCGCCGTCGCGGATCGGGCCGCCGAAGTGGGTGCCGGCAACGCGGATGTGGGTTTTGTCCGTCGCCCCGAGTGCATCGCACATCGTCTTGGCGTCGTCGGGGAAGCAGGCTTGGTCTCCGGTGAGTTCGACGAACAGTGTCGGTGTGGTCACCGTGGGGGCGCAGCGCAGGAAGTCGGCGTTGCTGCTGAGCCCGGACCAGGTCGACAACCAGGCATCCGATGTGGCGAGCCGTCCGAAGCCGACGAGTCCGTAGTTGGTCAGGTCCGGCCTTCGGCCGAACAGTGAGCCGTAGGGGCGTTCGTTCGGGTTCAGCGATAGATCGGTGAACCGTAGGTCCGCGTCGGTGCGGTAGACGGTGAGGACGCGGGGCGCGAGGGCGGCGCGGCGATCCGCTGGATCGGCGGTGCTCCTGTACCGGCGGCGCGCGTCGGAAGCTTCGTCGACGCGTCGCCGGGCGATGGCGTCGAGGCGGGCGACGCGGTCGCGCTGCGCTTGGCGGTAGCGGGTGATGAATTCCGGAGGGTAGGACGAACTGTGGGGCGGCTCGGCGAATCCGTTGGCGGGATCGAACGGGTTCAGGTCCGGATCTGTTGAGAGCGGGTCGGACTCGTCGACGACCGACGGGTCGATCAGCCGCAGCAGGAGTGCACCTTGACCGGGGTGCGGCGCCATGAATATCGCCGCGTCGGGCCGGGGCATCTCGGCCCCGGCCAGGTCGATGGCTCGGCCTGCGGGAGTATGAGTCAACCGCTCCCCCGATGGCAAACCGGCTTGCTGGTGGTAAAAGGCGTAGAGAGTCCCGCCTCCGGAGTGGCCGAGGGTGACGACGTGGTCGAAACCCTTCTCCCGCAGAAAGACTTGCCCGGCCGCGGCATCGAGCAGGGCCTGCTCGTGCACGAGGACGATGTCATTGTTGACCGATCGGGTGCCCTGCGTCCACACCGCGTACCCGCGGGCGAGCAGTTCGGGCACCAGCACGTGGTGGGTCAGATCCTGGCGCGGGTGCATCAGCGCGACGACGGTCTGCGCTCCGGGGACTACCCGCAGGACACCGGAGACCTTCGCTCCGTCGGCGGTGGCGAGTTCGTGTACCGATGTGACGGTGGTATCGGGGGCCTGGGTGGCGTCGATATAACGTCCGGCGCCCAGCCGCTGGGTGCTCTCGCTCATTTCGGCTCGACTCGCATGGCGTTCTTGTCCCACTGCGTGATTCGGGACTGCGCCAATCCGGCGACGCTGCTGTACCAGACCGCGTGACGGCAGCCGGTGGCGCGGCGATCGATGACGATGTCGGAGTCCGACCGGATCCGGAAGTAGGGTCCGACGTGGTCGACGGAGACCGCCGGGTCGCGACCGGCCACCTCGGCAACGGCCGTGTTCTCGGGGACGTCGAGGACGAATAGTGTGGTCATCGGGCCGCCATCTCCTTCGCTTCCTGCTGCTGTTCGTGCTGCCAGGCCGCTGCCCGTTCGGTGATCAGTTCGGCTTTGCGGGTGAGCAGCGCGGCCATGCTGGGGTCCGGGCCCGTCACGACGTCGACGAGGGCGTCGATGGTGAGGCTGGCGTCGAGGTCTTCCTGCGGGGTGACCGGGCGCAGCGCCCGGGTAATTTCGATCATGTAGCCGTTGGGGTCGTGGGTGTAGATCGACTCGATCGTCTCGTGCTGGATCTGCATCTCCACCGGCCACGTGCTGTGGTCCAAGCGTCGCCGGTATTCCATCAGGTCGTCTTCACTGTCTACGTGGATGGCCAGATGGCGGGAGCGGATGAAGAAGATGGGTACGTCCTCGGCGAAGCGGGAGTACGAGTCGCCCTGCGGGCCGCCGTCGAACGGTTCGAGGCCGAAATAGTAGAAGAAGGCCAATCGGTCGTCGTTGCCGATATCGAAGAAGAAGTGGATGAAGTCGGGGTGCTTTTCCGGGCCCCAGCCGGCCGCGCAGATCGAGTGCACGACCGGGAACCCGAGAACGTCGCGGTAGAACTTGACGGTGCCTGCGGGATCGAATGTCGGGTAGGCGACGTGGTCGACGCCCTTGACCGTGTGTTTCAGTTCAGACATGGTGGACTCCAATGGGTTCGGCGCTACTGAAGGGCGGCGGCCGGGGCGTCGGCGCGCAGCAGGCCACCGGCTCCGGGGATGTGGACCGGAAGGTCGAGCGCGCGCAGCAGGCTGTAGGTGCCGGCGGTGGCGGCCGAGAGGACGGGTAGCCCGAACTCGTCTTCGGCCACTTGGACGAGGTCGAGTGAGGGCATCTGCACGCACGCGGAGATCACCAGCGCGTCGGCTCCGGTGCGGTCGAGCGATCGGGCGGCGTCCATGACCCGGTGGCCGGGGATGCAGCCGACCTCCGCGTTGTCTGCAACCTCGAGGGCTCGCCAGTCCGATACCTGAATTCCTTCGGCCTCGATGTAGGCGACGACCTGCTCGGCGAGGGGACGCATGTAGGGGGTGACCAGGACGATCCGTTCGGCATGGATGGCGTGGAGGGCTTCGACGAGTGCGCCCGCGCTCGAACGGATCGCCGCTTCCGAACCGCCGGTGGCCAGTTGCTCCGCAATCAGCCCCTCCACCCGCTGATGTTCTCCGGGCCCCACCGACATCAGGGCGACAAGACACGCGTAGAGGATGGCGTCGACCCCGGCATCACCGAGTTCGAGGATGCAACGCTCCCGTTGTGCGTTCATCGCCCGTAGCTGTTCCGGGGACACGGACTGCATCCGCATCCGACTCGCGTGAAACGAGAACTGTGCGTCCGCATGCCGGTTGAGCAGTGCCGGCATTTCCGTCTCGACCGTCACATTCGAACTCGGTACGACGAGCCCGATGCGATGAATGCCCATGATGTGGCCCTTCTGATGTGGAGTCGGACGTAGATTTACGCCTACGACGAGTATTCGACGCCGATGATGATTCGTCAAGACCCCCGGTGCCGAACCATGAGTTCGCCGCGATTCCCTTGCGTTCGTGACGGCGCTCACAGTCGCCCCTTGACATGTCATCATTCACGTCGAATACTCGACACAGACGTAAGGAGTGTTCGAGGATGACCTCACACCGCCCTCAGAATTCCCCCCAGGCACAAAGGAGCGCAGCACCAATGGCATATGTGATCGGAGTGGACGTCGGTGGCACGTTCACAGACGCGGTTTTGGACGACGATGCCGGCACTGTTCTCGCTGCGAAGGCCCCCTCGACGCCGCCGGACTACTCCCGCGGCGTGATCGATGTCCTCGAGGCACTCGCCGAGCAATTGGGCTGCCCCCTCGAGCAAATGCTGGCGAACACCCACCACATCGCGCACGGCACCACGTCGTCGCTCAACGCGCTCGTCATGGGCAACGTGCCCCCGGTCGGATTCCTGACCACCAAAGGCCACCGCGACTCCATCTACATCATGAACGTCGAGGGTCGATACCTGGGTGGCTCGCCGGAACAACTGCAAAATGTCATGGGGCAGAGCAAATCACACGGACTGATACCGAAGAAGCATGCTCTGGAAGTGACCGAACGACTCGACCGCGACGGCAACGTCGTCGTCGCACTCGACGAAGAATCCGCCCGTGCGGCCATTTGCACACTCCTCGCCGACGGAATCACCGCGATCGCGGTCTCGCTGCTGTGGTCGTTCCGCAACCCGGCGCACGAACAGCGCATCCGCGACATCGTCCACGAGATCGACCCGACGGTGTTCGTCTCACTGTCGAGTGAGGTGAGCCCACGCATCCGCGAGTTCGCCCGCAACGCGACAACCATCATGAGCACTCAGATCGGGCCCGGGCTGCGCGACTACCTCGGGTCGCTGGAGTCGAAGCTGCGGGAACGCAAACTCGCCGGACCCCTGTTGGTGATGCAGAGCAACGGCGGCGCCGTCGCCGCCGCCGAGGCACCGAAGAACGCGATCAGCACCGTCGGATCGGTGCTGACAGGTGGCGTAGTGGGTGCGGTGTCCCTCGGCAGGCAACTCGGCCACGGCAACATCATTGCCACCGACGTGGGTGGCACCACCTTCCTCGTCGGTCTCGTCGTCGACGGCGAGCCCGTCCGGGCGTCCAGCACGATCATCAACCACCACCCGATCAATGTCCCCACCCTCGAGGTGCACGCCATCGGATCCGGTGGCGGAGCCATCGCCTGGGTCGATCCCGGCGGCAATCTGCAGATCGGCCCCCACAGCGCCCAGGCCGTACCCGGTCCGGCCTGCTACGGACAGGGCGGAACCGAACCAACCAACGCCGACGCGAACCTGGTTCTCGGGATCCTGCCCGAACGCGGGCTCCTCGGCGGGCGTAAGCCGCTGGACAGGGACCTCGCGCGGGAAGCGATCCGCACCAAGATCGCCGAACCCCTCGGGCTGTCGATCGAAGACGCGGCCGCGGCCATCTACGCGGTACAGAACGCCCAGACCGGTGACCTACTGCGCAAGACCGTAGTCGAGGCGGGACACGACCCCCGCGAGTTCGTGCTCTACGCGTTCGGCGGTGCCGGCCCAGCCCACTGCGCCGCCTACGCCCGAGAGGTCGGCGTCAAGGAAGTCATCGTCCCGCTCGGCCAGGTGGCCTCGGCGTTCTCCGCTTACGGATTGGCCTCGTCCAACATCGTCCTCGCCGCTGAACTGTCCGACCCGGCCGCCATGCCGCTCGATCCTGCCCGGGCCGAGCGCAACTTCGCCCAACTCGAGTCCCAGGTTCTCGAGCAACTCAACCGGCAGGGGTTGACATTCACCGGAGTGGAGATCGAACGTGAGATCGACATGCGCTACACCATGCAACTCGCGGAGGTAGCGACGGCGGTGCCTGCCGGCAGCCTCGACGCCGCCGGTATCCACGCCGCGTCGGACCTCTTCGAGCAGCGGTACGCCGAACTCTACGGAAAAGACAGCGGCTTCCGTGAGGCCGGAATCCAGGCCATCACCTACCGCGTACGGGCCACCGGCCTTCTGCCGTTCTCCCCTACGCTGCCAGAGGTCAAGTCCGCGGATTCCGCCGATCCCTCACCGGCACATGTCGGAACCCGAAAAGTGTGCCTGGACGGCAGGATCGGCTACGTCGACACCGACGTCTACGACTACAGCAAACTGCTCGCCGGACACGTCCTGCACGGGCCGGCAATCATCGAAGTACCCACGACCACTGTCGTCGTTCCCCACGACACCACCGGCACCGTCGACCGCCTCGGCAATCTCACCATCGTCGCCCAGTAGGAGCACCGAAGATGACCATGCAAATCCCCGGCTCCGAAATCTTCTCGAGCCGACCGATCGTCCCCGACGCACTCGCTCGATCGCTGCCACCGACGCTGGAAGTCCACACCGTCACCCAGGAGCAGATCGACAACCTCGACCCACTGACCTACGAAGTCATCCGACACCGGCTGTGGTCGGTCACCGACGAAATGGGGGAAGCGCTCAAACGGATGTCCGGCTCCCCCATCGTCACCGACGCCAACGACTTCGACTTCGCGATCAGCGACGAAATCGGCCAGGAAGTGCAGGTCGGCCTGTACAACACCATGCTCGTCGGTGCCGTCGACCTCGCCATCTACTGGACCCTCCAGCACCGCGCGACGAACCCGGGCATCACCGAGGGCGACATGTTCCTGTGCAACGACCCCTGGGTCGGCGGCGGACTGCACCAGAGCGACGTGATCGTGTACCAACCAATCTTCCACGAGGGCAAGCTCTTCGCCTGGACGAGCGCCATCTGCCACGAACCCGACCTCGGCGGATCCGGGCTCGGTTCGTTCGACCCCGCCGCCCAGGACGTGTTCTCCGAGTCGCTGCCGACGCCCCCCATCAAGGTGGTCCGCGACTACGAACTGCAACGCGATGTCTCCGACGCCTGGGTGCGGCGCTCGCGGGTGCCGATGCTTGTCGGACTCGATCTGCGCGCGAAGATCGGCGCCAACACCGTCGGCCGCAACCGACTGCTCGCAGTGATCGAGCAGTACGGCGCCGACACCGTCAAAGCCGTGATGAAGCGGATGATGGCCGACGCCGAAGGACGCCTGCGGGGCAAGCTCACCTCGCTGCCCGACGGCACCTGGAAGGCCACCGGCTACCAGGATCAGTCACACACCGGCGATCGGGGAATCCACAAGATCACCGTGGCCATGACCAAGACCGCCGATCACCTCACCTTCGACTTCACCGGCACCGACCCACAGACCGGCGTCATCAACTGCACCTACGCCGGGATGCGCGGCGGCGTCATGCTCGCCCTGCTTCCGATCCTCGCCGGGGATATCCCCTGGTCTGCCGGTGGACTGATGCGCTGCTTCGATCTGGTCTCCGAAGAAGGCACGATCAACAATGCCACCTTCCCCGCAGCGGTCAGCCGCGGGCCGATCGGACCCGCCTGGCTCACGGGCACCCTGATTGCCGAATGCCTGTCGCAGATGCTCGACCGGTCGGTCGATCTCGGCACGAGTGTGCAGGCCGCATGCTGCGGCACGTGGGATACCGCCGTGATCGCCGGCCTCGACGAGCGCCCCGAACAGTCGGTGCCGTTCCTCAACATCATGATGGAGCCGATGGCCGGCGGCTACGGGGCACGCCCCACCGCCGACGGCATGGACACCGGTGGCCTCTTCTGCATCCCGATGGGGCGCATCCCGGACACCGAGATGACCGAATTCCTCTACCCGCTGCTCACGCTGTGGCGCCGCGAGGAACCCGACTCCGGCGGACCCGGACGCCAGCGCGGTGGTGTCAGCGCCTCCATCGCCATCACCCCTTACGGCACCAGCCTGCCGATGGGCCTGGTACTCGCGTCGGCGGGCAAGGCCATCGCCCAGAACAACGGTCTCGCAGGCGGATACCCCGGTAACACCGGCGTCGAGGTCCTCGCCCGCGGCACCGACATCGTCGAACAGTTCGCTGCCGGCCGTATCCCCGACGCCCTGAACGATCTCGGCGGCGAGCGTGAGCTCGGAGCCTGCTACGCCGAGAGCTACGTGGCACCCGGTGAGGTGCTGTACATGCACTGGCAGGGCGGCGGCGGCTACGGTGATCCGTTGCTGCGCGACCCGGCCGCCGTGGCAGCCGACTTCCGCGAAGGCAAGGTCACCGAAAACGGTGCCGAGACCGTCTACGGAGTCGTCCTCTCCGGCGGAGACGCCGATGAGATCCGGACGTCGGATCGGCGGGACGAGATGCGCACGGAGCGCCGAGACCGCTCCGGGGCTACGCGATCCGACGCCCCTGTGCTCGACCTGACCGGCGCTCGCAGACTCGACGACAACCTGGCAGAAGTCACGATCGGAGGCACCCGCGCGATCGCCTGCGCCCAATGCGGACGTCTTCTCGGAGACGACAAGAACAACGCCACACTCGACCTCGCCCGGTTCGAAGGTCCCTCCTCGACCGCTGGACCACAGGTGACCTCAGATCCACGCGAGTACGTCGACGCCCCCGTCGTGTTCCGGCAGCTGTGCTGCCCCGGCTGCTGGACCGCCATCTACTCCGGCATCGTCCCCGCCGATCACCCCGATCACGCCCTCGACATGGCGCGTCTCCTTCCCGCGGTAGCGGAGCGATGATGTCCGCAGAACCCGTGACGACACTGGAACCAGGGGGACGGCGGTGACCTTCTCGGATTGGGGCGGACGCCTCGTCACGTTCCCCGAGGACCGGGCCAGGCACTACCGCGAAAGCTTGATGTGGAGCGACGATCCTACCGGGCGGCGACTACACCACATCGCTACCCGGTTCCCGGATCGAATTGCGGTGATCAGCGCGGAGGGCTCGGTGACCTTCGCCGAACTGGATCGTCGGACCGACCAGATCGCGGCCGGGCTGGTCCGACTCGGGCTCAGCCGACTCGATCCGGTCATCTTCCAGCTGACCAATCGCCTGGAGACCGTCCTTGCCTGGTACGGCTGCCTCAAAGCCGGGCTGGTCCCCATCGCTACCCTGGCCGCGCACCGCATGCACGAGATCGGGCACGTCAGCCGGAAAGTCGGTGCGGTGGTGCACATCGTCGAGGCCCACACCGCGGGATTCGATCTCGTCGAGTTTGCACGCGAACACGCCGCCGGGCATCCCAGTGTCCGGCACATCATCAGTGTCGGCGACGAGGCGGGCAACAACCGGCCAGGCGTGAGCCGGCTGGAAGACCTCGGTCTCGAGACCGATCCCGGTGCAGCGCGTGCGATGGTCGAACAGATCGAGGCGCAGACCGATCCACTCGACGTCGTCGCGTTCCAGCTTTCCGGTGGTACCACCGGTGTTCCCAAGGTCATTCCGCGCATCCATGCCGAATACTGGAACAACGCCCTGTTCTACGCACAGCGGCTCGGCTGGGACGAACACAGTCGCGTGGCACACCTGATACCGATCATTCACAACGCCGGAATCTCGTGCGGGCTGCACGCGGCGCACTCCGTCGGCGCCTGCCTGGTCCTGGCCACCGCTGACGCTCCCAGGGCGTTCGAGTTGATGGCACGGACGGAGGCGACCGAAGTCCTCATCGGGCACGGCCACTATCAGGCAGTTCTGACCCCGGACTTCGACAAGGCCCGCGCATTTCTCAGGCGTGTCGTGCTGTCGGGCGCCAAGGTTCCACCCGAACTGTTCGAACGCGTCGATGACGGTGCGGGGCATTGGGCCGGCCAGCTGTTCGGCATGTCCGAAGGACTGCTCACGGTGACCCCGCTCGATTCCCCCACGCACGCTCGCCTGACGACCGTCGGAACCCCGATCGTGTCCGACGACGAAATTCGCATCCTCGAGCCGGGGACCGAGAACGAACTCCCGGACGGCGGCGTCGGAGAACTGTGCTGCCGCGGCCCGTACACGATCCCCGGCTACTTCGATGCCCCAGAGCACAACGTGGATGCCTTCACCTCCGACGGCTTCTACCGCACCGGTGACCTTGCCGCATTCACCGTCATCGACGGCACGCGGTACCTGTCGATCGAGGGCCGAATCAAGGACCTCATCAACAGGGGCGGGGAGAAGATCAACGCGGAGGAACTCGAACTACTCCTGCTCGAGCACCCTCACATCGCCAACGCGGCGGTAGTCGCCATGCCCGATCCCCGACTCGGGGAGAAGACCTGCGCATATCTGGTGGCCACCGACGAAGAGCCGGTGTCGATGGAGGCCATTCAAGAGCATCTAGCTCTGCTCGGCGTCGCCAAGTTCAAGTGGCCCGAACGGCTCGAATGGGTGGCGTCCTTGCCACACACCACTGTGAACAAGATCGACAAGAAGCGGTTGCGTGCCGAGATAGCGGCGAAGCTGCTCGCCGAAGGCGACGCACGCGGCGTGGTCGTGTAGAACCACCCGTCAACCGGTTCCGTTCTATATCAACACCTTCGGGGCAGGTCCACACGGGCATGCCCCGAAGAGGATACCTGGATTCCACAGATGCGAATCAGCATCACATTGACTGTTCGACATGAACGTAGAATACTCGACTTAAACGTCACACAGACTGGAGTTTTGCCATGAATCTCGCGCGAGTCACAGTTCTCGGAGGTGGACCCGGCGGTCTCTATGCCGCAAGACTGCTCAAACTCAGCCATCCGGACGCCGAGGTGACGGTGTACGAACAGAGCGCCCCGGACAAAACATTCGGATTCGGCGTCGGCCTCGCGTCCCGCACACAACGCAATCTTCGCGAGGCCGATTCGGCGTCGCTCGACGCCATCGTTGCCGCGGCACACCCGCACGACATGTCGATGCAGGTCGGCGAGCACATCGCCCGCCTACCGAACGGCGACGTCCTCGCGATCGCGCGCACATCCCTGCTCGAAGTACTGCAACAGGAAGCCCGACAGGCCGGCGTCCGACTGCATTTCGGCGAACGCCGAGACATCGCCGACCTCGACGCGGACCTGATCATCGCGGCCGACGGCATCAACAGCGGGACACGCACACAGTTCGCAGACCGCTTCGATCCACATATCGATACCGGCACCGGCCTGTACCTCTGGTGCGGAACCGATTTCGCTCTTCCGAGTGCAATTTTCGTACCGGTCACCACCGAGCACGGCACGTTCGTCGCGCACGCTTACCCGTACGCGCCGGACCGCAGCACCTTCCTCATCGAAACCGACGAGGAGACCTGGCGGCGGGCAGGATTCGACGTATCCACCGAGCAGACAGCGCCGCTCGACAGCGACGAAACGTCACTGAGGTACCTGCAAGAAGCGTTCGCCGACACGCTTCAGCACCACCCGCTGATCGGCAACCGCACCCGCTGGATGCGCTTTCGAACCATCTCGTGTGGGCACTGGCACAGCGGCAATGTCGTACTACTCGGCGACGCCGCCCACACCGCGCACTACTCCATCGGCTCGGGCACCAAGCTCGCCATGGAAGACGCCATCGCGCTCGACCACGCACTCACCACCTCCCCGAACATCGAGGAAGCGCTCGCGCACTACGAACGAACTCGCCGCCCCGCCGTCGAATACCTCCAGCACATCGCGCACCGCAGCGAACTCTGGTGGGAGTCCTTCCCACAGAGGATGAACCTACCGGTCGAACAGCTGCTGATCGCCTACATGACCCGCGCCGGAAAGGTCAGTCTCAGCCGATTCCACGACACCGCGCCCACGCTCGTGCGGAAGGGCCTGGCGAGCTACGCGGACCTTCCGGCCGACGCGATCCCCGACACAGACATCACGGACTGGACAATCGGGCAACCACTCGACCACGGTGAGTGCCGATTCGAGCACCGGGTCGCACCGGCGGACCTGCGTGACGCCACCACCACAACAGTGCTCGGCATCGACTTCGACTCCGCCTGGGGCCCGGAGGCCACCGCACTCATCGAGACCGCACCAACCGCGCAAACTCTCTGGCTCACCGGCCCATCCACCCGCTCTTCGCTGCTCAGCCGACTCGATTTCGCCGAACGTCTCGGGCACCACACAGACGCAGTCGTCGTCGTCGAGGCCCCCACTTCCTGCCGCGCGGATGTTGCGGCAGGTTTGGCCAGCGTGCGCATGCACCTCGCGTTCTTCAGTGATCCGGCGACATCGGACGCTGATCCGACGCTTTCGGGGTCACGGGTCTCGGCATGAGTACGCGACCCGTGACCAGCGCCCGTTATCCTTCGGACATGACAAGCGAGGAGGCCGCGAACGAGCGCCGACCCCGAGGCCGGGGCAAATCCCGTTCCACCGATCAGGCTGCGACCGAGAGCGCGGGCATCCGCAGCAACCCTCGCCGTGAGCTGGTGGAAAAGCAGATCATCGAGCAAGCCACTCGACTGTTTGCCGAACGAGGGTTCGCGAGCACCACGCTGCAGGACATCGCCGACGCAACCGGTCTGACACGGCCGGCCCTCTATCACTACGTGGCCAACAAGGACGAGCTCCTCTCCCGCCTGGTCAGCGAGAGCACCGAGACACCGGCCGCGTTGCTACATACCATCAACGAGCGCACCGATCTGGGTCCGACAGAAAAGCTCCGCGAGATGGCCACCGCCATCGCACTACATCAGGCGCAGGCTCCAGATCGATTCCGGTTGATCATCCGATCGGAAGCCGAACTACCCGAAGACATCTCACGCAACTACGAGCAGAGCCGACGACACGTGCTCAAGGAATTCATCCACGCCATCGAAGACGGTATCCGCACCGGCGAGATGCGACCGGTCGACCCGCGAACCGCAGCTCTGGCCGTCATCGGCATGCTCAACTGGATCGCCTGGTGGCATCAGCCGGGAAACGCCGACGACGACCGAGTGATCGCCACTCAACTCGCGGACATGGCAGTGCGCTCGTTGGTCCATCAGGACCCACAGTCGGCAACCCCGGAAGGTCCCGCACGAGCGATCGCCATGATCCGCCAGGACCTGAACTACCTCGAACGGCTGCTCGACGAATCACCACACCCCGACTGACCGCGCTCGGCAGCAACGGCCCTGATCTCGACGGATCTCACCCGCGGCGCAGCGCCAGCACAGGGATCGTCCGGATGCCTGCAGTCTTCTCCGCGTACTCGGCAAAGCCGGGATACCGGCTCCCCTGCTCGGCGTAGATCCGATCCCGATGGTCACCGGTCACCTCGACGACGGTCACCGCGTACTGCTCGGTGCCACGTTCGATCTCTGCTTCGCCTGCGGTGACGAGGTTGTAGTACCAGTCGGGATTGGTCGGGGCACCGGCCTTGGAAGCGAAGACGTAGATCGTGTCCGGATCTTGCTCATCGAGTAGATACATCATCGGGCTCACGCGATCGCGTCCGGTCTTACGGCCCCGGTGGTGAACCAGCACCACCGGGGCGCCCTCGAATGGGCCACCCACTCGGCCCTGATTTGCCCGGAATTCGGCAATGATGTTCGCGTTCCAGTCGTTGGGGGTGCTCATCCTGGGAATTCTCCTAGCCCGGCGCGGAAACGGGCGGCATTTCCGGTCGACGTTGTCGTCTCGTGTCGCACTATCTCCCGTGCTGACTACGACGGCGACCATTGCGGCACCTACAATCCAAGGCCATGCAATGCAGGCGTCAGTCGCCCACCAGGCCCCGATGGGTTTCTGTTGACCCCTCGATCGGCCGTATCCAGACCGACAGAATCAATCCTGCTTGGGCACCCAGTGGTCGGTTACGAGCTCGAAACTCTGTTTGAGCTCCCCATACGCCGCTCGTTGGGCCTCCTCGCCCTCGCCGTACCGCCGAACAGCCATCTCATGGGCCGTCGCGAAGGCCTCCTGCACCTCCTTCGACGATCGCCGCAGTGTCTGTGGGAGCTCGGTTCGGTTCACCGCTCCACTCCTTCTCGGTCGTGGCCGTGATGTCGTACCACTCGATTGTCCGCCCGGTACCACCGCGGCGGTACCGGGTTGACCGGGTTTTCCTATGCCGGCCACGGGACGGCCCGGGCTCGGCACCGCCGGCACCTATGCGCCCGCGGGCAACGACTACGCAGCGAACCCGCTACCCACAATCACACGCATCGAAGCAGTCTCCACGGTGGCCTGCGACGGCGCAGACCCGGGAAACACCTGGCACCGGGCACCGGTATGGGTCACAATGACCTCGAGAAACATGCAGCAACGCCAAATTCATTCTCGCCGAAGGGAAGTCCGCACCGGAGGAGACTCGATGCCCGTTTCGCCACACACATTGTTACAGCACGTCCAGGATCGCACCACCGACCTACGCCGATGGTTGGATACCGGCGACAACACTGCCGCCCTGACGGCGTATCTACGCGACGAACCCGTCGACCACCGGTGGCTCACCACCTACAAACGACTCACGCACGACCTGCTGAGGGCGGTCGACCACGCCTGTCCGCCCAGGGCCCCGCACGAAACACCGACGCCGAGCGTCGGCCATCAGCCGGACCGTCGATGAACAACGACCAACGCCAGGCGCTCGAGCACGTACGCGACACCTGCGCCATGCTGCACAGCTTCCTGACCACCCACCCGAGCGACCGACCCCCCGAACGGGTCCGATCCGCCACCTTCGAGCAGCTCACCGACGATCTCCTCGACGCCGTTACCGCAGCACAGAACGCCGGCGTCCCCGAACAACGCATCTTCGACAGCATGTGACAGCCGTCTGCTGACCAGTCCGTGGCCGAAGCCCTTCCCTGGATCGGCTCTTCGCTGATCGGAGTTCGGCGCTCTAGCTGGTGCCGGGCGCGGAATATGCATCGCCGGGCGCGATTCCGGCTCGTATTCCGATTGCGCCCGCCTCCCCCCGGTTGGCGACGTCGAGTTTCTTGAGAACGCCGGCGACGTGAAACTTGATCGTGCTCTGACTGATACCGAGTTCCTCGGCGATGGCGCGGTTGCGTTTGCCGACCGCGAGGTGCGCGAGGACTTCGAGCTCGCGGGGATTCAGCGTGGACAGAAGATGCTCGTCGGGACGGGCGGCGGGCGGGTCCAACGGGATGGTCAGCGTCACCCGACTCCCCCATCCGGCGATGGACTCGACGTCGATCCGGCCGCGCAAGGTGTGCAGGCGTCCGGCCAGTTGCCGGGTCAGCGCGTTGCGGTCGATGGCGCCGGGCCCCTGGTCGCGAACCTCGATCAGCACGTTGTCACCGTCGCAGTCCCACGCGATCCGCATTCGGGTCAGCACCGGTTGTGCGCCGAAGGCCAGCACGATGGCGCGGACCATCGCTCGCGCCGCGTGCGCAACCTCGCCGGGGAGCGGACGGCCGTCGGCCGGCGGGTCGACATAGTCGACTTCGACCTCCCGAGGCCGCAAGAGAGGTCTTAGTTCGCCCTGCAGCCTGGCGAATGCCGTGGTGACCGCTTCCTCGGACAGGGCACGATCGGCGGCACCCGCCGACCGCAGCGCGATCAGTGCGGCCGATGCCGTCTCGCTCGCCGTGATGCGCGACCGCCGATCGTCGAGGTCGTTCGAGCGCAGGGTTCCGAGGATCGACGACAGGGTCGCCTCGTGCACCTCCGTCAGTTCGGCGATGGTGCGGGCGCGTTCACTCGACGCGGCCCGTGACTCGGCGAGGTAGTCGGGGCTGGCCTGTGCCACCTGTTGCTGGATGGAGGTCGCGACGATCCCGAACATCGCCGCGACCTCATCGGAGTCGGGTGCGCCCGTCTGAGATGGTCGCGGGACCAGGACGAGCAGGGTGTCGCCGGAGTCGCGGACCGCCCAGACTCGGCGGCGTCCACCTCCCAGTGAACGGATTCCGGCGAAGACGCCACCGGGTTCGATGGATTGTTTGATCTCGTCGAGTTCGTCGATGGTCACCCGGTCGACGATCTCACGGTTTCCGGCAACTTTTCGGGGGCGTCCGGTGCATTCACGGGTGAAGATCACCAGGGCATCGTGCGACCACCATTGGCCCAGGAACCGGGAGAAGCGGGTTGCGATGTCCGGGAGCGGTCCCGTGATCACCTTCCGCATCTCCACCCAGGCGTCGACCTGCAACCGAACAGAGTCCTCCGCGCTTACCACGCATCCACAGTATGGCCGGTAGCCGCGAGAAGGCACTGGCCAACCGGCCAGCCCGAACTCCCCGACCGGCCGGGTGCCGCAGCGCACCGGGGTCGGCAGCCTTGGGATCAGACCAGAACGGCTATCACCGAGGAGGACCATGACCGTCACCGTCGAACAGACACGCACACGGTTCAGTGACGGGCGCCGCATCGTGCTCGACGAGAACGAGCGTCTACTCAATTCCGTTGCCGCCGAGACGTGGGACCGCGCCGGCGCCCTGATCACGTCCGCTCGCGCGGTGTTCGTGATCGGCAACGGGCGCAGTGGCCTGGCCGTTCAGATGGCCGCGATGCGACTGATGCACCTCGGCCTGCGCGTGCACGTGGCGGGCGAGGTCACCGCCCCCGCCATCGGCGGCGGCGATCTGCTGATCGCCGTCTCCGGGTCCGGCACCACCGCCTCGGTGGTCGGCGCCGCCGACACCGCGAACAAGGTGGGCGCCTCGGTGCTGGCGGTCACCACTGCCTCGGACTCGCCGCTCGCCCGGCGCGCCGACGAGGTCCTGGTCCTGCCGGCGGCCGACAAGCAGGACCACAGCGCAGCCATCACCCGCCAGTACGCGGGCAGCCTGTTCGAACAGTCCGTGCTCCTCGCCTTCGACGCACTGTTCCAGGCGTTGTGGCACAGCGTCGATCAGACCGCCGAGCGGCTGTGGGAACGCCACGCCAACATCGGCTGACCCGACACACCCGCTAAACCCCCGAAGATAAATAACCAGGAGAAACACATGACGAAGCTGCAGGTTGCAGTCGACCTTCTCACCACCGCCGACGCGCTGGCCCTGACCAACAAGGTGGCCCCGTACGTCGACATCATCGAACTCGGCACCCCGCTGATCAAGAGCGCCGGCCTCAGCGCCATCAGCGCGATCAAGGCCGCGCACCCGGACAAGGAGGTCTTCGCCGACCTCAAGACCGCCGACGCCGGCTTCCTCGAGGCCGACCTGGCCTTCTCTGCCGGCGCGGACCTGGTCACCGTCCTCGGCGCCGCCGGCGATGCCACCATCAAGGGTGCCGTCGAGGCAGGCAAGAAGCACGGCAAGAAGGTCGTCGCCGACCTGATCGGCGTCGAGAACCGCGTCGAGCGCGCCCGCGAGATCGCCAAGCTCGGTGTCGCGTTCGTCGAGATCCACGCCGGCCTCGACGAGCAGGCCCAGCCCGGCTACTCCATCCAGACCCTCCTCGACGACGGCAAGATCGCCGGTGTCCCGTTCTCGATCGCCGGCGGCGTGAAGGTCGACACCATCGCCGCAGTCCGTGACGCCGGTGCCGACGTCGCCGTCGCCGGTGGCGCCATCTACAGCGCCGAGGACCCCGCCGCGGCCGCGAAGGCGCTCAAGGAAGCTCTCACCAAGTAGCACACCATCGCTGACAGTGAAGGCCCTGAACACCACCAGTTCAGGGCCTTCCGTTTTGCACCCCCGCAGTTCGGCTGAGTGGCGTCCCACTGACCAGTCGATTTCACTTGCGGCGAAGAAGGGCCCGCAAACACGGGATGCGCCCACATTCCGGTCCCGGTGCAGACAATCGAATGGGGTTCTCCGCCGGCAATAGATGGCGGAGAACCCCGTGAATGGTTGTGGCTGGTTACGTGGCGGTTGGTTCGAAGTGAAGGATCTGCACTCCCCCGGTGGCGAAGTTGGGTACATCACCCTTAGCGGCCGCACCCTCAGGGGACGCGAGAGCCGCAAACATCTCGTCTGCGGAATCGAAATCCGCCTCGAAGATCGCGACGAACGGTGTGGCTCCCTCGGCTGCCGCAATGTCTACCGTGTGGCGGATCGCGCGGACGCCGGGGAGCTTGCGCGCAATCGGCAGGTGGGTGTCCTGGTAATACGTGCGGAAGGCGTCGGGGTTGGCAGGTCGGCCGTAGAGGACCATCAGGGTGTGCATTGTGCTCCCTTTCTCGTGACAGTGGTCAGGGTTGGACAGGATCGAGGGCGAAGTCGTGGTGCGCCGTCGCGCATCCCGTCCGGGTTGGTTCGAACATCGAGGAGGAGTTCGGGTTTGGTTGCGGTGGCGACATCGTCGTCCGCCCGCGAAATGCCGGGCGGTGTCCGCCTGGTCTGCGGCCAGGATTTTCACCGTGAACAGGGCCCCAGAGGGACACATCCTGCTCGGTCACGGTCGATCCTCGGGCACCGGGTTCCGAGCAGGATCCCACTGGACCAGCAGGCGCTCAGGACCGCGGAAGGACGTGTTCGGCGAGTATGTCCACTCCTGACCCTCCACCAGATTCAGGTGCGGAAGCCGCTTCGTAGCCTCCTCGAGCATCACTCGCATCTCCATCCGGGCCAGAGCCTGCCCCAGGCAGAGGTGGATACCCCATCCGAACGCCACATGCTCGTCGGCGTTCTCGCGGGTGATATCGAAACGGTCGCCGTCGTCGAACCTGGCGTCGTCGTGATTGGCGGATCCGGTGAGCACGAGGATACGTTCACCGGCGGCGATGTCGAAGCCACCGATCGTCACCGGGCAGGTGGTCACTCGCCGCCAGGCCGGAACCGAGGACGCAAAGCGCAGGATCTCCTCGACGGCGTTCGGAATGAGCGAGGGATTGTTGCAGAGCAACTCCCACTGATCACGGTGCTCGAGCAGCACCTTGAAACCGTTCGCGGTCGCGTTCGTCGTGGTCTCATGGGAGGCGTAGAGGTGGCTCTGCATGATCGAGGCAAGGTACGTCTTGTCCCAAACCTCGTCGTTACCGGCCTTCTGCCATGCCTTGATCGCATTGCTCATGTAGTCGTCGCCGGGATTCTCGATCAACCGCTCGACGTGTTCGCGGGCGTACTCGAGGTAGGCGGCGAACTCGCCCGCCAACTCCACCTGCTGCTCGTCGGTCGGGCGCCCCCAGATCCACAGCGCGAAGCGGGACGCGTAGCCGCGGGCGCGTTCGACCTCTGCCTCCGGCACCCCCATCAGCACGAACGCCGTCAGGGCCGGTACCTGGAATGTCATGTCCGCGACCATGTCTGCATTGCCGGTCTTGACCATCGCGTCGAGGCAGTCGCCGACGAAGCGGCGGGTTATCGGTTCGATCTCGGCAACCCTGTCATCGGTGACGCCCTTGCGCAGCACGCGGCGCCGCTTCGTGTGCAGCGGCGCGTCCTCGTCGACGAGCATCGTCGAGGGCACGAAATCGACGGCTGCGAGTTTCTCCATCGCGGCCGGGCAGGGCGGTTTGATCAGCTCACCGGCGGCGGTGGCACTGTACGACCCGGTGTCCCTGAAGATGGCGACGACATCTTCATATCGGCTCACCACCCAGTACCCGATCTCGGGGCTGTAGAAGACCGGTTCCTCGTTGCGGGCGCGGGTGAATACGGCGTACGGATCCTGCAGGTATTTCTCGTCGAACGGATTGAACTCCGCCGCGAACCGGCTCACCGGGCACTTGCCCGGCGACGTTGCCGAACCATGCGGCGCGGAGGTGGTTTCAGTCATGTCGATTCTCCTATGAGTGGACGGGTGTGGTGGCACGCCGGGCTGCGACGAACCAACGAACGTTTGGGGTCGTGTGTGCCTCGTCAGAGATCGAGGACGAGGCGTCCGGAACGGGCGCGTGAGCAGCAGATCATCATTACGTCGTTTTCGGCCTGCTCGTCCTCGTCGAGGATGTGATCGCGATGGTCGACTTCGCCCTCGAAGACCGTTGTCTCACAGGAGCCGCAGACACCTTCGGCGCAACTGTTCGGCGCCTTGATGCCACAGGCGAGGACGGCGTCGAGGATGGTCTGGTCGGGTGCGACGGTCAGAGTCTTGCCCGACCTCGTGAGTTCGACTTCGAAAGCCACTTCGGCGTCGGGGTCGAGCACGACAACGGTTCCGGAGAAGTGTTCGACATGAAGCTGTTTCGCCATGCCGAGCTCAGCACAGCGGGCAGTGACCGCGTCGAGGAGGTGGTGCGGTCCGCAGCTGTAGATGTGCACTCCGGGACCGAGGTGCGCTCCGAGAAGGTCGTCGACGTTCATGCGGGCGCCTTCGCCGGACACGCACAACTGAACATTGTCCTGATCGCCGAGTTGGTCGGCGAAGGCCATATTCGTGCGGGACCGGCCGGCGTAGATCAGCCGATGTGGGCGTTGCTGTGAAGTGGCGGCTCCCATCATCGGAAGTATCGGCGTGATACCGATACCGCCGGCGATGAACAGATACTCCTCGGCGGATTCGAGTGGAAAATTGTTCCGCGGATGCGATGTGGTGAGCGCTGCACCCTTGTTGATCTCGTCGTGGATGTATTGCGATCCACCCCGGCTGTTCGGATCGCGCAGAATTGCGACCTCGTAACGAGATCGATCACCGGGGTCGCTGTGCAGCGAATACTGCCTGACCATGTCGCCGGGCAGGTGAATGTCGATGTGCGCGCCTGCTTCCCATTCGGGAAGGTCGTCTCCAGCGCTATCGATCAAACTCAGCGTGAGCACGTCGTCACATTCACGGCGGACCTCGTCCACGATCAAGTGCAGAACTGGCGTCGAATCGGATGCGACGGTGGACATAAGAGCCTCCATGGCTTGGGAAGCGGGAAAAGCCTCTAACAGAGCGACTTTCAGTTCAGGGACGGAGGCGGTCACTACCGATACCAGTTGTGTTCGGCCTCACTTACGAAGGTACGAAGTTGCGTGTGCCATATCTATCCCCTCAGCGCCGCGGACTGTCCACGCAGCGACAGCGATGCGCGCCGGAGTTGATGGCGCGGTGGCGGTCTCGTCCAATGTGATGACCATCTACGCAGATCGACGCGGGCCGGAACCCCGATGTCCGCTGCCCTCGAGGGCAGCGGACATCGGGGTGGGATTTCGATTGCGTTCAGGTAGTCAGCGGAACGGCCCCGCACGACGCCTGGCGGTGGCCAAATTCGTCAGTCTTCGCGGGAGCCGTCAGTTCACGCGGCGGCGGTAGCCGGGAGCCAGTCGACTTCGACCGATTGAGCACCGGAGAGTTCGAGCAACGCGCGGATGGGTCCACCTTCGCGGAGCTCGCGGCCGACCTCCCACCGCCGCGGCGCAGGGTTATCCGTGATCGCGAGTGCGGAATCGCCGATCAACAGCTGAGGGGTGTGGGCATAGCGGCTACCCTCGATGAGCAGCGCTTCCTCGTCGACAACGCGCACCGGAACGTCGTGCGCGCCGACGGTCTCTCCGAGCATCAATACCACCTGCTCCGTGCCCGTCGCCGGGTCATGGGATGCAACGATCCTGGCACGGCCGGCTCCGACGGTCAATCGAGCATCGAGTGTCAGAGCGGGGTGATCTCGGAAGGGGGTGCGCTCGTGTTCGCCGAAAGCCACACGAGTCCGGGTGCTGGTGGATGCGGTCGTTGTTCTCGTCATTTCGATCATCTCTTGCCGTGTCGATGCGGTGAGGCGTGGAGGTGATCGGTCGGTCAGCGCCGTTCGATGGGTGCTGGTCGGGCCGGTCTCCCACTGCCCTTATTGACGAATCTAGGCACCCCGACCGGACGTATCTATCCCGAGAGCGCACGACACTATCCATCCAGCGCCCATTCTCGATGCCCTCCACATCAGCATTGTGGCGGCGCCGGACGAGAACCCGGGTGCGGCCTGTCAGCCGTACCGCAAGGTGTGTGAAGGACTGACCCCGTACATTTGCCGGTAGTCCCGCGAGAATCGCCCGTAGTGATAGAAGCCCCACCGTGCCGCGATGCCGGCGACCGTCTCGGCGTCATGTTGCGCACAGACCAGGTCCTCATGCGCCTTTTTCATTCGGACGCCGCGAAGATACTCCATCGGAGTCGCATCAATGAACTCGCGGAATCCGCGCTGGAGTGCGCGCACGCTCAGCCCGACCTCCCGGGCGATGTCGGCCGGCGTCAGCGGCAACGCCGCGTGTGCGTTGATGAACTCGACGGCATGACGAATCGTAGCCGGTGCGGCCAATGCCGCCGGCGTCGCCAGATCATCCGCATACTGATGCTCGGTCAAAGACAGCAGCCCCACGACGATCGAGTACGCCAACGGCTCGGCCAGTATCGGGTTCATCATCATCGACCCGACGATCTGACTCTGATACGTGTTCAGAACAAGTGTGCGCCAGGCACTTCCATCGATTCCGGTCAGATCGAGTCCACCATGGATCCGGACCGATTCGGTGACGGGCCGACCCAGCAGATCCTGCAGTACAGCATGCACTGCCACATGGTCGAGCTTCATCGCGAACATGTTCAGCCGACTGTTCGGCGGAGTCAGGATCCGAGCATTGGAGCCGGTCTGATAGACCACCGCGCTGTTCTCTTCGACAATGGTCTGCTCACCGTTCGACTCCGACAGAAGTCGACCCGACAACGGGATGTTCACGTGGTAACCCTCGATGGAGGGGCAGAAGAGGTCGCTGTTGCTGTTGTAGCGGATTTGGCCCGCAACCAACGGACCGGTCGCTACCGCTTGCAGATCTGCTTCGAACCGGGACACCGGCGCAACCCGCGTGAGCTCGTGAGGATGAAACACCTGGCCCACACCTGCGGTCGCCTCCTCGACGTCTCCGCTGTGCAAGAGAATCGGCACGGATGGGCGGCCACTGCCCCGACAGCTGTACGACGCGGTCATTCTTCCGATCGCCTTTCCATGGTCAGCAACGGTCTCCCGACGATCACTCGAGCAAAAAGCGCTCCTCCCACTCCACCGTTCGACATACGCACACCTGACCGAATAGCGCCCAGGGAGTATGGCCTGCGTCACTATTTTATGTCAACGATCTCCCCCGCTCCGCCGGTCGTCGCGGCCACTCGGACGACCGTTACCGGCCGAGCGTACGAGCGGACAATCGGGAGGTGACCGGGCGTCCGCCCACGCGGAGACACCTGCACATGCGATGCCGGAAGCGCCCACACAGGTCGTGCGGGCGCTTCCGACTGCATTCGTCAATGCCGAATCTCCCCAATTCAGGCGGGCCGGTACCCGACCAGGGTGCCGTAGTTGTTGAGTAGCGGGCGTTCTGCCTGGGGTTTCCGATCTTCGGAGGTGTCTCGGGGGGCGGCGGAGCGGGCATAGGGACAG
>NZ_JBHXWI010000066.1:0-48093 GCF_042671975.1 Rhodococcus sp. NPDC127593 | reverse complement strand
CGCCACGAGTTCCACGGCGAGTGGAACTACACACTCCACCCCGCACCCGACGACACGCCCGAACCGAGCTAGATTAATTCATCACAAGCCCTTAGCCTGGTGAATCCCGCCGCGACGACGCTCGTGTTCTGCTTACTTCGACCGGTTACGTCTCATGGCAGGAACGTCAACAACGGCGGCTACGTCGTCTCGCGCTGGATGAGGGCGAGGATGGCGCCCGCGCCGGGTCGGCTCGGCGCTGCCGTGGCCGGAGCGCCGGCCGTCGAGAGGATGCCGGTGGTGAGATTGCCGGCCGCTGCGGTGAGGTCCATCCCGACGGTGGTCAAGGCCGGTACGGCGCTCTCGGGGCGGTCACGCCACCGCGTTCAACAGGTCGGCCAGCACGTCGGGCCGTTCCAGGGCGATGAAGTGACCGGCCTTCGGCACCTGTGTGAAGTCGGCGGCCGGCAGCAGCTGCTTGTTGGCTTGCCGGTCCGAGGGCCGGGACCAGTCGTTCTCCCCGTAGACGAGGTGGACGGGCGCCTTGACCTCGGGGTAGCGCGAGCGGGCCGCGATGAGGCTGGGCAGGCTCTGGTACACGGCGCGGGCGACGGTCGGGTAGCCGGGGCGGCCGCCCACCTGGAGGAGCTCGTCCACATAGTCCTCCCGCAGCGCGCTCTTGTCGCCGAGGCCGCCCTGAAGGATCTTGCGGAGGGCGGCCTTGGGCTCCACCCCCGCGATCACCGGCCCCACTCCCGGCGCCAGGACACCGCTGACCACCACACGGGCCAGGAGACTGGAGCGGGCGATCCCGCCGCGGAAGTCGTAGGTGTTGACCGCGACGACGCGCCGTACCCGCTCCGGCAGATCGGCCGCGGTGGTCAGGGCGAGCACCACCCCCATGGACTCATGCAGGTCGAGTTCGGTGAGGAGCCGCTTGACGCCCGCGCGCATGGCCGGCTCGTCGTACGACGCGCCGGGCACGATCTCGGAGTAGCCCATCCCCGGCAGATCGAGGGCGTACACGGTGTACTGATCTGAGATCAGCGGGATGAGGTGGCGGAAGTGCTCGGCCTGAGTGCGCACGGTGTGCAGCAGGACCAGGGGGGCACCGGTGCCCGCCTTGAGGTAGCGCAGCGTTCCCTCGCGGCTGTGGCGTCCTGCGCGCGGGGCGATGGTGTGGCTGGTGGTCCCCCCGGAATGTGGATCGTGGGACGTGACTCCTGGCCGGGCATATCGTCATTCAATGTGGTCATGACTGCCTCCACGGAACGTGGAGACTGATCGGTTCCACTACGGTAAACCGATCGGTTTCGAGGCGCAAGTTCAAAGATGGCTCCGCTCGATCCTCTACTGCGACGCCCAGGGCGACGCGGTACGACCGCAAGGGGCTGCACCGCATCCGGATGGAGACGACGCCCGAGAGGACCGCCGTCCCGGCATAGCGGCAGGTCCCCCAGGATGGGGCTGTTACTCGGAGTGGCCCCGGCGTGTGTCGCCCTGCCGGGAACTACGGGCGCGCACGCCACCAGGCTCGGCGCCCCCAGGCCGTCGCTGAGCCTTTTCCGGAAACCCATGTAAACCGATCGGTTTTCATTTCGTCCGTTTCGGGTTAACCTCGCGGTATGACCACCGAAGTGAAACCAAGCCCCAGGGAGCGGCTGCTGGAGGCGGCGGCCACGCTCACCTACCGAGACGGTGTCGGTATCGGCGTCGAGGCGCTGTGTAAGGCGGCGGGGGTGTCGAAGCGCTCCATGTACCAGCTGTTCGAGAGCAAGGACGAACTCCTGGCAGTAAGCCTGAAGGAGCGCGCCGCCGCGTACGTGGCGACTCTCCTGCCTGCGGCGGACGACGGCCGATCACCCCGCGATCGGATCTTGCACGTCTTCGAGCAGGTGGAATCGCAGGCAGGGGCACCCGAGTATCGAGGCTGTCGGTACCTGGCCGTGCAGATCGAGCTCAAGGATCAGAGTCACCCCGCGAGCCGGGTCGCCCATCAGGTCAAGGCGAACCTGACCGCCTTCTTCCGCGCCGAGGCCGAGCAGGGCGGGGCAGGCGATCCCGACTTGCTGGCCCGGCAGCTCAGCCTGGTCTTCGACGGCACCAGCGCCCGCGCGGGCATCGGAGCGGACAAGCTCACGGGACTCGTCGCACCCACGGTGACCACCCTGCTCGACGCGGCAGGCGTGCGCTGACGCATCACCTTTCCAGAAAGCTCCCTCACCGCCGGCACCCGGGGGAAGCCCGATGGCCGTAAGAGGGTGTTTGAAAACCGTCAGGTTCGGGCGAGCCGCCTCGTCATGGTCGCGATCATCGCGATGTGAACCATGGCCTCGTGGTGGTCGGGTCTGGTTTCGTAGTCGCGCACGCAGCGGCGGTGCTTGTTGATCCACGCGAAACTTCTCTCGACCACCCACACGCGGGGCCGGACGTGGAAACCCGTGGCGCCGGGGATACGTTTGATGATCTGCATAGGCAGGGCGAGAACGTCTTTCGCCCAGACGGGCAGCCGTCCGGGATAACCGCCGTCGGCCCAGACCAGCCGGACGGTGGAGAATCTGCCGCGCAGTGCGGCCAGCAGTCGGTGCGCGGCGTCGCGGTCCTGGATCGAGGCAGCGGTGACGACGACAGCGAGCAGCCGTTCACATCCACGGCAACGTGTCGCTTGACGCCGTTCGTTCTCTTGCCGCCATCCCAGCCGCGGCTCGATCGGGGCACGGTATCCGCGGCCGGCACCGTCTGCGAGTCGATGATCGCCGCGGTCGGGCACCGGTCCCGCCCGTCCCGCACCCGCAGGCGGTCGCGCAGCGCGTCGACAATGCGCTGCCACGCGCCGCTGTGGGACCAGCGGGCGAAGACCGCGTACACCGTCCCGGCTGGCGGGAACTCCACCGGCAGTTGCCGCCACGCGATACCACCGCGGACGATGTACAAGATGGCGTCCACTATCATACGGCGGCAATACTTCTCGGGTCTGCCGCCGCGGCCTGCCGTGCTGCCCGGCGCGGGCAACAGCGGTTCGAGGGTCGCCCACTCTGCGTCGGTGACCGACGACGGGTAGACGGCGCAACCGTGCTTGCCCGCCGCGTGGGGCGGGCACGACAGGCATGGCGGAATCGGCGATGATGTCATTGTGGGCTCCTGGTGTGGTCGGGGACTTGGTACTTTCCGACCCAACCAGGAGCCTCTTTCTTCGATTCTCAGCGAGGCACACGCCCGCGATCGCGAGTTCTCAAACACCCTCTCAGCCACCCGGTGACCCGCCGGACGCTGGGCGCGGCCGGCCTCGAGGGCGGCGCGGTGTGGGCGGCGCGCAGTGGCTGCAGGAATCGGCGTACGGTCTTGGCGCTGCCGCGGTAGCCGAGTTCGGTGATCTCGCGCGTGAGGACTGCCGCGTCGACACATCCGCCGGCGACGCGTTCACGCAGGTAGGGTGCGTACTCGTCGAGCAGACTGCGGCCGGTCCGTGTAGTTGGCAGCAAGTCTTTTTGCATCGGCGGCGCGGGCGAAGCGCCGGACCGTCTTACGGTCGAGTGGCAGTGTCCGGGAGATATACGAGATCGTTCTGCCCTGCGAGAGCAATTCATGGACGGCGGCGTGGCGTTCCCGGGTTCGGGTGGCCAGGCGACTGTCAGCCATGCCACTTTCGGTCGGGTCGGGAGGCGCTGAGCAGGGGTTGTCGATCCCGTCGTTGGAGCTCGTGGTCTCGGTGGGTGGGTGCAGGTCGGCGCGGTGGCGGATCACCGTCTTCTCCACCGCCGGCGAGGTTGTGCCACAGGTGCCAGCGGTCGGCGACCTGGATCGCGTCCGGGGCACCGGTGCGGACGCCTTCGGCGTACGCCCCGGCACGATCTCGGCAGACCACCTCGATCTCTTCGATGACCGCGCAGCCAGGTGGCGACGGTGCCGGCGGTGCGGTCGGGCAGCAGGTCGATCGGTGTTCGTGTCTTCATGTCCACCACGACGGCGGAAGTAGACGTGGCCTCGGCGGAGTGCGAAGTCGTCGATACCGAGGACGGGCACCTCACCGATGGGTCGGTCGGGTATCGACCGCACTGCCCGCAGCAGGGTGTCCCGGCTGACGGCGACACCGAGTCGGCCGGAGAGTCGGGCGCCGGCCCGTCCTGCCGCGGCCAGGCCGATCGCTTCGATCATCGCTGTCCCCGCCGGTGTTCGCCGACTCCACCGCTCGGTCAACCCCGCGATCTGCTCGGCGAAAGTTCTTGCCCCGCAGTCAGTGGTGTCGCAGAAGAACCGGCGGGCACGGACATCGATCAAGACCGGATGCCCGCCGATCGCGGTGTCGGTCAACTGTCGGCGATACCGCGAATGCACACGAGTGGCCTCACCACCGCACCGCGGGCACCACGCTCGGTCACCTCGGGAACGGGCCCGGATTCGGATCGTCGATCCGACTCGCCAAACACCGACAACATCGATACCTGCCAGATGCGGGAGCAGGACCCGCACACCGTCTTCAGCGCACCCGGAGAATCCTCACCCGACCTCGTCGATGCAGGTCAGTGACACGCCGAGCGGCTTCACGAAAATTGCGCCAGATCCGTTTTTCATGTCCGCCGACAGTCGGCCGCCGAGACTTCGACGTCATCGACGAAGCCAAGACGGTCTCACTCCCCTGATCGGCGAGTGCGAACCGTCGAGGAGACAGAAACGGAACTCGCCAATTCCAAGGGTCCGAGCTCACAACGAAGGCACCTGCTCCAACTCACTTCGGAACTCCAACCGCGCTGTGCAACGGCGAACCCACCATTCGCACCGTTCGCTCGATCGCTCAGGACCCGGACGGGTCCGGCGTTCGTCGGACGGGCCCGGCGTTCGTTCGGCACCGGGGTCACCGGCCGAGGTCCGAGTGCGTGCGCGCTGCGTGTACCCCGTGGTCGTAGTCGTCGACGTATACGCCGGTGCCGCGGCGATAGGTCGAGTCGGCCGCCCGGGGGTTGTGGGCCATGAACACTACGTCGGGCCGTCCGCCGTTGAACTGTCGGAAGGTGGTGTAGTCCCAGCCGTCGGGTGCGTAGTCGTCGTTCCAGCGCAATCGGGCGACCGCGACGAAGCCGGCCTTGCTGTACAGGTCGGGGAGCACGGTGTCGAAGCAGTCGAGGCGCCGGCCGCCTTGGGCGACCGCTGTTCGCCTCGTCGTTCCATTTCTGCTCGATCGCACGCCGCTCCGGCTCCGGCATTTCCGGTGTCCAACCCTCCTGACGGGCCCAGAACGCCTCGCGCTGCGCCTGGGTCAGTGTCGGTTCGTTGCTCATGATTGGTGTCCTCATCTGTGGGGCCATGCTGATTATGGCGCAGCGCGGCGACCTGCCTGGCACGCAGCTGTTGGCCCGCCGTGAGGCGGTGGTGCAGACCCGTGCGGGTGGAGGTGTCGGATTCGCGGTCGATCTGTTCACGCAGCTCGGCCTGTCCGCCGGGGGTGGAGTCGTAGAGTGCCCGGTTCTCGGCGACGGCGGTTTCGGCGCGGCGGACGCGTTCACCGAGCGTGGTGTCGTCCGGGTTGCGTGCGAGCGCGGAGCGGGCGGCGGTGAGTGTGCGGCGGGCGCGCTGCAGGCGGGTCCGCTGCAGGCGGGTCCGCACGTGTGGGGAGCAGCGGGGTCCCGGTTTCGGCTGGCACATCAGTGTGCGGCTCCCGCCACGGAGCACCGGTCCACCAGGGCGGCGAGCATACGGGACAGGGCGTCGAGTTTGGTCGGGTCCGGGGTGTGATCGGCGGTCAGGTACTGGTCGCGGCGGAGTTCGATCATCACCGCGCTGACCCGGGAGTCGGAGCGATACCGGCTCAGGGGCACATAGCAGCCGGCGTACGGGGCGTTGAGGGCTGACTCGTCGAGTCCGGCGAACGCGGCCCGTACCTGTGCGGTCAGCGGTTCGGGGGTGTGAAAGTCGTCGGTCCCGATGCAGAGCGGAGGTCTGGGCCGGGTGGGGTCTTCGAATCCGGACGGGTACCGCGGGTAGGAGTGCACGTCGATGATCACCGCGGCTCCGGTGGCGGCGAGCCGGTCGTCGACCAGGTCGGACATGGTGGTGGCGTAGGGATGGAAGTAGGTGTCCATCAGGTACTGGGTGTCGGGTGCGGGTTCGGGTCGCAGCAGGGTGCCGGTGCAGGTGCGGGTGTAGACCGCTCCCCTGCCGACCGTGTTCATCGGCTCGTCGTCGCTGGGGAATCGTTCGGGGTCGATGACCAGACGGGAGACCTGGTTGATCGCCAGCCAGGGCCTGCCCCGGTCTGATCCGGTGTAGTTCGCGGCACCCTGGGCGATGAGGTCGGTTGCGGTGTCGGTGGATTCGTCGAGTTCCGTTTCCAGTTCGGCATCGGAGGGGAGCAGCCCCTTGCGCACGGTGTCGGGGATCGCCCGGGATGCGTGCGGGACGTGCAGGATGACCGGGGAGGCGGGATCACCCGACTGAATGCGGCAGATCGTCATGACAGGTCCTGTTCTGATGTGGTCGGGCGGGGGGATGTCGGGGCGGTCATCGCTGGTGACCTTCCGCGGTGCGGACCGCCTGGTTGCGTAACAGGTGTCGGTCGATCTGCCCGGTGCTCAGCGCTTCTGGGCGATGCCCGAGGTGGAACAGTCCCGTGGTGTGCGGGCAGACGAACACCGCGAGTCCCTTCTCCCCGGGGTGCCTTTTGCGGACGGCTCTGGCGTCCGCGCGGCTGTGATAGCCGCGGTGATGACACTGGCTGCAGAAGGTCCAGCGGGCGGCCGGGTTGTGGGCGCGGAAGGTCATGCGGACCGTCCGATCTGAATATTCAGCCAATCGGACAGCCAGGTAATCGCGTCGCGCCCCGCGTTGTCGACGACGAGGGCGCGGTAGTTGGTGTGGGCACCGGAGGTGAAGAAGCTCGCGGCCTCGAGGCCTTCGCCGACCAGGGCGGTCAGGTCCTCGGCGCCCTGGGACTGGGCCATGGTCGTCAGTGAGCCGGTCAGCGCCGGCAGATCAAGGTTCGGTGTCTGGGTGCTGGGGTTGGTGGCCGCGTACGAGGTTTTGCCGAGGAGTTCCGGTGGGGTCTTGGATGCTTTGCCGGAGAGCATGTTCACCGCTACCGAGGCCAGGTCGAGGCCGACGGGGACGAGGCCGGCCATCGCGGCCCCGGCTGCGAGGGGGTCGGGTGCCTGTCCGGGTGGCGGGAGCAGTTTCTCCACCGCGGTCCAGGCGATGTCCTGGATCCGGCCGACCAGGGTGGCCAGCCGGATGACGTCGACGCCTCCCAGGATCGACGCCACCAGTGCGGCGATCTGGGTGTAGCCGGTGGGGTCCGGGATGAGCGACAGCACCTGGGAGACCCAGCGCAGATCCACGGCGGCGGCCATCTTCACCAACGGCGCGAACTGGTTGTTCAGCTCCCCCGCCACCTGATGCGCACCGTGGGCGTCGAGGGCGGCGACCTTCTGCGGCAACACCGTGAGGTTGCGGAGAATGCCCGGGACGTCGAGAGCGGTCACCCCGGTCGCGACATTGAGAACCTGGCCCACCACGGTGGCCGGTTTGAGCACCGACAGCACGGTCGAGGCCGACGACAGTGCATCGGCGGGAACCGATGTCAGCGGGGCGAGGTGGCCGCCGAGGGGGGTGGCCGCGGTCGACAGCTGCGCCGCGTCCCCCGATGTGGCGGTAACGGTCGTAGTCCCCGAATCGGCCAGTTTCAGTGCGGTGTCGGCGATCGTCGTCACCGTGTTCAGTGCGGCGGACAGGTCGGAGGCCCCGGCCTGCGAGATCACCTCGGCGGCAGAGTGTTCGGGGCTGCCGACCAGGGCGGCGGCGAGCTGCCCGGTGGCGGCACTTGCGGCCCCGGAGTCGATCAGATCGGCGATCGGGGCGAGTGTGGTGGCGATGGACTTTGCCGTCGCCGCCACGCCGCGAACGTCGACGTTCGGCTCGGCGAGTTGCTGGCCGAGGGTGGCGACACCCCGGCCCAGTGCGGGCAGGTCGGCGCCGGAGAAGTCGGAGGTCAGCGCGGTGGCCAGCCGGGTGTTGCCGCCGCCGTTGCTGGTGTCGCCATTCGTGCTGGTATCGCCGTGCGTGCTGGGAGTCTTGCTCAGGATCGACCCGAGCGAGCCGAGTAGTGGGTTGTCGCCCTTGCGGATCGAGCAGTACAGGTCCCCGGGGTCGCAGATCGAGGCGACCCGGCCGGAGAGTGTGCCCATGCCCTGCGGGCGTGGGTCGGCGATGCCGTGACCGGAGGTGCGAGGGCCGACGATCGCCGCCCCCTGGGTGCCGGCGCCGGGGTCGGCGAGCAGGCCGACGGCCAGGACCCGGTCTGCCGGGACGGGCCCGTGGTCGTTGCCGATCTGAGAGGCGAGGTCGCCTGCGGCGTCGGCGCCCTGGGAGTAGCCGGTGATCGTGAACTTCGTGTTCGTGCACGTGTTCGCCACGTCGGTGAGTACCGTGGTGGCGTTGGTGAGGGCGTCGAGTTTGCTGTCGGCGTAGGTGTGGCCGTTGTCGAACGCGCGGGCCATGTACGGGAGGGTGTAGACCTTCGCTCGGTCCCCGTGGGCGGCGGTGATGGCGTCGGCGACCGGTGCGAGGATCCCGACCGGCCGATGGGGGTCGGCGTGCTCGGAGGTCTCCCAGGTCCCGGGGATCAGCAGGTTGAATGTCGCCACACAACCGGTGGGGTCGGCGTGCGCGATCGCGGGGGTGGTCACCGCGACACTGCCGCCGGCGACGGTCGCGCACGCAACGAAAGTCACCAGGTTGCGGGCTCTCCAATATCTTGCGGGCATGGGCACCTCATCTGTAGGGACGAGCGTTGACGCTCACCCCGCGGTGCGGGTTCCGGGATGCCACGCGCAGCCTCCGAGGAATTCACGCCGGTGGGGGTGAGGTGCATACGGTGCCCGAATCCGGCTGCCAATCTCAACGGGGTATGGGGATAACTTCTTCTGCCCGGCCCTCATTGGAGGGTCGTCTGCTACCCGGCCGCCGCCGCGCACTCCCGTAGCGGTGCGAGAACCGCTAGCTCCGATATCAGTGCTGCTGCGATAGCAGCGCTTACCGACATAGCAGTGCGTTCGGCGGCAGCGGTGCTTCGCGATCTGACTGTCGAAAGCGTCACGTCCCCCTGTGATTCGCTCCCGGCTGGGATCAGATCCAGTCGATGTGGACGGAGTCGATGTGGTCGAAGTGGAATCCGAACTGGTCGCTGTACTTGTCGAAGCCCTTGTTCTCGGGGTAGTCGAGGGTGGCGTGCCGCTCGAGCAGTGCCACGACCCGGGCGTGATCGTCGTTGGCCAGCGCGGCGGCGAGTTCGCGGGACTCGTCACTGGTGAACGGGGTGTCCGAGTTCGCGAAATCCAGGGTGCGGACCCGGTAGTCGTAGCCCTCGTCGGCGCCGTTGCGGACCATGACACCGCCCCTGACCCGGATGACCGCCTTCTTCGGGGTTCCGTCGGGGCGCAGTACGCCGGCGCGTTTCATGATGTCCTCGGCTTTGACGTTTTTGAGTTTCTTGCTGGCGTCGGCCCGCAGCTCGTTGGTGTCCCCGGACCGGTATCGGGAGACTGCGGAGCGGGACCGGCCGATCTTCGCGGCGACGGCGTCGATGCCACCGAGGCGTTCGATCGCGGCGCGGCGTTGGGCTCGCTCGAGGACATCCGGGTGCGGGATGCGGCCTTGTTGCGCCCAGCGGCGCAGTGTGCGGTCGGACGGGGGTGTGCGGCCGGCATCGATCGCGGCCTGCCGCAGGCCCTCGTTGCCGAGCTCGGTGCGCAACTGTGTGACGGAGACCTTGCTGGTCAGTCCGGCCAGTCCGCCGCTTTTGACCTGCTTTGATTTTTCCACACCGCTGGTCGCGGCGTTGGCGACGGAGACCTTGAGGCCGTCGAGGCCGACCGCCTGCTGTGCCGGCTTGGTGGTGCGGGGTTTGGGAAGATGCAGGGCCATCAGTCGTCTTCCTCGTCGGCGAAGGCGGCCTTGATCGCAAGGTTCACGTCGTGCACGTCCTCTGCCGAAGTGAAGGCGGACAGGAGTGTGTCGGTGAGGACCACGTCCTTCTCGACCGACATCTTCCCCAGCGCCTCGCTGGGGTCGGTGATGTCCTCGCCGTCGGCGAGGAGGTACACCCAGGAGTCGGTGACGGTGCGGACCGGCCAGCGGCCGTGCTCGCGGGCAATCCGCATCGCGACCCGGCGGCCCCGCCACCGGCAGTGCGCGATGATCGACGCACGCCACAGCGGTTGGTGGTGATGTTGCATCCGGGTCGCGGTCCACATGTCCGGGTTCACCATCCGCCCGATGTAACCCTTGTAGCAGGTGCCGAGGAACCGCTTCGTTGCTGCGTCGTCGGTGTCCACCGCGGCCTTGCGGGCCTCGCGCAGGATTTTGGCCCACTTGTCCAGGGCGCGGCCCTGCTCCGGGTAGACCCAGGCCTCGGCGATGTCCACATCGTCGAGTTCGGCGCCGATCCCCCCGTCCGCCACCGGTGAGCACAACCCGTCGAGGCTGACCGAGGTGACCCAGGTCTGTACCGGTTGGTCCGCGAGCATGTGCGGGTGCGCAAGAGGTAGCTTCTCGGGCAGCGACAAAGTTTGCCCCGCGGGCAGGGTGATCCGCCACAGCCCGAACGGGGCCCCCTTCTCCCCCACCGCCGCCGCGGCCGCTGCGTTACCAGTCAGGTGCTGGGGCTGCCCGTAGCCGAACTCGAGCATGCCCGCAGAGGCGAGGTAGGCGGCGCGCTGATCGATGGACACCAACCGGCCCGTCCCGTCCAAATCCTGCGCGTCGGGGACGCGTGTCCAGCCGACAGCGGGTTCGAGATCTCCCCGCGGCGGGCCGTCCAGCGGTGGGACCGACCCCGGTGTGGTGACAACGATGCCTTTGCCGCTGCGGGTGCGTTCACGCTTGATTTTGTCGACGATCGCGGCTCCGGTTCGCGCCGGTGTCGGCCCCGGGAGCACCCCCAGGTGCTGGGCGCACCAGGCCAACCGGCGACCGAGTTCACGTGCTGCCGGGAGGTCGTCGTCCGGGAGATACGTTCCGGCGGTGGGTGAGCCGAGGATGCCCATGTCTCCGACCCGGTTGTGCCAACCGAAGTCCTTGTTCCAGTAGGTCCATACATAGGGTTCGATCACGACATCGACCATCGAGGTGAAGTTCCCGATCGAGCGGGACAGGTGCACCACGTGCCCGGGATCGCCGCGAAGTTCCCACCCCGCGTTCAGCAGTGGGGTGAGGGTGGCCTGGAGGACGGCGGTCAATTCTTGGGCGGCGCGGTTGCGGAGGGCTTCCATATCGTCGACGTCGTCTTCGCTGCCCGGATCAATAATCCACCCAAGCGATTCGCATGCGCCCTGTCCGACGACCCAGATCTGTGCGGGGGCTCCCAACGGTGTCAGCGAGGCCCAGCGGATCAGCTTGTCCAGCTTCTCGACCGAATCGACCGGACCGGTCAACTCCCGCCCGGACGGTGTGTACGTCCCCGCAGCGGTCACGATCAACGCATGGCCATCGGCGTCTTCGCCGGCGGGCAATGTCTCCCACACCGGCGTATCCGCTGCGTCGCTGCCAGCCGCGTCGTCGGCCACCTCGTCGCTGTCCACCTCGGGAGACGGTGGGGTCGGGGCGTCGTAGGCTTCGGCGACATCCGACTGCTCGGACGATTCAGGATGTCCAACAACGGCTGGCTCCGAGCCCGCCTGATCGGCTGCGACGAAGACACCAGCATCGACGGAGGCAGAGTCGCCGTCGGGGACAACGTCATCGGTGGAAGCGGGAGACGCCGTCAGGGTCACCTCGGGCAGTCCGAACAGAGGAATCTGCTCCCACGGACCGCTCATGACTCCTGCTCGGCGATCCGGCCGTCGAGATCTGCCGGCGGGACGCTGTAGCGGTCGAAGAACTCCTGCAGGGCCACGTCCACGACGTTGGTCACCGTGGATTGGCGATTGTTCACCAGCCAGGTCAACCGGGCCTCCGTCGAGGCCAGCACCCGGGTATTGAGCGGAACTTTCGCCGGTCCCTTCCGCGGTTCCAACTTCGCCGTCAACTCCGGACTCGGCGTTTCCGCATCGGAGGAGCCTTTCGCGCCGGGAGCGCGCTTCCCCGACCCCGCGGCGCCACCTCGGGCTCCGGTCGGGCGGCGACGGGCGCCGCCTTCGGAATTTCCCACCTTCGCCATCCCCACCCACTCGCATTCCGCGTGCCGCCCGTGTATTTTCGCCGAGATCAGACTACCTGCTACGCGCCTGTTTGCTCGTATTTTCACGCGCACGTTAGCTTGCATCTTTGCGCTTAGAATTTTGTGCGGACAAGTGCGATCGACGGAACGAGCAGCGGTGGCTCGACGAGGCGATCCCCGCCCTCGGCGGTCACACACCGCGCGAGTGCGCCGCCGACCCCACCCGCCGCGACGAGCTGATCCGGCTGATCCCGCAGCAGGAGCTGCCGGGGCGATGAGCGCAGGCCGGCTGCGGGAGGCTTTGGGGCTCTAGGATTCCGGCTGCCGCCCACACACCGAACGTGACTACGTCGCCGCACCCCGCCGACCGTGGCCTGCTGGGCGACGGTCGGCGGGGTGAGGTAGGCGCGCGGGTTGGTGCCGATCCGCAAAGACGCGGCGACGACGATCCGGTCGAATCCGATCGGTTCGGGCTGGGACGGAGTTAGACCGTCGATGCGTATCCGATGCTGCGTGCGGCGGTGCGGAGGATCGGCCGCATGCGCGGGTGATCGAGTCGTCGAGTGAAGTCGGGGTCGGCGGGGAACGAGTCGGCGGCGGGGTTCCACAGGACGACGTTCGGAAGGCCGGTCATGGTGGACGATACATACAGACCGTCGAGATGCGGCCATGTCAGGTGAATGGCGCGCGCCCAGGTGCGGCACACGGTACGCGGTCCGTGAAGCAGCGCGTACGAGGCTTGGTTACGTACCAGCCAGGTTTCGGTGAGATTCAGCAGATTCAGGGGACGGGCCGGGCGCCACCCGGTCAGGGCAGGCGCCCCGATCGTGGTGTCGATCGTTCGTGTCGCCTGGTACACCTCGGCCAACGCGGTGGCGACATCGCCGGCGGCGTAAAGGACGCCGATGGTGGTCGCTGCCGCGGCGGGGCCGGGGTGTGGGTCGTAGCGCATGGATGCGATCGGCCCGTAGGTGCGCAGAGTCCGCCAGGACACGACGTGTGGACCGGTGGTGCGGTGGATCCGCCACAGCACACCGTCGTAGGCCAGGATGTCATCCGGATTCAGGGTGAGCGGCGTTCGCGGTGCCCGCGGAGTCTTCGGGTTCCGACCGCTCACCAGGTGTCGAGGGATTCCAGGAGCGCGGCCACCGGGGCGGGGTCCGCCGCGGCGGCCAGATGCTCGAGCGGGGTCCGGTCGCCGAGGTCGGGTTGCGGGGTGTGCATGAGCGCGGCGACAGACACGGGGCTGACCATCGAGGGGATGGCCGCCACGACAGCGCTGAGCCCCGGCAAGACATCGTCACCGACGAACTGCCATCGGGGGAGGCGGCGATGCCCGTGCAGATCGAACGCCCACAGCGTGCGCGCGGTGAGCCGCCGGGACACCACCGACCTGTCGATGCCGAGCAGCTCCGCTGCCTCCTTGACGTCCAGCGAATCCGCGAGCGCCGTCACGGTTTGCCGCGCGATCTCCACCGCGCGAGCGCGGATCTCGGCCACCGGCGACCACTGGTCGAGGACTTCGCCGACGCCCTCGCCGGCGTGCGCGCGGAGGAACTCGATCTCTCCGGCCGACAACGTGTCCGATGCGGCAGGTACCGCGGTGAGCGCAGCATCGAGTTCGCGAAGCATCTCACGGGCGGAGAGGTCGACGTGATGCTTGGCCAGCAGCGCGTCGAGCGAATCCACCTTCTCCACCGACCTCATATGCACATCCTAGCTCCCGTGTGCACTGTTGTGCACGTTGGGGTCGCCGGGCACCTGCCAGATTCCGGTTTCCGGGCGACCAGATCGCACACTGCAGACGGCCCAGCCGCTGCGCATCGGTCGCGACTCCCCCTCGCCGGCGACCGCAACGACCGCTCCGATCTACCTCGTCGGTTGTGGCCCACGGCGTTCAGACCCGGGCGACGTGCGCGATCGATCTCGTGGCACGGATCCACACCGGTCGCCTCGGCGATAGCAATTCTGACCCGCGCCCGTTGCTCGAGCGCAGCGTGGCCCATCCCGCCAGGTCGGCGCCCAGGTCGATGACGGACGCCGTTCCGCAGTTGTCGACCCCGCCGGTCAGGGTTCCACGCACGATCTCAAGAGATCGGCGACGATCCGCGGATCGTCGCGCCCGGGGTCGACTCGTACAAGTCGACTGCCTGCCGGCGGACTCCTCCGAATAGTGTTTGTCGTGCCATGGTTGAAGTTCATCTCGCTTCCCCAGCTAGCCGACAACGAACATCCGCCGCTCGTCCACCATGATCCAACCGAACTCTGCCGGTCCGTCTCTGTGGTGTCCGGCTGGTCGTGGTGCTTGCCGTTTTCGTGCCGGCGTGTGCTGTTGCTCGGCCTACCGCCCGTGGAGTCGGGTGTTCCCCTCGACGTCGGGTGTGTTCGTGGCGGTCACATCGGTCCCGCGGCCACCGAGAAGTGGAAGTTCCCCGCACCCACGGACCGCTCGAGGGTCCGAATGACAGCAGTCGGATTGTCGTAGGGCCCGTTGAGGTAGAACGGCTGACCGTCCCTACCGAACTCGATCCGACCCGGCCCGTCCCACTCACCCAGGAACGCGGCTGCATCATCATCGAAGGCGCCGGCGGGCTCGAAACCGAGCCCACGCGCATAGTGCACCGCCCCCAGGATCAGTTCACGGCCGAGTTCAATCGGAATCTCCACCGCCGGACGGTCGAACGCTGCGTAGTACGTGCGGATGGCGCTGGGGATCCTGCCCGCGTCCATGGTTTCGGGGTCACGGGCGTTTTTCACCCCCAGGCAGTGCACGTCGGCCAGGTAGCCTCGCAGCGTCGCCCGACCACGCCGCCCCTCTCGTGCCACCAACACCTGCGCGAAGCCTTCGGCCTCACCGGCGGGAGCGTCCAGTTCCGCCCACTCCGGATGACCCTCGAGGCCCAGCCCGACACTCCAGCCACAATTGACCCAGCACCCCAGCACCCGCCCCAATCCTCGGGACGCCGCAGCCTCGGCAGCGATTCGTCGCACCAACGGCGCCACCACCGACGGCCGCACGCCCAGAGCACGCGCGATCACCTTCGGCGGGACACCCTGCTCCCAACGCCGCCGCACCTGCTCGACCAAATCCACATCGTCCATGGCCCCCATTCTGCTTCACCGATCGGGAACCCCCGCGTCTGCACATATCCGCACATGTTGGGCCAAGTAAAGGGCGGTGATACCCATCGTCGGCGTCCAGCACGTCGTTCGCGGCGCCACCCCTCCGTCATCGGCGGGGACGGTCGGCTCACAACCCCTTTCGATGCGCCGGCGCCGGGGAGCGTGTTGCACCCTGCGGCACGAGAACCGTCCTCGTTACCGCCGAGCCGGACGAGGCAGTTCAGTGAGTGTCGCGAAAGGCTTTGCTCGATCTCCGCGGGATGCGGCCGCGGGAGGAAAGTCGTAGCCGCCGCTCAGCATCGGCCTCCGATCGTGAGCAAGCCTTGGCCCCAGGGACCGTCGCCACCCGGGCCGGGCGGGCCGATTACCGTCTGTCGGTATGGGGACCACCTTCCACGGGCCGAGCCCGTGGCCACACATCACCCTCGCCATCCGCACCCGAGGCGCCCGATACGCCGCGATCGGCTACCTCGGACAGGACGCACCCGACCTGCTCCCGCTGCGCGCCGGGGACGTCTTAGTCGTCAACGCCTCCAAGGCCGCGGTCCGTGCGCATGCCACCTCGCCCGCCGCCCTCGCCTACTACCTCGGCAAAGGCGTCCGGGTTCTGTCTTCACCAACCCTGCATGCGAAGGTGATCGCCACCAACCGGCGAGCGGTGGTCGGTTCGGCGAATGCCTCCGAGAACTCCACCTTCGCTGACGATGCCGTCATCATCACCGATGACCCCGAGGTCGTTGCCTCAGTGCGGAAATTCATCGACGGCATCGACGAGATCACCGAAGTCGATCAGGTGTTTATCGACAACGCCAACCGCAAAGCGCACAGGTTCGTGCGAACGTGTGCACGGTGACGCCTGAAATCTCACAGGTCCGCGAGCAGGGTGGGATCGACACGGTCGGCGAAGTAGGCCAGGACGCCCTCGGCGCACATGCCGTAGGTGGTGGCAATCAGATTGGGATCGTGGCTGTTGGCCAAGGCCAGCAGTCGGGAGGCGCGCAGCGTGGAGATCGTGGTGTCGGCGGGGTCGAGGAGGTGGCTGAGGTAGGGCCGGGACGCCGGTGTCCGCCCGGATCGGGTTCGGCTGGTGACGATGACGTGGGGATTGTGGGTGCCGGATGTGCGGTGCTCGAGGCATCGGGTCAGTGCGGCCCAGGTCGCCGGGTCCAGCGGGATCGGTTGTGGGCGGCGGCCGAGCCGAACCGTGCGGTGCTGGTGATCGATGTCGGCGAGCTGCAGGTGACGCAGTTCGTGCTGTGAGGCACCGTGGATCAACGACATCAGGCCGACGAGGGCCTCGTTCGGCGCCACCTCGGTTGATGTGCACCAGCGCGTGAACAGTTCGCGCTGTCGCGAGCGCGGCAGGGTCCGTCCATGGAATCCGCGGGGCGTGCGCACGCGCAGCTCGGAGGTGGGATCGATCAGGATGAGCTTGCTGCGGCGAGCGAAGCGGAAGAAGTGGCGAAGTCCGCCCAGGGGGCCGCCGGCCGGCGACACCTCGGCGAGGTAGTCCTCGATCACGGCCTTGTCGACCTGCGCCCAGTCCTCGATCCCGCGTCCGACGAGATGACATGACAGGTCCCGGACCTGGGCCAATCACTTGTCGATGGTGGTGTCGGCGCGGGGCCGGGTCCCAGCGCGGCGGGCGCGGCCTCGTTCGTCGAGCATTGCGCGTTCGAACGCGGCGACGGCGGGCCGCAACGGTTCGGGCACGGCCTGCACGCGTCGCGCCCGGCGACCGGCCGCGAGCCGCTGCGACTGGTCGGTGGGCAGGGCAAGGCCGCGGGCGGTGAAGAAGTCCTCGAGCACCTTCGCGAGCGACCCGATCGAGCGACCGGGGATGCGGGCCCGGTCGAGTAAGGTCTGCGGCATCGCCCGTCGCTCGGTGCGCAGCAGCGCCCCGAGCTGACTCACCAGACGTGTCGCCAGCGCCGGACAATACCGACTCGACACATGGATAGTGAAGTCCCACAGCCAATTCGGCGGATCATCGAGTTCGGCGAGGAGGTGCTCGGCGCGGGTGTAGGGGCGTTGGGGGCAGCGTTGCCAGCAGCGGTTGCACAGCCTCGCCCCGCCGCCGCGGATCACGCGCCCGCATTCGGTGCATGCGGCGGCCGGCTTCGGCGCCGGCCCCGGTTGTGAGCACGGTCCGCACCAACCGGTGTGTTCGCGTAAGTAGCGTCGCGGCCGCAACGCGGACAGCGTCGGCGGGCGGCGGCGAGGTCGTGACGGCGGCGGCACCGCAGGCACCGGCTCTCGCCCTTGCCGCGCACGGCGGCACCGCAGTCGTGGCAGGTGCGCGAACACGACCGGCATCGCCCGGTGTCCGGACTCAAGACCCGCTCGATCCCGCAGCGGGGACACGGCGACTTCGCCGCAGCGGCGACCGCGTTGCGCCAGCACCGGCAGCACAAATCGCGGCCCAGTCGGCCCCGCGGCCGACCGCAGCGGGTGCAGTCCCCGACCTTCTTCGTCACACCGGCGGCATCGACCGGCCGCCGACGCGCCGCGCCGCGGGCTCCGACCCTGTCGGCGCCGAGGGCTCGGCGGGGACCCGATCGGGCGTGGTGTCGAGGTCGAACAGGTCGTTCGGGGTGCAGTCGAGCGCAGTGCACAACGCCAGCAGCGTGCTGAGCTTGATCTGCGAGGGTTCCTTGGTGAACAACGCCGACACCGACGCCGACGACAGCTCGAGTCCGCCGCGTTCGGCGAGCAGACGGCGCAGCTGGGTGCCGGTCCATACTTCCCGTTGCGCCGCGGCCATCCGCAGTTTCCATCTAATGTGCATCATCATCTCCCTGCAGGAACGCGACGGTGTCGGACACCGCGCTCCGGTAGGCGTCCTCGATGAACGTCTCCGACGGACGGACGTACCGCATCGTCGATCCCACCGTCCAGTGCCCTAACATCTGTTGTATCGCAACGAGATCGACTCCTCGTTCGTAGTTGTGGGTGGCGCATGCCCGGCGCAGCGCGTGCGGGCTGAACCGGTCCGCCGGCGAGCAGTGCTCGAGATCCTGCAGATACCGCAGACGGTTGCGGATCGTGCCCCGGGCCATCGCACCACCACTCCGATCGCAGAACAACACCGCCGATTCCGGCAACTTCGGTCGTACATCCTCGAGATACCACCGCACCACCAGATCGAGGTGGTCGAGCATCGGAACCCACCGCGGCCGCGGCCCGGAGGTGCGGGCACCCTTGCCGAACCGCACATGCAACTTCCCGAACGGGCCCTGCCCGAAATAGACGTCCGCGATCTCGCGTTTGGACGCCTCATCGGAGCGCAACCCGGCGTGATACAAGGTCCGGAACAGCGCATAATCCCGGGCCGCTGGCGCGTACTTGCGAGCCGAGCCGACCCGTTCCTTGAGGAAGTCGAAGAAGACGGCCACCCGACTCACGCTCGGAGGTGGAAGCAGCCTCGGTGAATCGTCACCGACATGACGGCTCGCATTGAACTCGCCGATCGGGTTCGTCAACCGCACCCCGAACAACGCCTCGATCTCCCCGGCGCGGCGGGTGATCAGGAACCGGTGAAAACTGCTCAGCGCCTGCACATATCTGCGTCGAGTCGACGCCAGCAAGCCGTCCGCGGCCATCGCTCCGACCACTCGATCGACATCGTCGGCGGTGGCCTCCCACACCGGTTTGCCCAGCGCCGCCAGCATCCGCTCGAGCTCACCTGTCTCGTTCTCGATGGTCACCGCACTGAAGCCTCGGACCACCCGCGAGGTCACGAACGCCTCGACACATTCGAGTTGAAAGGTCAGCGGATCGGTCGACGCGTGGGCGACCTCGACCGTCCTGCCCTGCACCACACGAAATGTGTGACTCATACCACACAGGTTAAGGCCACCTTGCTCGTCAAGGTGGTACCGACACGAACGGAATCCCACCTCAAAAACAGTGGACTCCCCAAACCGGGCTGAATGACCAGCTCGCAGGCAATTTCCGAGAGAACGAACCTATGCCACTTCCAATCGAATGGGAAATCGGCCGGGCGGTGCCAATCCCTGGAGTCACCGGCCGAATCCGATTTTCTGCCCGTCCCGGTCACCCGGATGTTCGTCAAACATGCCGTCGACTACACACCCAGCCCCACCGAACAACACGTGATGGAACAGCCGCGTGCACGACAGCGGACCACCGCCGGGCCTGCGGTGAAGTACCAACTCGAATCGCTCCGCCTCGATAGACCCAGCGCTGTCCGGCGCGGCGACGTGATGGTCTTTGTCTCCGCCGACGACGAATGGATCTACGCGCCAGCTGTCGTGGTGTCCGATGCCGTTCGGATCCCGCGGTCGGGCGGCGCAGTGCTGTACTTCCTCCGCATCCGCGCCGACCTGCCCCCGCTTCCCCTCTCCGATGCCGCGGCGGCACTCGCCGACCTCGGGCATCCCAGCCCGCGACTGCAGACCGACCACTACGTCCGCTCCCCCGCCCTCCGCGCCGCACTACTGGCGCTGTGGAACCTGTGATGTGAACGCCTCCAGCGCTCGTAGAAAGTCTCGATCACCGGGATCTCCACCCTGTAACGCCATCGACCTGGCGCCGCGCGCGTAGGTCGCTCGTGTCGCGGTCGTCTGTCTGACCGCGGCACATGTCTGTTGACTTCTGACCGGAGGCGAGCTCGGCTTGACGGGCTGTCAGAGCCGCGGCCGACGATGGATCTACCGTCGGGCGAGAATCCAGAACCGGTGCCGGGTAACCGAACCCAACGCCCGTCCGTCAGCACTTGGCCCGGGACGCTCAACCGTGCGGGTCTATCCGGCCTTGCGTCGTGGCCACTTCGTCGTATTCTTCGTACGAGTCAAACAGGTCCGGCCACCCGTCTCCCGTGCCAACGCCGCGGGGTCCAGCCGGCCACGAATCACAGAGAGCCGCACTCCGAGGTGCTCGATACCGGCAACCGCGAGCCACCCTGCACACGCTTCTTCCTCGCCCTCCGCCGATTTGTGGCACGCGAACATCGCAGCATCGACTGCCGCCTCATGACCGGGGCGTCCCGATGCGGAGGCAAGTTCGTCAAACCGCTCACGACCGAATATCCCTGGGGCGACATCGCGGCGCCACGGGCAGTCCGCGCAGGGGTACCGCCGGTGCGGCAACCCCAAAGGCCGCTCGCAAGAAGCAACGGCTGGCGCCGGTGATGCCTTCTCGGTGGGGATCATGGAGACCATTCTCGCGGACCGAAACCGCCGCGGTGTGGGCCGAGCTCCGATCTGGCGCCGAAAATGCAGCGGCCCGGCCGCTCTCGTGGACCTCGGTCGATTAACGCCTCGGCTGTCGCGGCCTCTCAGTCGTCGACCACATCGTGGGGTTGATCGGCGATGCTCCACCGGCGACCGTGTCGGTAGCGGGGCCTGGATCTCCTGCTCTCTCGCAGACAGATCCGGGTCTCGGTCAGCGGATCAGGCCATTCTCTTCTTGTATGCCTCCTGCGAAGGGCGTCGGCTGTGTGTGGCCGTAGCGCCGGGAGCGGTCTGCAGATCGTCGTTCTTTGCATTCACCCGGTGGGTCATGCTGATCTTCGTGGCGCGACCGAGGGTCAGCCTGGGCCGAAGAGCGTGAGGATGCCGTTGCTGCGACCACCGCGCGTTCCTTCTGCGTGTAGCTGACAGCGATCGAGTTGCGAGAGCACGAAAGTGATTGGTCTGCAGAAACGTTCGTGGACGTGGCCTTGAACTGCAGAAGCCACTCGGCCTACAGACACGGTCAGCTGTCGGCTGGTTCACCATTCTCGCCTGGGTTCCCGATACGCGATGAACCGTTTGTGAGCGCCCAAGAAATCGTGTGTGGCGTACGACACACTCTTGGGATCGGCGGTTTCGGCATCATACGATCTGGATTGCACCGGCTGACCCGATGTGCAGGCCGCTGGTGTCGCAACACCGTGAATTGAATCCTGTTCAGTCAGTACGGTTCGCGCTGCTTGACCGATCCTCGACTGCCGGTGTCGCGGCCCCGCCGTCCGCCAGCTCCGGCGGGGTTCCGCGTGGTTCGACCTCGAAGCTGCTCGCTTCGGCCACGATGCGACGCGGTGACGCCAACGAGCCCATCCGCATCCGACGCGTGAACTCTGGCAACCTCCACTGACTTGCGAAGCTACAGCCTCACGGTGATCGGCGGGTGCGGACCATGGGTTCTTCGTCATCGAATTTCATTGCAGTAGAAGTGTTTTAAATCGTTCTCACCGCGACTACCTCAGCGCACACTTGGTCGATCATATATAACCGGCGACCAGACGGACACGTAAATCTTCATTCGCGCGACCCCTAACCTGCCCGACCTCCGTCTGCAAGGGCTAGGGTCGTCGCCCCGACTGCAGTTTGCTCACGAAGGCCCGGAAATTGCCTCAGTCCCCGACAGTCTCTTGCTTTGGTCGCACACGTGGTCCACCCATTTGCACGTTCATAACGAAGCGGGAAGTGTCGGATCCGTATTGAACCTCCCTCAACCACACCAGATTGGCTTACTCACGACGTTGCGCATCCACCCCGCACCTTTGGGTGATGCACGGTGCATCACCTGACGTTCGGGTGATGCACCGTGCATCACCCGAAGACAGTTCTGAGGTAGTCGCGAAGGTCCCCGTGCAGTAGGCGTGGACCTCTGCATCGAGCCGTTCCCGTACACCGCCGAGAAACTCGATACGTTTGTGGAATGCATGCCGACGCTACTTGCCTCCGTAAGATCGTTGGACGTTCGCTCGACACCCTGTCAATCCTGCGATCTGGCGAGGAAGGCGGGCCGCCTTTCCTGCCCGACACCATTCTCCAAAACCTCGGCTGCTTGCCCGGATCCGGTTCACCTCACCCCGAAGCAGTTCTGCACCCAGCATCGAGTGCCGCGGATGGCGCAGGCCGGTCGGGCACCGCCCCCGCTCCATCGGCCTCATTTCCGACGGCGGCGGTCCGCACAGGTAGTGGATCACTGACGGCCGCTCCAACAGGACTCGGGCATTTCCCACGAATTCCAAACCATGCAGCCAACGTCCGTACCCGGCCGGCTCGCTCGGAGCACCATAACGATGACACGGGCCGCCTCCGGTTCTAGGGAAGACGGTGAGCATTCTTCGCCGCCCATTGCGGCGAGGCACGAGCGACGTTGACTGAAACTAATCCAGCTAAAGAGCATCCGGCCCCTCGCAGCGCTGATCGAGCCGAAAGTCAACCGTCGATCAATGGGATGTCCAGGCTTGACGAGGCCGTGCGGGTGTTCGCGTGGAACGGAGAAATCCCGGGCTGCGCACCCCGACGACCTCGGCGAGCAGCACAAGGAAGGCGAGACCGCATGCTGAGGCGTATCCAACCGACGACGCGTGTTCAGTGACCTCATGGTCCCTGCTCCGTCGAAACGGTCGTCACCGCCCTTCGCGAAATCAACGGCAACTCACCAATCCTTCGCATCGGAGTCGCAACACCACGACGCCCTGAGGATGGACCCAACTTCGGTGATGCACCGTGCATCACCTAAGGCGTACACCACCCCGGCCCGGGCCAGGTCAATCTCGCCCGATCGACGCGAGGTCCACACCCACCCGTGATGCACGGTGCATCACCGCAGTGGAGTCGCGATCAGGCCAGCTCATCGCCTGCTTGACCGATACGCGCGTCAGTTTGTTGTCGATGCCCTCGGTGAGGCACGGTGCATCACCGAGAAGTGACACAACCGGTTCCAAGCCGCAAGTGGCAGTGTCGGCGATAGGTCGCGGCACCGGGCGAGGTGGACAGGGCAGGGCACCCCACCGATGATGCACGGTGCATCACCGCAGTGGAGTCGCGGTCACGCTGGCTCGTCGCCTGCCCGACCGACGCGCGCCAGTTCGTTGTCGGTGCTTCGGTGATGCACCGTGCATCACCTGACCTCCGGGTGATGCACCGTGCATCATCATCGATTCCCCACTGGGACCAAGACCGGTGCAACAACATTCGCTGTGGCGCGCAATTCGTCGCCGAGAAGGGGTCAGCGTCACTATCTTCGGCCTCCAGCAGACCGAAATGCTGAACTGACCAAAAGATGCAACTCTTCGAGATCTGGATGTTGACGAAGTTTCGCGAGTAGTGGCGCGGGGAACGAATCCAGGACTGCCCAACCGGCTTTGACGACGCGATCATGTCTTCGTATCGCCCCTAACCGCACCGCCTCAGCCACTGTTGCGTATCATTCCGTCAGATAGCGGCGCTCCTGCCCGCAGCGATAGTCGGCCGGTCACCGACAATCACGACAACTTCCTGTGCCGCCAGACTGCATGTGTCGTAATTTGCCGTCGGTCGGGGGTGAACGCATTCTTGTCCGCGTGAGCTCCCCGTCTCTTGACTGGACAATTCGGCGGACGACTGAATCGTGAGGTATCGAACTCGTGTCTTGCGAATATGACTGGGTCGCCAGTGATCATTTCGCAAATCCTCGTTGGCCCGGCCCAGGCCAACGAGGACCCGACGAGCCCAACCATCCTGACGGCATTGCTTGCTCTGCGTGAAGTGCAATCCGCATCTCTGGCGTTGGGGGGCTCAACAGTATCGGGCACGAGATCGCGCATTGTTCGCTCGTCCAAATATTGGCCGTCCCGGTACAAGCCACGATCGCATAGACCTGAAAGTCAAGATGGTCGAGAAACGAACCCGCGCCGATCATCATGACCATGAGATGGCCGCGGCTGACATGGTTGGAAAGGCTGGCAAAGAATCTCGGTGAGTTGCGGGGTTCATCGTGCGCATTTCCACTACTTCGTCCCAATCGGGTCTGTGTAGCGCGTCGGCAGTAGGCCAATTGGGGTGTCGGTGTCACCCAACTGATTGAAGGTCGTCGAGGAGAGGTGACTCTTTTCGATGGCGTCACAGAATTCAACTCCTGCGAAGAACCCTTGGCAGTCGGGCTGTGATTCGTGCCGGCGATTCCACGTCTCGCTCAAATTGCTCTCTCCCTGCTTCGCTGGCACGCCGATAACGGATGGGCCAGAAGTCCTGCAAAGAGGTCGGATCTGCGGATATGGCGAGGTCAGAGATTCGTCTATGGGGAGGGTCGGTGACGTCCGTGGCGGGAAAGTGTTGTGCGCGGCTCCCGATCTCTTGTTGTCGCGAAGCGGTGTAGTTGTACGTAAATCGCTGTACCACACAGATTTTGATTCATCACGTGACGTTTCTTGGGTGGTGTGATTGCCTACGGCCGCACCGCAAGATTTGATCAGATATTTCTTCAGTAGGCAGGGTAGCGATCGCATACGATTCGGAGCCAGATTCACGCCTGGAGGAGGGCCCGACGCGTCATTTTCGAGTTTTATTTAACTCGGCGTGTCGCTGCGCGGTTTAGTTAAACCCAAAGAGCAGGATTTAAGGCATGACAACTCGGAAAAGTCGGGGCGGGCGCCCAGCCCGCGACGTCGCCGTTCGCCATATCGGGGTTGAGTTCCCCGCGGAGATCGCCGACCGGATTCTCGCACCGGTTGACGATGGTCGTGTCAAGACAATCACCGATCGGATGATCGCGCTGATTCAGCTGGCACTCGAGAACGAGCCAGCGATTCCGGCGCAAGCCAGACAGGAAGAGTTGCCGATGACGGGCTGAACAAAGCCCAGAAAAGGCGAAACCCCCCTTCGCTCGCCAGCTCCGGGGGTTCCGCTCGTCGTACAAACCGCCACGCAAGGGAGGAGGTCTGCCTTCTATGAGTATAGGACGCGCGATTCGTCGTGCGCACGCGACACGACGTGATATTGGTGTCCGCAACGTCTCATCTCAGCGCCAACGTGACAATTCCGTGAGCGCAGACCTTATGTCGACACCCCCTTCCGGCGTATACGCATGCCGTGAGGGGGTGTCGATTCCACTAGCGAAAACGTCGGTGGGTCCCACCGTTTCCGGATGAGACCCACCGCCCATATTTGGCCGTTCCAACACGACCGCTCCTGTGATTGGCAGTCCCGCGAGCAGTCGTGTCGATACCGTGCGCTCTTGTCAGGGTAAGCCATGTCCTGCTGGTGATGCCAGCGACTCACGGCAACAACCTGGTTAAGGGCGCGTGAAAGGCGCGTCATGCACCCCAATTCTGCGGCTCATGCGGCCGCATTTTCCGTCGACTCTGTCCAGATCACCCCCGTTGGCGAGGCTTCTACGACCAACGACACCGAATGGGACGCCCTCGTCTCGGCCGCTGTCGAACGGGTCAATCAAGTCGAGCAACTCAACGCGGAGAGTGAGCAGCGGGGCCGGTCCTGGTCGTTACCCGTCGATCCCGGCCGACAAGCCTCAACACCAGCATGGACCGGGCGTTCTGCCTGGCAGCTCCAGGTCCGCAATGTGTTGAACTCTCCTACTGGGCGTGACGTTTGCCGGCGATGCAAGGTCAGCACAGAGTTCGTCTTCGCTGTGGCCGTGACTATGGCCTCGTTCGCAGAGCGGTCAACGGGCCGGCGCGTATGCGCCGCACGGGATACGATCGCCCACCGCAGCGGAGTCAGCGTGTCAGTTGTGAAACGCGCGAGAAGGGCACTTCAGACGCTTTCTGTCGCCCGCGAAATGGTACGAGGGAGGTACCTGAGAGCTGACGAATCGTTTGCTGCTGAATCTCATCACGGGCGGATTCAACGTCGTGCGGCGTCAGTTTGGGCGCTGACGTCGCCGAAATCCCTGGTCATCGCCGCTGGGCGCGCGGTGAAAAAGCTCTCCAAGAAAGTCCGACGTTCCGAGAAGGCGACTCACTCAAGTTATCCCCAGCTGCGCGCTCGTGGCCCCCTATCCCCTTCTAGGGGATTTAAGTTGTTATCTCTTGTTAGAGAACTATCACCAAAACGCGCGCGAGCGCGCGCGGGCGAGCAATCGGAGAATTCACAGACCTCGACACGACAACCTCGGCCCATCGACCTGCAGCGCACCGCCGCTGAGCTGCTCGTTCATGCACCAGCATTCGAATCGGCTGGGCACATAGGGGCAATCTGCGAGGTCCTTGCGAGTGCTGGCATTGACGGGAATCGCTGGCGCGGGCGTGACATCGCCGCTGAGCTCACGCGCAACACCCAACAGCGGGGCTGGATTTGGCCGCAACACATCGACAGGCCTCTTGGATACCTCCGGTGGCGGTTGACTCAGATCGATTGGACCCGCCCCTCACCATCTGAAATGGCCCAAAAAGCGGCCCAGGAAGCCCGTCAGCGCATTGTCGACCGCGACGCGCGTCTCAGTCGCCGCGATCGTGTCATGGCGACTCCTGGGCACCGTGAGCGGTGCAAGCAAGCCCTTGCGTCGAAGCTGCTTGAGCGCCAAAAGGCTGATGCACATCTCTGAACACTGACGATCGACTGAGGCAGAGAACCATAGCTTCTGCAGAGCAGCCATTCGCGTGGCGATCGAGGGCGCGGGTACAAGCGTGGTGTTAAGCGATGGCGCAGGGAGTCATGCCCCGCAGCGAATAGCGATCGCTGCGGCCGAGCCTGATCTGCATTCCAGGTGCCGGGCCTACTCCTGCGATGCGGGTCTGGCGGGACGGCGTATCCAGTCGCCGGGTCGGTGTCCGTTCTTTGCCCGGTCTAGTTGCGTCCATCGCCCATCGCCCATCTCACCGCTCCACGTGGTGCCCACTCCGCGGACGGGGGAACAGGTTGAGCGTGTTCCTGCGCTGTTGACGCCGCGTTCGTGTTCCTCCGTCGCTGACCCAAAGGCCCGCACCAGGTCGCGGGCATCGCTCTTGGATGAAAGTGAGCGATCGCGGGAAGCCACATGCTGACTACGGACTCCCTTGGGTTGGATGGGATACGTCGTGGTCAAGGATCTCTTGTGCGGCAGTAGGGATCCGGTCGTGCCCGAGAGTCTTTGTGCGGACTAGCGGTCTTGCAATCTGGTGAGAGCGACTTGGCCACAGTGCCCTCGGATTCGTTCCGGACTTAAGCGAAGCGGAGGATTGGCGTCGAGGACGAACTGAAATGAGATGAAGCAACACAGAATGAGTCAGATTCAAACGCGGCTCCCCACTGTCTTGTCAGGCATTTCACTGGTGCGGCCTTGGTGGGTTGGTTTGTGAGCCATCAATTTCGGACTGGCACACCTGGGCGCCGCACGCGATCGGTGCGGGATCTGTGGGGCGATGGGATCCGGCAATCGGATCTCAGGCGATCGTTCGCGCATTTGTGAGATACGACGCCCTCTCCGCAAAGATGGGGAACCGTAGCCGAACTCACGCCCCCCCCGGACGTTTCGCGCGGCATCGAGACGCAATGGCTGGCACTCCCGCTCCATAACTTTCAACCGGTGAGTGAATGCATAAGCCCACCAGGACCCTGCGGAATCGTGAGGGAAGTCAGCAGCCTCAATCACGTTCGATGGCCACCCGGCGCTTCTGGACTAGGGTTGACGGCGCTTGGGTGCGCTGCGGCTGGGCGAAGCCGCGGGACCTCACGTCAGTCCTCGGATCCATGTTCTGAAGTTGTTGAGCTGACCCGCATAGGGGTGATGCACCGTGCATCACCCCTATGGTTTGACCAGACGAGGCGGAGCCATTCAGGCAGAGGTAGACCGAATGCTGGCTGAAGCGATCGCTTAATCCCCCGTCGGGTTGATCGGGCAGGAAGGCTGGCCCGCGGGCAGGAGCGCTCCGCCACTCGATGAGCCGCGAGGCGTATGCGCGCGGTAGTGAGGTTGCCCCGCCTCTTGAGTGACGATAGGAAGGTGGAGCGCCGCCTCATAGTGGTTGGGCTCAAGTCGGGCATTCGGCGCAGAAACGAATCCGACGGGCACACCGGATCCGCAACCTGATTGCCGATATTCTTGACCGAGGCCAGGCGAGAAGGTGCACTGAAGGTTACAAAGGCCGCCCTGGCCAGATGGACAGTGTCCGTTAGCCTGCTGAGCCATTAGAGCGAGCTCCCTTGGGTGATGCACCGTGCATCACCCAAGCTTCGATCGAGCGACGCTCCCGTGAGCACTCGCTAGTCAACGTGAAGTCCCATGAGGTGACCTACGACGGTATCTCTCGTTTTCGTGAGTAAGTCGCCACACGCCCACTGTCTCCGGTGCCGTCCAGGTTCGGTTGCGCTGCTGGCGAGAACGGCCTCACCAAGGAGAATCAATTCAGTGGAGTCGGGGAAGCGTCAAAATGTTGGAGCAACACCGATGCGGCGGGGCGGGGAATGACACGCCGATCGCAGGAGTGCCGACCTACGCGCGGGGCCATTCACCGCATCTCAGCGAGGACCCAGTTAGCTAGCCATCGGAAGGACGCTAGCCCCAACCGGTCCCGGTCCTCAGCGGAGGTGTCCCACGAGGCGTACCCAAGCGCAATCCTCCTCGACGCTGACACCGGCCCCGCACGAGCGTGCAGAGTGCCTTGCTGTGGCGAACACACACGGGCCGCCATGAGAGGTCGGCAGTGAAACGCCTCGCCCGAGCGCCGACTCTGCGCCGTCCTAGCCACCCGCGGCTGCACCCTGATGTGCCGCCAATGCGGTGATGCACCGTGCATCACCGAGGGGTGTGGCACCCCGTATTGCCCCGGCGGTGTTGACTTGGCCCGGTTTGGGATGGGTCGATCACGCCGGTGATGCACGGTGCATCACCGAAGGCATCGACAGCGAATGGACTCGGCCGCGCTTATCAGTCGCGTAGACGACGAGCCGGCCAGATCGCGAGTCCTCCGCAGTGATGCACCGTGCATCACCCGGAGGTCAGATGGTGGTGATGCATGGTGCATCACCGATGGAGGAGTGAAACCCCGCCTTGCCTGGGCGGCGCTGCGGTCGACCGCCACCTCCGTCTCGCGATGTCGACTTGGCCGGTTCGGCGTGTGCGCTGCGCCTTCGATGATGCAAGGTGCCTCACGGTGAAGCCCCTGTGAGGTGGTATACGAATTGTCGCGTGACTCCCCGTGGGGTGGTTATGTGGTCAGCGTTGCGTGGGCTCTCCTGTTCGGGTTCCGTAGGGGCCGTGTTGTCGCCGTGGGGGCGGGTGAGGCCGTCGAGGCCCCATCGCCGGCAAAGTGCGGTACCCCGCTCGCCCGGATGCCGAGGCACTTTGCCGTCACAGGTACCCCGCGGCTTGCAACCTGATTGTGCCGCCAATGCGGTGATGCACGGTGCATCACCGGCGCGGTGTGGCACCGCCGCGGTGTGGCACCGCCGCTTCGCCCGAGCGGTGTTGGCTTCGCCCGAGCGGTGTTGGCTTGGCCCGATCGCTGCGCGAGGGTCTCGCGGCGCGGTTTGGGATGCGTTATGCCGGCGATGATGCACGGTGCATCACCGGCGCGGTGTGGCACCTGCCTTGCTCCTGGGTGTGGATTTGGCCCGGTTTGGGTGGGTTATGCCGGCGATGATGCACGGTGCATCACCGCATTGGCGACACGCCGCCGGAGATATCAAAGGAGGCAGATCGTTCCCAGTACGCTCCATCTAAATACATGCAAAGCATGCACTGAGAATGGAGGATGATGAACGCCGGAGTGACATCCGAAATGGTGGCTGCCAGTCCATCGACCGGTCCGGCCGCGACCAAGCGAAAGCCAGCCGCGCGCAAGCCGGCAGGCAGGAAGACCGCGAGTCGGTTCCGAAAGTTCGCCGGCGGCGAAGAGAGTGAGGAACTCGCGGCCGCTGCCTCCGGTGATGTAACTACTACGCAGGCGAACGGTGATGCAAACTCGGGCGGCATCACCGCCGCGCTAGTCGGACTGGCTGCAGCCGACGGTCAGACCGTTGTGCAGGTTCCAGTTCTCCAGACTGCCCCTCACCCGTTCAATGACCCGGACAGGTCTAAGCCCCAGACTGGCGACCCGAAGTGGGATGAGCTGGTTAATGGGGCCAGGGCAAACGGCATCAAGGTTCCCGCGCTGTTGGTAACGCGCGAGGGATTCCTCACGGAGCGGCCTGACCTCGCTCACGCTATTGGCGACGATGCCGAGTATGTGGTCATTTATGGGCACCGTCGTCGTGCGGCCGCTATCGCAGCCGGCTTGGCAACGATTCCGGCGGTAATTGATGACGCCGTGATGGATGATCACGGTGACCTCGATGCCATGACGCTGGAGAATCTTGGGCGTCAGGACCTTTCGGAGCTCGCTGAGGCTCAGATGTTCGCTCGGTATTCCGAGTTGGGGTTGTCTCAGCGTGCGATCGCAGAGAAGCTCGGTGTCGACCAGGCAACGGTGTCCAGGCGGCTGTCGTTGTTACTTCTTGCCCCCGAGATTCAGACCGCGATTGCGGAGGATGCGATTCGTGGCGCCGAGGGTGCGGCGTTGGCGGGGGCGCTCCCCTACGGTCCTGCTCGAAGCTGGCAGAAGAAGGCGGACCCGACTCAGGGCACGGATGCCCGTCGTGCTGAGCAGCTCGCGGCGTTCGCGCTGATTTCTGATCGTGGAATGAGCCCGACGCGTGCCGCTGAACGTGTGTTGACCGAGCGGAAGTCGCGGGAGCAGGCGTTGGCTGCGGGTCTTGAGATTGTGGATCCCCGCGAGCGGTTCGGTGATGGTTTCCATGAGCATCGACTGTTCGAGGTCTCCGATGTCGATCTTGCGAGTGCAAACCTTGTCGGTGCGATCGATTCCGGTCAGGGAACGCTCGTCTTCTATGCGATCGACATGCCCACAGACGAGACCGAGGATGCCAGCGAATCGGCCGCGAGATTAGAAGCGGAAGCACGGACGGCGGCACAGAAGGCTCGTCGCGAGGCGGGCAAGAAGCTTGTGGCCTCTGTTCCTCCGCGGGAAAAGTTGGTGACCTACTTCATCGACCAATACGCCTACGGTGTTTCCGCGTTGGCGACGAGCGCGGAGGGGTGGCGCCTGGCGCAGGCGTTTATGCGGCTGGAAGGTCTGGACGCGGGCGAGTTCAGGATGAGCGCCCAGAACGGCGACGAGAAGCGCCGCAGTGAGATTGCCTGGGCCTGCGCGGTCGCTGGTTACGAACTTGCGGCAGCGAATGACTCTCGGGAGTGGGGGGCTTCGGACCTCACGTACTTGGAGTTGTTGTCCGAGCGCGCTGGGTACCGGCCGACCGCGTGGGAGGAAGCTCGCATCGATGCTGCGCGCCGCGAGTTGCGTGACGCCGGTTGATCGGTGATGCACGGTGCATCACCGAGGTTCGTAACTCGTTCCGCCGGGTGATGCACGGTGCATCAACCAAAGAGGCGACATCAATCCAATTCAAGACATTCAACCGCAAGGAGTTCCCGTGGCTACCTACGCAGTAGCAACCCTGTCCGGCAGTGCCGGCAAAACCACAACGGTCACCTCGACTGCCACATTGCTCGCTCAGGACGGATACCGCGTCCGGGTTCTCGACATGGACAGTCAGGCAAACGCGAGCACGTGGCTCGGGTATCCGGAAGCATCCGGTAAGACCGCCGCCGACGTGCTGCGGCGCAACGCTTCTATCAAAGAAGTCGAGCGCCCAGCACGGGTGTTGCGGGGATACGACGAAGGCGACCAGCCCGTATATGAAGAGATCCCCAACCTGACAATCGTGCCCGCCGCACGCGACACACTCGACAAGTTGATCGTGGAGTTGCCTGCGGTGACGGGTGGTGTACTTCACCTGCGTGACGCCCTGGAGGAGGCGGATCCTGTCGACGTTACCTTGATTGACTCCCCCGGCTCCCTGAATGTTCTAGTTATCGCCGGCATTCTCGCGACAACCGTCGATGAGGAGGGGCCTTACGGTTCGTGGGGTTTGATCACGTGCACGAAGCCCTCCGGCAAGGAGAACGAAGGCATCCCGGCGTTGGAGCAGGAATTGCGGAAGATCAAGCGGACTTACCGCGTCGACGTTCCGCTGCTGTCTATCGTCCCCTGCGCGGTGCCGCCGATCGGTGACGTCTACCGTGAGCAGATGGATGATCTGCTGAGCGAGTATGCGGACAGGGTTACGCCGCCGATCCGTCGTGCGAGCATCGTGGATGAGGCTTACACGAACTATGTTCCGGTGCCGATTTACGGTTACAGGGCAAAGACGGTCACCAGCGACTACCGAGCTGCGCTGACTCATATGCAGAAGCTGGGGCTGTTCGGACAACGGGCAGTGGTCGCGTAGGGGCTGGAGGCCACCTGTGGTGAACGATGTTGGGCGGCACATGCGGCCTTCGCGTGGGACGAGCACAGTCAATGTGCCCCATGATCTGCACGCGCTCGCCCGGGCCGCCGTACGCCTGGTGCGTCGCAAGACCGGGCGGCCGTACTCGCTTATGCAGTTCACACAGGAGGCGTTCGCAGCGCAGCTGAGAGTGATTGCGGAGACCTACAACGACGGTCGCGCGATCGAGCCAGACGCTGAGCCGCTGGAGCCCGGTAAGGCGGTGTGACGCAGGGCGGCGGAATGGAGACCTCAAGGGCAGGCTGAAGGGTGTCACAGGGGTCGGCGCCATCGCGCGGCGATGCAGGTGGGCTGTCCGTTTCGAGTTGATCGAGTCGTCGGTCAATTGTGTGATGGACGACGGAAGCGGCGCCACAGTCCACGGCATGCGTAGGCGGTTGCAGCACTGCCGCCGAACATCAGAATGATCAGAAAAGAGATCCCCGTAGCCGTCGTGGTGCCGTGGCCACTGACCCAATTCCAGCCCATCGAGAGACCGGGCACCAGTGCTGCGAGTCCGAACATGAGTAGCACGACGAGACCCACGATCGTGTCTCGGGAGAACCTTGTTTCGGCCACCGCGTCACCATATCGGGGCAGGGGTCCGCAGTGCCGACCCTTCTCCCGGGGAGTCCTGCCGGCGATTTGGTCCGACGGGCTTGGGACACCACCGCCACTACGTTGAGGTGGCGAGGGTCAGGGGGCGCCGCGCACAGGGTCCGCTCTCCATGGTCTTCACGACTGGACTCCCCCTCCCCTCCCCTCCCCCGGTTCCCCTCGCCCCGCTCCGGTCGTCGACTCGCGCGTGTTCAGGCGCTGTTGTCGGTCTCAGTCTGGTCTGACATCCAGATACAGGCGGAGCGCGTGTTCGACCAGCGCGCTTCGGCTACCCGCGGACCACTCTTCAACGAGAGCATCGAGTGTTGCGGTATCGGAGGCGATGATCCCGGCAAGAGGAACGCGAGCCTGAATCTCGCTGTGTCGTCGGCGGCGCGGTTGCGCACCGGCTTCACGCCGCTTGAATAGTCCAGCGCTTGCGTGAGGTTCTGAGGTGCTCCAGTGGTGTTGAAGTTCGCCGGCATGCGTTTCAACGGCATCGAGAACCACTTGCCCGTATGGACGAGCCGTTGCGCGGTCACGTTGTCTTTCCTCGAGCGTGAGTTGGCGTAGTGCTGTGTACACCGCGGGGGGAAGATAGACCTCAGGAGGGGCGGTCCGGACCGGCGCAAGGCTGCTGTCGCTGCGTGGTTTGGGCTTCCGGCGGGGCGCGACAACCGCCTTCGAAGCCTCAGACTGCGGTTGGGGGGCTTCAGGTTCAGCGTTCCCCACTTCCGGTGACGAGTCGTCCGAGTCGGGAGGATCGGGCGACACTACGGGTGACGGTTCCGGTACCGTCTGAACTGCCTCACCTTCTGGGTCGTCCGGTGAGGGCGGGGATTGCGGGGCAGGCGTCTCGTCGACCGTTTCGGCGACAATGCTCAGCGTGGGGAGCAAGTCGTCGAGATCGCCAAGAGCTCCGGGATCGAATGCGGCCTTCCGGCGTCGTGCACTCACGCCACTCCCCCGGAAACTTCGTCCTTCTCCGCCGACGCCAACCGGCTGAGAACTTCTCGGGTAAGGGATTGGTAGTCACTCGCAAGACCGGATGGGTCTCGGGACCACAATCGCTCACCGAGGCGCTTCTTGTCGCGCAGCCGCTGGATCCGATTTTTCAGCTGATCCTCCGCGGCGGTGACCAGTTCTGCGGGGGTCAGGTGACGGATCCGGAGATCAACGGCGGCTGCACGATCGGACCGAATAAAGGTCTCGAACGGCGCAGCGCCGCTACCTTCGAGCAGGTCCTCAACCTGCTCGAAGACCTCACGGTTCCGCGCTGTCGCGCGTGGGTTCGCATCAAAGAGAACGACGCCGAGAAGTTGGATGAGGGAACCGTTCTCACGTGCTCGAAGGTAGCGGGCTGCGAGGAGCTCCACTCCCGACAGGCTTGCGTCGTCGTCCTTTGTCGGTACCAAGAGGTACCGCGCTGTACCCAGCAGCGCATCGAGCAGCGGAGCGTCTCCGGGGCCCGAGTCGATCAGAATCAGGTCGTAGTGTTCGACTGACTGCAATTCGGTGAGGGTGGATACCAGATTGCCGCGCAGATCCATACCTGATTGGGCTGCGGTGGCCGCGATCGCGCCGATGACCGCGAGTGCTGGTCCCCCGGGGATGAGATCGAGGTTCGGTCGGACCTCTCGGGTGGGTTCGAGCGGATGCGCGTACTGAAGGGCCATGCTGAGGCCCTTCCCGCGGTCTCCCTCGACTCCGAGATCCGAGGATGTGACATTTGCCTGCTGGTCCGCGTCTACGACGAGTACCCGGCGTCCGGCCGCTGAGACCATGCCTGCCACAGCTGCGACGATCGAGCTCTTGCCGACACCTCCCTTTTGATTGGCGATGAGCACACTGCGCGAGGGCTGCGTTGGTGACATGCCTAGCAGGGTACGGCTGGCTGGTCAGCTAGATGGCCAACGACACGCCCTTGCCTATGGGCGTGCCACAAGTCATGAGTGTCGCCGTTGATAGGGCCTTTAACCAGGTCTGATTAGGAGTCGTGGGAAAGGTTGTGCAATAGGTCTTGTTCTAGGCCGTATGCACTGTTGTTTGAACGGGCCTTAGACACCGTCTTGTAATAGATCGGAATGATGATCGTGCACAAGGCCTATTCGAGGGTAATTTATCAGGGCATGGCCGAGGTGGTTGAGATGGTGATTACACAGGTCATCACCTAGGGCACTGAGACGATCCGGGTACCGGTGATGTTTACGGTGTTGGATAAGGACGTAGCTAAGGCCATATGTAGTGCCGTAGACATACAGGCAGGTCAGACCCCTAATTAGATATCCAACTAGGCGCAGTGAACGTCACAGGGTGTTCCCGTTCCGCGTCCTCTATTGGGTGACTCTGCGCGGTGGGGGAGTGGACTCTGCTCGCTCTGCAGAGAGTGTTCGGGTCCACGGTGAGTCGCTCGGTGTCAAGTGGTGGCGTAGGGGGTATCTGGTCTTCCGGACGGCAGGCAATGGTGGCCTGACGCGTTCGGTACTGTGCTGAGGTGTCAAACTCCCTGTTCAGATGGGTGAAGTTGCGTTCGTCTGCTGCAGACTCGGGTCTGGGGGAGGGGTTGTGTGCCGGCTGGGACGACGTCCCTCGGTGCGCAATCGCGCGCGCGAGCGGCGCGCGATTGGCATCTATGTTCGACTCCTGGAATGGCTTCCACGATCACCTCTCATAAGGCCATATGTAAGGCCATACGACAGGTCGTATTTATGACCTTTTGTAAGCTGCTGTTAGTGCGACCACGGGCGATGCATGCCGCCTAGAAAAAGGGGTGGAATCCGCTCATGTTTGGGGTGGCGCTCAGAACCAACCAGCATCATGTCCGCCTACATCCACACTCCTTCCCGTGTTACGTCACGTGACGTACTGCGGGAAGGGGTTGATCTGCAGCATTCGAGAACACAGACCTTTCGTAGTCGAGCCGAACAGCGACTTCTAGCAGGCCTCGATGCACCGAACCAAAAGATCGTCTCAGGGCACTCGCCACGCCATAATCGACGAGGGCAAGGCATCGGTGCAATAGCGCACCCAGCCGGTGACCACGCGATGCCGGCAAATCGGGAACCTTCGCACAGGTCGTGCTGACCGCAGCCACAGCGTCTGATGGCACAAACCACCTGGTCAAAACGTTTCGGTGTGATGTGCTGCAGCGGGTTCTACGTCCGTCTGGCCCTCGGTGAGCGACAAGCACCCTGCGAGAACGGCGGAGGAAAGGAACCACAGCGAGTCACTTCCGCAATTTGTTACTCGACCCACGCTAAAAGACGCTCTGAACTCGATGTGAGAAAGAGTCCGCAGGTCAGGGACCATCATCAGAGTATAGGCACCACCGCAGCAATGAAAGTTGCGATCGACTCCTTGCGAGGAGTGGCCCACGATTGTCTCCATTGTCGGCGTAAGAATCGGGGGCGGTCGGGTGTCGGTGGGGGAGCGGTGTCCCCCTCAGTCACGACCGCGGTGATGCACCGTGCATCACCGCGCATCTGGCAACGGCGACCTCCGTGACCGCGGCAGTGCCATCGCGACGCAGCGTAGCGGATCCACGAAATCGACACATACGCCTGGAATGATGTGCACGTGAGCAATCACGAAGCGTCGTGCCCTACAAGCCCGAGGTCCGTGGGGGCAATGCCTACCGCTCCGTCCGGCGGCGACGCGACAGGTTCGTTGCCGGGTGTTGACGATCTACTCGTCGCCGACCTCGACCGACTGCAATCTGCCAGCACCGCGCGAAACTACCGGCAGGACTGGGTTAGGTTCGCGAGTTGGGGTGCGCCCCGTGAAATTTCATTGATGCCCACCGACCCTCATGCTGTCGCCGACTATGTGCGTGAGAGCGCGGAGACGCGGTCCGTCGTGGGCGATCGGATGTACTCCATTGCGACATTGAGTCGGTGGGTGGCGTCCATCAACTATTGGCACCGCGCATCTGGATTGCCCCTGCCCGGTCGGTCGCCGTGTGTCAAAGATGCGCTCGCGAACGCGCGACGGGCATACAAGCAGAACGGTGACCGCCCAACCAAACGGGCGCACCCACTTCGTATCGGCGAGCTCGAAGGAATTGTCGGCGCGAGTCGTCGCGACGCAACGACATGGGCCAAGCGTGCGCGGGAGCGCCGCGACAGCGCACTATTGTTAGTGGGGTTCGCCGGGGCACTTCGGCGCTGCGAGCTGTCAGTACTTACCATTGCCGATGTTGCCCAGTGCCGCGACGGCGATCTACACGTCCAGCGTCCAGGGCCGCATGAGGGTCCGGTCGAGGGCTCGATCACGCATGTCCAGTCATCGCGGGATCACACGATGTGCGCTCCCTGCGCCTACCGGCGCTGGCTCGAGGTAGTTTCGGCCGTCGACGGCTTGGGTCGTCCCGGTGTGATTCGGCTGCTCCACCAACACGAGGAATTCGAAGGCCACGTCTGCCTTTCTGAAGCGCCGGTCGTCGATGACCCGGCATTACCGGTATTCCGTGCCATCCGCGCGAACGGCAACATCAACTCGGTCGCGCTCTCGGGCGCCGCAATCCACGCCGCGATTCGGCGGCGCGCAGCCCTTGCAGGCCATCCCCACGAGTTTGTCGAACGGGTCGGGGGAGAGTCGTTGCGCGCCGGCGCCGCTGCAGACCGCCTGGACAACGACGCGCAGCGTGACCGATCTTTGTGCCGTACGGCTAGTGTCGCGAGAGCGTAAGAACAGTTGGGCGCCGGGCCCGATCACGCTATTGGGAGCAAAGGTGACAGAGGGCGGGCCTTTGGTGAGCGTGCGGTTGCAGTTCTTCGTTCGTCCCGCGACCGTCAAGGGACGATGCCGAACGAATGTGCGGAGCGGGCAGTTCGCCGGCTCGGCGCGAGAACTCCCGGGGCGACACATGGCGCGGGTACGTGATCGGCGGCATCGTATTGCATAACCTCATACTGTGATCATCGCCCAGACGGAAATCAAAGGCGTGCAGGATGTTTCCGCGCTGTTTCCCCGGCACGGTCAGGGCGCACAGTACCGACACGACTGGGCTCTGTTCGCTGATTGGTGTACAGCGCTTGAGGCGTCGGCACTTCCCGCTGGTCCATTTGCCCTCGCGAGGTTCCTTGGCGAGCATCCGGCGGCTCAGTCCACCCAGCGGCGGCGTGTTGCAGCGATCAATTGGGTGCACAACGCCAGTGGGTACCCCGCGCCTGGGTCTGCTCGAGTGATCCGTCAAGCTCTGTCCGCACGTGCAGGTAAACGCGACGATCTCTCTCGCTCCGCACGCGGGGTGCTGTTGACGCTGCCAACTGTCGGTTGGCCACAAGGACTGTTTGGTCGAAGGGATGCGCTCATCCTGGTTCTCAACTGCATTGTCGGGATATCCGCGACTGAGGTGGGGAACCTTCAACGGAGCGACGTCACGTATGACGGGAAGATTGTGACCGTCGGTGGCGGACACGCTTTGGAGCTGCACCCATTAGCGGACAACCCTCAGTGTTGCCCCGTCGCGATCTACCTGAGATGGGCACGCCTTCAGGCGTTCTTCGATCGCTACCCCTCGAACCGAGTGCTCGCTCGAAGTCTTGCCAGTGCTCACGAGATTGCCGCTGACATGGTGGAGTCCTACGGGAAGCTGCCGGGTCTGCGAGAGGGTCACGACGGGCCCCTGCTGCCGAGCTTCGATCAGTGGGGACATTTCGCCGCACTCCGACGCGATCGCCGAGGGATTTCCGGCAAGTCGGTCACGGCGATCGTTACTGCGCATCTGACGGGAGCTGCCTCGGCGAGTCATACCCGCTCCGATCCGACGGACAGACCTGCCGACGTCGAGGTGGAAGAGGAGGGGTCCTCGTCTTGTGTCGACGGCTCCGAGAACGGGATGGACTGCACATCGCTCGGCCCGGACACACTTGCCGAGCAGTATGAGGCGGCTATCGCTCGGAAGTATGCGGATGTCCGGGCATTGGGAGACCTCGCCGAGGCGTTCGAGGATATCGATCGGAAGGCCGACGCGATCCTAAGTCGCACCGAGGAACTGCTCGCTCAGATGGGCATGGCGTAGTCACAGGCGGTGCGACCACCGGGAATGAACAAGACCCTGTCCCAGGGAGAGAACGAGGAACAGTGCCCTCCGCCGAGAGGGCTGAGTGTGGGTGAGGACTTCCACCATGTAATACGGTCGTACGTATTGTGAGCGTGGGTACGTCCCACCGACTGTGCCGACGGATGGCTACGACGATTCCGACCCCGGACTTCCGAAGACCTCCGCCATGGGCAATTCATCAAAGACGCGGAGACCACTCTCCATCGCTCAGGCGGAGGGTCTGTTGGTCGGGATCGGTTTTCACGCTGCGGTTCTTGGTCCGCGTGGGCGGGGACCAGGAGAAACTCCAAGTGCTGCGAGTGGGCCACGCTCTTCGTCGGGTAGCGCGTCTGCTCTCCACTTCTTCACTGCCCGGTAGAGCCACTGACCTACCTGCTCGCCTTCAGAGTTGACATAGTTCGCGGGAACGAGTGCATTGCCGTGCTGCTCACGGTAAGCAGCGATCTCGGCCAGCATCTGACGTCGCTTGCTGTCGGTGCGGGTGACCGCGGGTAGTGGGGAATTGTCTTCGCTCCATACGAAGCCGATTGAATCGAGTTGGTGAATGCGCTCTGCCGGAAGGGTGCCGAGCATTCGCGCGACGCGCTGCCGGTACTGCCAGCGACCGAGTTGGAAGCCACATTCAGTTACGTAGTTCTCGGGTATCGCTGTGTGAGGATGTTGTTGCCGGAATGCTGAGTACAGCTCCAGCGCCGAGGCTGCGGACCGGCGAGTACGCATCGAGATCAGTCCTTCTGTGGAATCCATATATTTGTAAAGTACATAGCTTCTTCTTCAACGATGTCAACCACATTGACCGCGTGTCATGAAAATCACCCGGATCGCGGTGAAGCGACCGCCGGACTGGCACCGAGTATCTGTCCACCTCGGACTGCTCGATCGTGTCATTTTCGCAATCGTCTTCGGCGAGAGGGCCGTCGACATTCCCTGCATTCGCATCGGCGGGAACTGGAACTCTCTCCCCAATTCGGGCTCCTGTTGAGCTGTGTGGGGATCCGAGGGACCTGCTCGATAGCCGCGCGTTGGTGCTCCTCGCAGTTTCCAAAGCTCCGAGCCCGCCGACAAAATGATTTCTGGCTTACGGGGATTTATTGTCGCGCTGAGTGTTCAGGCCGCGGGGGTTCAGGGGTACCAGCTGGCGGTGGGCGGTCGTGGTTGAAGGTGCAACGGATTGCCCGCGAACCTCCACCCATGAGAGGTCGTGCAGTCGACGGGATGCGGCTTGGATTTCTAGTGTTTCCAGTGAGACGAGCGCTCGTCGTGAGCCGGGATCTACGACCGGATGGTCGCGCCCGGCCTCCGAGGAGTGGGCACCGATCGTGCTCAACCAACTGGAATCAGCGATGTCCTGTTCGAAACCTGTCGCGGATTGGCAGGCGAACATTACTTCGCAGTAGTGTTCCCCGGGTTATCGACGTGAAGGAGTGGAACTGTGGCGCGCAAAATTGTTGTCGAACGCATCGACGACATCGACGGAACTCCGATCAAGGACGGCGAAGGGGAGACCATCGCGTTCTCTGTGGACGGTGTCGACTACGAGATCGACCTGAAGGGCAAGAACGCCAGGGAATTCCACAGCACTCTTACCTACTACATCGAGCATGCAACTCGCGTCGGCGGTCGGAAGCGTCGGTCGACTCCTGCGGTGGATCCGTCGCAGGGGCGTGCGCGGGCAAAGGAAATTCGGGAATGGGCGACCACCGAGGGCTATGAGCTGTCCACGCGTGGACGTATCCCCGCTCAGGTCGAGGAAGCGTACAGCGCGGCTCACTGAGTCCACGCCGTCACGCGAGGTGAAAAACGGCCTCCGGCCAGCTCCTTTCGAGTTGGCCGGAGGCTGTAGCAGTTCCAATGTCAGGAGGTGGACGAGGCGTCGATCAGTGCCTGGCGCTGGTTGGCTCCGAGTCCGCCGATTCTACGGGTCTCGGCGATCGACAGTTCCTCGAGGAGTTTCGCGGCCTTCACTGATCCGACGCCGGGGAGCGCCTTGAGTAGTGCCGAGACCTTCGTCTTCTTCACTATTTCGTCCGTTTCGGCCTTGGTGAGCACCGCTTCGACGCTGAGGTCTCCAGCTTTCACTGCTGAGAGGAGTTCGCTACGCGCTTTGCGGGCTTCGGCGGCCTTCGCCAGTGCCTCGGCGCGTTGTTCCGGTGTTAAGACAGGCAGTGCCATGATGGTGCTCCTTGTTGCGTTGTTCGGCCAGATCGTCTGGCTGTCCCTCGCCATCGTGCCAGGTGGAACGGACATGTCCGCGACCTGATCGCTGAGGAACGACCTCCGGATGGCTGTTCTTACGACTACGGATGTGTCCGACAGTGTGCCTGATCAATATGTCGTCTGGGTGTCTCGCTAGCGATGAGCGTTGTCGATTCAGAGCAAAGACGTCCTTGCATCTGGGTGATCAATGATCGCCGATCGTATCCTTGCTTCAGGTGGAAGCTGTTGCGGTGGAGATGAACGCTGCGGATTTCGGTGGCGCTTCCAAGATGGGGATCATGGTAATGAAGCCGCTGACTCGATAATTCGAGGAGCGTGAGCCGGGGTGGCGTGATGCACCCTGTGCGTGCCAGCGAAGTAGGTGTCGGAAAAAAATCGCTCAGTTTCGAGGTGCACGCCGGATCGATTGCGCAAATGGTGTTCGGTGGTGGCCTACGCGTCGGTGCGGCATGATTCGCCATGGTCAGTCATAGTCGTATGACGAAATCACAGTCGGTGGAGGTGAGTGATGGATCCGTTCGAGTTCGTCGCTCATATTCCCTGTCCGCACTGTCGTGTAGGGATTGGTGAGCGGTGCGTCACCAAGGATGGGTACGTGCGGAAGATCCCCTGCCTTCATCGCGTAAAACTCGCAAAATGGCCTGATACGGAAGAACTTCCAGATCACCGATCGGATTCGGACCGTGATGACGGCGAGCAGGGGGACTCCCGCGACGAGTGAAGGTGCGCCATCGACTCCCCCGCGGAGATTGTCGGGACGAACAGCAGAAGTGTCGAATCCCGCTGGTGCAGAGGACCCTCGACTTCTCGCCGCGACAGGCCAACAATGCTGCTTGATCTTCCGACTGGCTTAGCGCGGACCTCCTACCTTAGTGAAGCGGGCGGAACTGGCCACAAAGTTCGGGATGCCTCGGTACAGGTATGGCGCCCTACGAAGGCGGCTTGCGGGTCGATCATGGTCCTGCCGACTTCTCCCGGTGCGGTAGACCGACCGTCAGTCTCTGCCGGCGATGACCGAATGTGGCGCGGTGGGGATTGTCGCTGGTGAGCAGGGTGGGGTCAGGGGGTGCTAAAAGCGATGTTTGGGGATGCAGAGGGGCTAGCCGGAAGACATCGATTAGTTCTGCCGCCCGGCGGGGTTTGATTCGGCGGAGACGGATGGTTGTCGGACCTGAATGAAGGGATCGGAATCATCGGTTCGTCGTTCCGGCGTCGCGTGGCGATACGGCGGTGGCTGGGCACCACTGGCTTACCTCCAGAGCGCCGAGATTGTTGCCGGTGGGAATGTGAATGTGCAGGCGGCGAGACATCGCTGCTTATCGCCCCGGATCTCGATCACCCCGGATCTCGATCGCCCCGGGGTGACGCGCCGCGGGTGCGGGCGCCGTGCTGACTTCGCCACCATCTGCGGGAAGATGGCTCGGTGAGCGATTCTGGACTGCTACCCGACGATTACCGTGACTTCCTCGAGCATCTCAAGTCTCAGGTCCGCCAGGCCCGAATCCGGGCGTCGCGGCTGGTCGACACTGAACTGCTCCTGTTGTACTGGGACATCGGCCGGGCCATCCTCGACCGCCAGGCCGCCGAGGGGTGGGGCAGCAAGGTCATCGACCGGCTCGCGGTGGATCTGCGATCCGAGTTTCCGGAGATGAGAGGATTCTCGCGGAGCAACCTGCACTACATGCGGAAGGTTGCCGCGGAGTGGCCGCGGAGCGCATTTGTCCAGCAGTCTGTTGGACAACTTCCGTGGGGCCACGTGCTGCTGCTGATCGACCGACTCGATGACCAGGCCAACCGGGACTGGTATGCGACCGCGGCGTTCGAGCACGGCTGGTCCCGCAACGTCCTGATGCATCAGATCCGCAACCGACTCGACCAGCGAATCGGCGCGGCGCCTTCGAACTTCACCGAGCACCTTCCGCCGGCGACTCTGACCTCGCGCAGCAACTGGTGCGCGACCCGTACGTGTTCGATTTCCTGGACCTCACTGATCGGGTTGCCGAGCGAGAGCTCGAGGCGGCGCTGATGGTTCGGCTGGAGCGGTTTCTGCTTGAGCTCGGGCACGGCTTCGCGTTCGTCGGCAGGCAGTACCACTTCGACGTACGGCGACGATTTCTACATAGACTTGCTGTTCTTCAATTGGGTGCAGTCCCGCTTCGTTGTTGTCGAGCTCAAGATTGGCCGGTTCGAACCCGAGTACGTGGGGAAGCTTGGCTTCTACGTGTCCTGGGTTGACGACAACCTGCGCGACCACGACCAGCATGCTCCGACCATCGGGCTTTTGCTGTGTGCGGGCTGCAATGACAACGTCGTGCGTTACTCCTTGGCCGGGACCACCGCGCCCTTGGCGGTGGCCGACTACATGTATGACACTCTGCCCGCGCCGGTCCGCGAGCTTGTTCCGACCGACGATGAACTCGCGTCTGCCGTGGGCGAGACCCTGACCGACTTGAAGGAAAGTCGTTCATCACGAGGTGACGCCGAGGCCACCTAAAAACACGGTGCAGACTGCGACGGAATGTTGGTGACCTCGCGGGGCCCGGCCGAGGGGGACCTGAGGTCGGGTCGCTTTATACTTCCTGTCCTTGACTCTGAGTCGGTGCCAGCGCGTTGAGAGGAAAGGCGTCGGGCATGCACAGGCGTGGCGGACGTGAGGTCGGCTCTCGATGCGCTGCAACACTTCGAACGCTCATATGTCCAGTGACCGGATGCGACGCGGCGGGCGTTCGTGTGCCCCGATCGAAGGTGGACGCTATTTGCCGCGAGCACCGGCGGCCCTCAGTGGTTGCCGCTCCGTCGCCTCTCGACAAGTAGACGCTCGCAGCGACGATTCAATGTGGCACCCGTGGGTATGTCCGGCACCGTCGACTCGTTCAACGGAGTCGGAGGTAAGGTTCCGGGTCCGCGCCGGGAGAGGCGACGCGCTAGGAGGATACGAGGTACGAGGACAGTCGGCGAGCGGCGAACTGGGAGAAGTAGTCGACTTTCGCGTCGTCGACTAGTCCGGGCAGGAAAACCTTCCATGCGGTGGTCATACGCTCAGGCAGTTCCCTCAGTGTGTCGGTTGCGACCGCCAGTAGGCGCGTGCCGAAGGTTATCTCCAGCAGCAGGCGACCCGCCTCGTCCGGATTTGTGTCAGCGCGGAAGTCGCCTTCTTCGACTGCCCTTGCCGCCAGTGCCTGGTAGGTCGAGGTCCATTGATCGAAGACCACGTGCCCGGTGCCCCGGAAGTCGCCCATCTCATTGAGAAGGCGGAATGCGGCCAACATCAGGTTGTCATTGTTGGACGGATCGATCATCACATACGAGATTCCGATCAACGCTTCCAGTGCTGGTGTGCGGGAGTCGAATTGTTGAGAGCATGCCGCATCGAGGCGTGCGCAGCCTTCGTCAATGACCGCCCGCGCCAACTGCTCTTTCGAGCTGAAGTGGAAGTACAGCGAACCCTTCGTCACCCCGGATTCGGAGATGATCTCTTGTAGGCCCGCGTTCACGTAACCCATACGGTTGAACACCTCAGCCGCGGCGACCAACACAATCTGCCGCGTAGCGATCGCGCGCTTCTGCAAGGCGCCCCCTTCTGCAGCCGATACTGATGTCGTATCAAAACCTACAGGTCGGTATTAGTTATGAGAACTTGGACGAATGTCCTATTTTGCTGCGCATGGAGTCCCTGGAAAAGCCGGAGTTCTGTGGCCGCCGCGGGAAGTTCCTCGGGAGGATGTCTGGGCCGCAGATTGGCGACCAAATTGACGTCCATCGACTGCGTCACACTTTCTGACTATTGGTGACCGCTGTCATACGATTACCCGGCACAAGCCCACTGTCCACGCGACGTGGGCGGGTGTATTTGACCCCGCCAGCCAAACCCCCAGTGGCTGGCGGGGTTCTCCAATTCTTGGTGTTCCGACTGCTCTGAATCGACGCCATCACTGGGAAGCCACTGTCCGCGCCGGCGGATGGGCGAACTTGCATCACTGCACCGACGTTCGTACTGAACATCCTCGACGTAGCGGAACAGTCCGCACGGGCGATGCCCGTCGCCCGAAAGGGGTGGCGGGCGATCCAGAGGGCTTTCAGTCTCGACGCGACTAGAGGAATTGATATGCCGAAGTCCGACCACCGGGTTGCCCAGCTGAACCGCTCGATTGAGTCGCGGCTGACCAAGTACGAGAGCACGAGGCGTCACCTGCCCGAGGTTGCAGCGTACGTAAGGGTGCAGAGGACGCTCATGGCAGATCACCAGCCCGAGGGCGGACGGTGGGGAGCCTTGTGCCTTGCCGACCATGACCCGACGACGCCGTGGCCCTGCGACGGCGTACAGAAGTTCGACAGTCCTACCGCCTACTTCGACTGAATGCAGGTCGGATAGACCCAGGCTCCGTCGGCAAGCCGACCGGCGATCAGGTCGGAAATGGCTGCAGGAGCCGCCTGTGTGCGGTGTCTGGCCGAGTCCATGGATTCCCTATGAGATTCCCTGTCATCGGATAAGGAATTGACCACCGGTACGGGTCCTTGTGGCACCGGTTACCGAAGGGCTGGGCTGGCCTTAGGCGTCTTCGAGCAGAACCTTGGCGAAGCTGCCAGTGACTTGGATTCTCGGCGCCCGTGGCTCTTTCGTTTCGCTGTTCGCCAACCGGTGGTGGACAGCAAGCTCGTCGGGTCCGTGCTCGGGGCTTCTCCGAACTTTCACGTCTTGGTCGCAGCGGATGGCTCATACTGGGCAGAAGAGCGACTCGAAACTCGTCCCGCACACCGGGGCCGGGGTCAAGTCGCCGACAGTATGGAATCGGAGGCCAACCGGTGATTACGCTTCAGAACGCTTTCGAGCTTGCCCGCGCGGAGCAGGGCTTGGCTGTCGTTGCGACGCTGCGTACCGACGCGACCATCCAGTCAAGCGTTGTCAACACCGGCGTGCTCGCACATCCTGTCACGAGCGAGAGCGTGTTGGCGTTCGTCGCGCACGGCAAGGTCAAGCTGGCCAATCTGCGGGCCCGACCCCAGGTGACGACGACATTTCGCAGCGGATGGCAGTGGGTCACCGTCGAGGGTCGTGCCGAGCTCGCTGGCCCGGACGATCCTCAGCCATGGCTGGACTCCGAGCGGTTGCGGTTGCTGTTGCGTAAGATCTTCGTCGCGGCGGGCGGAAGCCATGACAACTGGACGGAATTCGACCGTGTGATGGCCGCCGACCGCCGCGCCGCTGTGCTCGTCCGGCCCGACCGGATTTACAGCAATCCGTCCCCAGCGAGTGCATGACCAGCAGTGCCGGGAGTACGCAACGTGAGCGGCTGAACCCGTTCTGTCGCACCAGATGATGCGATCACAAACCATTGACCGAGTGAAACGGCTCCTTCCGCAACCCTTTCTGTGCTCATGACGAGGCCAGGATCCCGTCCGTGATGGTGCCCGCGCACGATCTTGTGTCGTCAGGACCACCTGGTCGACACGTGATGGTGTGGTTGCCGGGGCAAGGAATTTCGCGAAACGGGCGAGGACAGCCGCGTCAACCCTGAACGTGACGCTGCCCGCCCAGGCAGGACCTGGTCGTAGACGAGTGACTAGGGCGGCGTGCAGTGCTATGCACCTATCCTGCAACGTTTTCGAGGACTCTCGCATATCAGCAGTGGGAGGGGGAGCAATGGAGCGCAGTGGAGATCGGAACCGACCGATTACGCAGTGTTCGTCACTCTCGAACCAATCGCCGACCTAATGCGGCAGGCTCGAAATGGCATGAGTGCCAAGGGCCTAAGTGGGCGGTGATTGATCGGGTGGGCCGTGATAACCGCGGCTGGTTCCTCAACTCGCAGTGCCGAGCCTACCGTTGTGATGGTGGTCGCGGAGCCGCCTGCAGAGCGGCGGTACCGCCGATCGCCGCGGTCGATGGCGGCACGAGTAGTGGCACGTTGACGCTCACCCGACCCGCGTTGTCGGCGGCCGAACGTGTCAGCGCGTGACCGCGCGGCGGGTGGGCCTGCGATCGTCGGCGAACATGGCCTCGATCCTCGACTTGATCTCCGCGGTGCTCATGGTGCCGCTGCGCCGGGGCGTCTGCCGTCCGGTGAGGGAGGTCGAGGTGGTCGAGGTTGTCGCCATGTGTCCTGCTTTCGTCGTTGTTGATATGTGTGCCTCGCGGTCACGTCTGTGATCTGGTTCACATTGCGACCGACTATGTTGTACACCACAGGTCCGCTAGGTGCCACTCGGCCTGGTTGTCCCGGCTGCAGCCAGATACCCAGTGGGCCCGGTGGCCTCGGCTGCGGCAGAGGATGCGATAACGCGGTCCCGCTCCATCGATCGTTGCCGCCTGTCGGGCACCGCGATCGACCACTCGGGCCATCCCGATGTGGCCGAGTCGAGGTAGATACGGGACCTGGAATGACTCGAACACCAAATGGGGTGAGGTTAGCGATGGGGCTGATCGCGCGCTCAAGTCGTTTAGGCGTGAGATCCGGCGGTGTGCTCGCCTAGGAAACTGCCAGCGGGAACCGGGAATGGTGGTAGCGGCCTCACCGTGGCTTCGCCGAAAATCGTCGCCCGAGACACACTCCGTCGGACGCGCCATCAGGATTGTCGGAGGCGCACGCAATACTTGTGTCCACTCAGTCACACAGGTAACAGGAGAACAGGCATATGCGCCATCGCCCCAGGTCCGCTCTCTTCGCATTGGGTGCGGTCACCGTGCTCGGTCTGACGGGGTGCTCGGCGATCGCCGATGCCGATCCGGGCACCGGGTCGCTCGGGGGAGCGCCGGCCGCCCCGGCCCCGGTATTCGATGCGGCGCCGGCGTTGGCGAAGCTCGACACCCTCGCGGTGAAGGGACGTGCACCGAAGACCGGCTACACACGAGAACAGTTCGGCCCGTCGTGGTCCGACGACAACGGCGTCGAGGGCGGCCACAACGGGTGCGACACCCGCAACGA
>NZ_JBHXWI010000065.1:0-50136 GCF_042671975.1 Rhodococcus sp. NPDC127593 | reverse complement strand
AATGGCCCGCCAAACGCGCACACCACCAACACCATCCACAACCCACTCAACCGCCGAAATGCACCATCCTTGTTCACTAACTGAACGGTATTGGGCTTAGAGCAGGCCCCACCAATAGAGCAGAACGGCGAGAACGAACACGATCACAGTTTCCACGACGACCCTCCTTCGCCCGACTGCACGCACAAATCCATCATCCCCCTTCGGCGGGTGCGGACGCCACTGCGCTTCGCGCCCGTGAGTACTTGTTAACCCCCCGCGGTTAACAAGTACTCACAGGGGTGTGACGGGTGTGTCGGATGTTGTTGCTAGGTTGGGCGGTGTCAGGACACCGGCTCGGATGACCGTGTCCCGAGTCGGGGTCGAAAGGTGCTGTCTTCCATGGTGATGGGTCCCACCCATGCAATGTCCGGTGCGGCTGTCGGTCTGGCGGTGGCAGATCTGCTGCCCCTCGACTGGGGTGGCCCCACCTCGACCGCCGAAACCTTCACGTTCGCGGCGGTGTGCGCCGGAGCGGCGCTTCTCCCGGACCTGGACACGAGCCAGTCCACGGTCTCGCGCTCGTTCGGTCCGGTCAGCAGTGTCGTAGCGAAGGGCGTCGACGCGGTGTCGCTGGGCTTCTACACCGTCACCAAGGGCAAACGCGACGGCAAGCGGCGCGGCGGGCACCGCACGCTCACCCACACAGCCCTGTTCGCCGCCGGCATCGGGGCCGGGGTGTCCGCGCTGGTCGTCCAGTTCGGCAAGCCGGCCATCATCGCGACGCTGTTCGTCTGCCTCGGGCTCGCCCTCCGAGGGCTGGCCGGGGAGCTGGCCAAAGAAAAAGGCTGGCTGGCGGTTTCGGCGGTCGCCGCAGTGCTGTCCGCGCTCACCTGGCAGTCGTATCCCACCGAGGCCGGTTCCACCGGACTCGGAGTCGCGGTGGCCCTGGGCTGCGCCACCCACTGCCTCGGGGACGCCATCACCAAGGAAGGCGTCCCCTTCCTCGCCCCGTTCCTCACACTCGGCAAGGAACGGTGGTGGGAGTTCCGGCTTCCGTCGTTCCTGTCCATCCGGGCGGGCGGGCCCTTCGAGAAGGTTGTGCTCGGGCCCGCCCTCACGGTGGCCGTCGGGCTCATGGTCATCTGGGCCATGGACGGTGCGCCGCAGGCAATCTACGACGCGTTCATGCCTGCCCCGCAGTGACTCAAACCGCGAGCATGTTCTCGAGGTCGTCGAGGACGAGCATCGCCCCGGTGGGCCCCAGCGCGAGGAACCAGGTCTCGTCGCTCACATTCACGGCCTTGCCGTCCTTCACGGCCTGCATCTGATTCCACAGCGGGCCGCCGACCACGGTCGACTCGTCGGTGGTCTCGGGCGCGCCGTAGCTGGAGTAGAAGATCCGGTCGGCATTCGCCTCACCGATCGTCTCCTGGCTCACCTCGACGGCGAGTTCGTCGACGTTCTGCACCGTCGGACGCGGAAGTCCGACATCCTCCAGGATGACGCCGATGAACGACAGATTGCCGTACAGGCGGATCTTGCCGGACATGAACCGGACCAGCGAGATCGTCGGCTCGCCCGTGATGGACTCCCGGACCTCGTCGGCGCGGGTCTGATAGGCGTTGAGCACCTCCTCCGCCTTGGTCTCCGCACCGAGGGCATCGGCGACCAGCAGGAAGTTCTCCTTCCACGGGAAACCGGGGCGGATGCCGAACACGGTCGGTGCGATGGACGACAGCTGCGGGTACAGCTTGTCGGCGCGCAGCTTGCTGCCCACGATCAGGTCGGGCTGCAGCGCTGAGATCGCCTCGAGGTTCAGGTTGTTGGTCGTCCCGACGTCCGGCACCCCGGCCAGCTTGTCGGCGAGGTAGGACGGCTGACCGGCGGCGCTCTCGGGGCTGGCCAGCCCGACGGGCGTGATTCCCAGGGAGAGCACGTCGTCCAGCTCACCGCCGTCGAGGACGATCACCCGTTCGGGCTTCTTCTCGATGACGGTCTCCCCGAGCGCGTGGGTGATGGTTCGGGGGTAGACGCCCGGTTCGGCGTCGGTGCCGAGCTTGGCGGTCTCGGCGTCCGCCGTGGCGAACAGGCGGCCGCCGGTGGCGACGTCGGCGTTGCCGGCGGACGACCCGGTGTCGGTGGTGCCGCAGGCGGCGAGAAAGACGGTGGCCAGGGCAACCAGCCCGGCGCGTACGTAGAGCCTCGAAGACATGAGGTGAGGCTAGCCTGAGGTTTCGGTCGGGTGTTCGCGGGGTCTTACAACCGGAAAACGCCTCCACCATGCAGAAGAGGCCTTGGCCGGCGAACCGGTCAAGGCCTCTTCTCGGTGTCTCACACTGTCGGGGTGGCGGGATTTGAACCCACGACCTCTTCGTCCCGAACGAAGCGCGCTACCAAGCTGCGCCACACCCCGTGTTGAACCTCGGCTAGCTTACATTACCCAGCCAGTCACCATTAAATCCCCTGGTCAGTTGCGTAAAACGGTGCTCTCCGACGACTCGGTGCGACCCCGGGCGGCGTCGGCGTCCGAGCCGCCGCGCTGAGCCGGAACCAACGTCAGGAGCGTCGCCTCGGGGCGGCAGCAGAAGCGGGCGGGCGCCCACGGCGACGTCCCGATCCCCGCGGACACGTGCAGCTGGGTGTGCGCACCCCACTTGGACGGACCCTTCACCCGCGAACGGTCGATGTCGCAATTGGTGACCAGCGCGCCGTAGAACGGCACGCACAGCTGACCACCGTGCGTGTGGCCCGCCAGCACGAGGTCGTAGCCGTCGTCCGCGAACCGGTCGAGCACCCGCGGCTCGGGCGAGTGGGTGATGCCCAGCCGGAGATCGGCCAGCGGATTGGGCGGACCGGCGATGGTGTCGTACCGGTCGCGCTTGAGGTGCGGATCGTCGACACCGGCCGACGCGATCCGGACACCCGACACCTCGAGGTCGCGGCGGACGTGCGTGACGTCGAACCAGCCGCGCTCGGTGAACGCGGCCCGCAGGTCGCCCCACGGCAGCGGCTCCCCGAGGACGCGTTTGTGTTCCTTGCGGAAGTACTCGAGCGGGTTCTTCGGCTTGGGCGCGAAGTAGTCGTTGCTGCCGAAGACGAACAGTCCGGGGCGGGCGAGCAGATTCCCCAGCGCCTGGACCACTGCGGGCACCGCCCGCTGGTGCGACAGGTTGTCGCCGGTGTTCACGACGAGGTCGGGGTCGAGGTTGTCCAGTTCCCGCAGCCAGTTCTGTTTCAGCCGCTGTCCGGGCATCATGTGCAGGTCGCTGATGTGCAGCACACGGAGCGTCGACGACCCGGGTTCGAGTACCGGCATCGTGACCTCACGCAGCGCGAACGCATTGCGCTCGATGAGCGAGGCGTAGCCGATGCCGAGGGCGGCGGCACCCGCCGTACCCAGGGCGGCGCGGGTCAGGTTGGCACGGAACTCGTCAGACACTCTTCCAGGATACTGATGAGCGCAATCGAGATGCAGTGGACGAATCGGGGCGCGTAGCGTTTCGCCCATGCCAGATTCACTGAAAGCAAGACTGCGCTCCGACATGACGGCCGCCATGAAGGCCAGGGATTCGCTGCGCACCGCCACCATCCGCATGCTGATGGCCGCCGTGCAGACCGAAGAGGTCTCCGGCAAGGAAGCCCGCGAACTCACCGACGACGAGGTGCTGAAGGTCCTCGCGAAGGAGTCGAAGAAGCGCGGCGAGTCCGCCGAGATCTACACCGAGAACGGTCGAGGTGAGCTGGCAGCGCAGGAGCGAGCCGAGGCGCAGATCATCGACGAGTACCTCCCGACGCCGCTGACCGACGCGGAACTGGTCGACGTCGTGGACACCGCGATCGCTCAGGTGGCCGAGGAAATCGGTGAGCGTCCCGGCGTGCGTCAGATGGGTCAGGTCATGAAGGCCGCCGGCGCACTCGCGGGCGGCAAGGCGGATGGTTCGCGGCTCTCGCACGCGGTGAAGTCCCGGCTCTGACTCCCCGAGGTGAGTGGGAAAGCGTGCGTCGACACACTTTCCCACTCACCTGCGGTCACCGAGGTATGGGCGGCAGCTGGATCGGCGGCAGGCCGGGCAGCTGGATGGGCGGAACGGGGATCCCCTGAGCCGGCGCCTGCGGGGGTGCGGCCTTCACCGATCCGTCGCTGACGTAGATCGTGATGGTCGACCCGGGAATGGCCGAACCGGACGGCGATGAACTCGTGACCGTCCCCTTGGTCGCCTGCGACTCCGTGGTGACCGCGTTCACGGTGAACCCCGCGCCCTGCAGACGGGACGTCGCGGCCGACTGGCTCAGCCCGGTGACGTCCGGAACCTGACCGTTCTGGGAACCCCGCGCGTACTTCTGGTCGACCGGCGGCAGCGTCGTCGGCCCGAAGTTGTTGGCGATCGGATTCATCGCCGCATACCAGGTCCGCGCCGGTTCGTTTCCGCCGAACAGGTTTCCGTCGCCACACGGCCGCAGCGGGGCGGAGCAGATCTCACCCGGCGTCGGTGAGTCACCGAACACGTAGACAGCGGCGGCGAAGTTGTTGGTGAATCCGAGGAAGCCCGAGGACATGTGGGACTCCGTGGTACCCGTCTTGCCTGCCATCGGGAGCGTCCACCCGACGCTGCCCGCCGCGCCGGCGGACGTGCCGCCGGGCTTGTCGTCCTTGCTCATGGCGTTGGTGAGGGTGTCGGCGAGGCCCGGTTCGACCACCTGCTCGCAGGCCTGCTGGGTGACCGAGACGGGCTTGCCTTCACGGTCGAAGACCGAATCGATGGGGGTGGGCGGGCACCACTTGCCGTGCGAGGCGAGCGTCGCCGCGACATTCGACAGTTCCAGGGGATTGATCCAGGTGGGCCCGAGGGTGAACGAACCCAGGTTCTGATCCTTCTGGAAGTCGGCCATGCTGCGGTCGTCGAATCCCGACGTGCCGGGCTGGGCGTACGAGCGCAGACCCAGCCGCACCGCCATGTCGACGGTGGGGGCGACGCCGGTCGCCTGGATGAGCTTGACGAACGCGGTGTTGGGCGACTGTGCCAGCGCGTCCGTCACCGACAGCGCCGCCGGGTATTTGCCCGCGTTCTCGACGCAGTACGTGGACGCGGGGCAGCCGCGCGCGCCACCGCTACCCATGCCCCGGGCCTCGAACCGCCCGGGCACGTCCAGGATGGCGTTCGTGCCGAGGCCCTTCTCCATGGCCGCGGCCGTCGTGAAGATCTTGAAGATCGACCCGGCGCCGTGACCGGCCAGTGAGTACGGCTGCGCCTGCACGGTCTCGTTGGCGTTCGCATCGAGGCCGTACGTGCGGCTACTTCCCATCGAGAGGATCCGGTGCGAATCCTGGCCGGGCTGGACCACGTTCATGACGTTCGCGATGCCGTCGAGTCCCGGGCTGGCGTTCGCGCTGAGCGCCGCCTTGGTCGACGCCTGGACCGCGGGGTCGAGCGTGGTCTTGATCAGGTAGCCGCCCTTGTCGATCTGCTCGCGGCTGATGCCGGCATTGGCCAGGTACTGCAGGGCGTAGTCGCAGAAGAAGCCGCGGTCGCCGGCGGCGATGCACCCGCGGGGCAGCCGGTTGGGCTCGGGCAGCACGCCGAGGGGCGTCTCCTTGAGCTGCCGGAGCTCGGCGGCGCGCTCGGGGATATTCGAGATCATCGTGTCGAGAACCACGTTGCGTCGTTCGAGGACGCCCTCGGGGTTCGTGTACGGGTTCAGCGCCGAACTCGACTGCACCATGCCGGCGAGCATCGCGGACTGCTGCGTGTTCAGTTCGGACGCGTCGATGCCGAAGTAGGTCTGTGCGGCGTCCTGGATGCCGAACGAGGCGTTGCCGAACGGCACCAGGTTGAGGTAACGGGTGAGGATCTCGTCCTTGGTGAGTTCCTTGTCGAGCGTCAGCGCCATCCGGATCTCGCGGATCTTGCGGGCGGGCGTCGTCTCGATCGCCGCACGGCGTTCGGCGTCGGTCTTGGCTACGACGAGCAGCTGGTAGTTCTTCACATACTGCTGGTCGAGGGTGGACGCGCCCTGCTGCACCTCTCCGCTCGTGGTGTTGGTCAGGAAGGCGCGCATCGTGCCCTGCCAGTCGACGCCCTTGTGCTCCGGGAACCGGCGGTCCTCGACGGAAACGATGGCGAGCTTCATCTCGTTGGAGATCTTGTCGCTGGGCACTTCGAAGCGCCGCTGGTCGTACAGCCACGCGATGGGATTGCCTGCCGAGTCGACCATCGTCGAGACCGCGGGAACCGTTCCTTCGACCAGTTCGGCGGAGACGTTGTCGACGGTGTCAGCCGCCCTGTTGGAGGCGTAACCGAACCCGCCGGCGAGAGGAAACATCACGCCGGCGAGGAGCACTCCTGCCAAGGCGGAGGATCCTGCGAGCTTCCCCACTGTTTTTGCAATCGACACGATCTACAGACTACGTGGGGTCTGAGGGTGCGCTGGTTGGGCGCGGAATTCGGCCAGGAAAAAGCCCTGAGCACGGGGTATGGACGGGCGTACCAAAAAAGCGTGTTCTTCGTCTTGCGCGTTGCGGTTTCTTTACCTAAATTGTTGGAACAGTGTGATGGAGATAACACCCCATCGCTTATGTGGTGCAGCCTCGGCGTGCTACGTGCTGAGTTGCGCAGACTCGAAGAGGGGAAACGAATGCACATGACCACCCCAACCAGCCGTCTGGACGTCGAGCAAGCAGAAGCGCGAATCGCCTGGGTCACCCAGGCCCGTTGCCGGGAAGTCGATCCCGATCAACTCTTTGTACGCGGCGCAGCACAGCGCAAGGCCGCAACCATTTGCCGGCATTGCCCGGTATTGATGCAGTGCGGAGCCGATGCTCTCGACAATCGTGTCGAGTTCGGCGTGTGGGGTGGCATGACGGAACGTCAGCGCCGGGCGTTGCTCAAGCAGCACCCCGAGGTGGAATCATGGTCCGATTTCTTCGAAGCTCAGCGGCAGCACCAGTCCGCTGTCTGACGTTCGGGATCTGATTCTCAGGACAGTTAAGCCACAGGCGGTGACCGGTTCTCCGGCAGCGAGCTGATCAGCTCGTGCGGGTGAGCTGGTCACCTACCGCTCTCAAGGCCTCGAGGTCCGACACCTCGAACGGCAGTGAGGGCACGCCGACGATCGGCACCCGAGGGTGGGCGGCCGTGAACCGGGTCAGCAGTTGGACCTCACGCTTGGCGATCACCGCCCGATGGGCGTGGATCCGCAGCACAGCAGCGGTGAGGGGGTCTTGGTCCCCGAGTTGGTCGGCGGCAGTGACCGCATGATCGGCCGACAGGGAACTGAGAGTGGGGTGCGTCCGATTCAGGACGAGGCCCGCGAGCGGCATTTCGTCGCCTGCGAGCCGGTCGACGAAGAACGCCGCCTCCCGCAGTGCATCCGGCTCCGCTGCCGCGATCACCAGAAATTTGGTGCCCGGCTGCCGGAGCAATTCGTAGGTGCGCGTTGCCCTTTCCCGGAAACCGCCGAACATCGAGTCCAGTGACTGCACGAAACTCGAGGCGTCCGACAGCATCTGACTACCCACGATGGTGGAGACGCCGCGCAGCGCGAGGCCCATCGCACCGGTGACGAGCCGGGTGAGACCGCGACCCGGCGCGGTGAGCAACCGGATCATGCGACCGTCGAGGAATGCGCCCAGACGCTGGGGTGCGTCGAGGAAGTCCAGGGCGTTGCGGGACGGCGGGGTGTCGACGATCACAAGGTCCCATTTGTCGCTGGAGGCGAGTTGCCCCAGCTTCTCCATCGCCATGTACTCCTGCGTTCCCGAAAACGAGGTGGCGACGGTCTGATAGAAGGGGTTCGCGAGAATCTGCTCGGCCTTCTCCGGTGTGGAGTGCTCGATGACCATCTCGTCGAACGTGCGACGCATGTTGAGCATCATGGCGTGCAGTTCGCCCGTCGCTTCCGGTCCGAGCTGCACGGGTTGCGGCGAGTTGTCGAGTTCCGCGACGCCGAGGGCCTGAGCGAGCCGGCGCGCCGGGTCGATGGTCAGCACGACCACCTTCCGCCCCTGCTCCGCCGCGCGCAGTGCCAGCGATGCGGCCGTGGTGGTCTTGCCGACGCCACCGGCGCCGCAGCACACGACGATCCGCGTGGCCTTGTTCTCCAGAATCCCCGCGACATCGAGAGCGGAGGCGGTGCGGCGACGCTCGTGTTCAGTTGTCTGGGTCATCGGACACCCTGTTCCGTCAGATATTCGGCGAGTTCGTACAGCCCGCCCAGGTCGACACCGTCGGCGAGGGACGGCAGATGCAGTCGCGCCCCGTCCACTTCGCTGAGCGCTCCGGCGCTCTCCTCCTGCGCCTCGAGGACGGACGCGTGCTCGATCGTCTCGGTGAGCAACCCGGCGAAATCCTCGTCGTCGAGGGTGATCCCGCTCTTCTTCAGCCCGGCCCGAATGGCCTCGGCGTCGATGCGACCCTTCGCGGCGTCGGCCAGCGTCTCGGCGGGCAGGAACTGCGGGCTGGTGCGGTTGACGACGATGGTGCCCAGTCGCAGATCGGCGCGGGCCAGTTCCTCTGCGGCGTCGGTGGTCTCCTGCACCGGAAGCGCCTCGAGCAGCGTCACGAGGTGGACGACGGTCTCGTCGGAATGCAGCAGGCGCACCACGCCCTCGCTCTGCGAGCGCACCGGCCCGCCCTTCGCGAGGTCAGCCATCGCCTTCGTCACGTCGAGGAAGTTGCCGATCCGCCCGGTCGGCGGGGCGTCGACGACGACGGCGTCGTACGCCCGCTTGCCGGACTTGTCGGTGCGCACCACACATTCCTTGATCTTGCCGGTCAGCAGCACGTCCCGAAGCCCCGGTGCGATGGTGGTGGCGAACTCGATCGCGCCGAACTTGCGCATCGCGCGGCCCGCGAACCCGAGATTGTAGAACATCTCGAGGTATTCGAGGAATGCGGTCTCGATGTCGATGGCCAGGGCCATGACCTCCCCGCCACCCTCGGCCGCCGCGACTTTCGTCTCCTTCGGCGGCAGCGGGGGCACGTCGAAGAGCTGGGCGATCCCCTGCCGGCCCTCGACTTCCACCAGCAGCACGCGACGCCCACCCTCCGCCAGCGCGAGAGCCAACGCGGCGGCCACCGTGGACTTTCCGGTGCCGCCCTTTCCGGAGACGAAGTGCAGCCGGGCCTGCGCGGCCTTCTCGGGCCACGTCGGGGTGAGCTGGTCTGAGGATGCAACCACGGGGTCGAGCCTATAAGTCTGGGAGCCGGGATGTGCGGGGGATAGGCTCACCGGCATGAGTGAATTGACTTCCTGGGAGTACGCCACCGTTCCGCTGCTCACACATGCGACCAAGCAGATCCTCGACCAGTGGGGCACCGACGGCTGGGAACTGGTGACGGTTCTGCCCGGGCCCACCGGTGAGCAGCACGTCGCGTACCTGAAGCGCCCGAAGGGCTGACGGCCGTGGCAGAGACACAGAACTGGTCCGCCCGCCTCGCCGAGCTCGGCATCACGCTGCCGTCCGTCGTTCCGCCGGTGGCCGCCTACGTGCCCGCCGTGCGCACCGGCAACTACGTCTACACGTCGGGGCAGCTGCCGATCGTCGAGGGCAAGCTGACGATCGCAGGCAAGCTCGGCGCCGGCGTGTCGGACGAAGACGCCAAGGCCGCGGCCCGGGCCTGCGCACTCAACGCGCTGGCGGCGGTCGACGCGCTCGTCGGCATCGACTCGGTGGTGCGGATCGTGAAGGTCGTCGGATTCGTCGCGTCCGCCGAGGGATTCACCGGTCAGCCCGGCGTTGTGAACGGCGCTTCCGAATTCCTCGGCGAGGTGTTCGGCGACGCCGGGGCCCACGCGCGTTCGGCTGTCGGCGTCGCGGAATTGCCGCTCGGCGCCCCCGTCGAGGTGGAGCTGATCGCCGAAGTGCGGCCGGAGAAGTAGCGCCATGACGCTTGCCCATCCGGCCTACGCCCAGGTGCGGGAGGTCACCCCGATCGTCTCGGTGATGCTCGAGAACAATCCCGGCATGATGACGCTCGACGGAACCAACACGTGGATTCTGCGTGCGCCGGGCCGGGACGAGTGTGTGGTGGTCGATCCGGGTGACGCCGACGAGGAGCATCTCGCCCGCGTCGCGGCACTCGGACCGGTCGCACTGACGCTGATCACCCACCGTCATTTCGACCACACCGGGGGGGTGCAGCGGTTCTTCGAACTCACCGGCGCGCCCGTGCGGTCGGTGGACCCCGAATTTCTCCGCGGCGGCGGCGAAACCCTCGTGGACGGCGAGACCATCGACGTCGCGGGGCTCACCCTCACGGTGATCGCCACGCCCGGGCACACGAAGGATTCGGTGTCCTTCACCGTGGAAGGTGAGGGCACCGTCCTCACCGGCGACACGATCCTCGGCCGCGGCACCACGGTGCTCGACGACACGGACGGCGATCTCGGCGACTACCTGTCGTCGCTGCGCCGCCTACTGGACCTCGGAACCGGACACCGGGTGATGCCCGGCCACGGACCCGAACTACCCGACCTGAACGTCGTCGCGCAGCAGTACCTCGATCATCGCGAGGAGCGACTCGAACAGGTGCGGGCCGCGCTCGGCGCGCTCGGCGGCGCACCCACCGTTCGCGACGTGGTCGAGCACGTCTACTCGGACGTCGACCCGAAGCTGTGGCCGGTGGCGGAGAAGTCCGTCAACGTGCAGCTCGCCTACCTGCGCAGCCTCGACTAGCCACTGAAACGACTTCGGCCACCCCCTCGGTGTGAGGGGGTGGCCGAAGTCGTAGGTGCGGGGACTACCGCGCGCGACGCGCCAGGCGCTCGGAGTCGGAGATCAGCACGCTCTTGCCTTCGAGGCGCAGCCATCCGCGGTGCGCGAAGTCGGCGAGCGCTTTGTTGACGGTCTCACGGGAAGCGCCGACGAGCTGGGCGATCTCTTCCTGCGTGAGGTCGTGGGTAACGCGCAGCGAACCCGCCTCCTGGGTGCCGAACCGCTGCGCGAGCTGCAGCAGCGCCTTGGCGACACGACCGGGGACATCCGTGAAGATGAGGTCGGCCAGGTTGTTGTTGGTACGACGCAGACGGCGCGCGAGCACCCGCAGGAGCTGTTCGGCGATCTCGGGCCGGTGGTCGATCCACGCCTTGAGTGCTTCGCGGTCCATGCTGACCGCGCGGACCTCGGTGACCGTCGTGGCGGTGGACGTACGCGGGCCCGGGTCGAAGATGGACAGCTCACCGAACATGTCGGACGGGCCCATGATCGTCAGCAGGTTCTCACGGCCGTCCGGCGAGCGGCGGCCGATCTTCACCTTGCCGGAAACGATGATGTACAGGCGGTCACCGGGCTCACCTTCGTTGAAGATGACATGTCCGCGGGGGAAGTCGACAGGCTGCAGCTGCTTGGTCAGCGCCGCTACCGCTGAGGGCTCGACTCCTTGGAAGATGCCGGCTCTTGCCAGGACGTCGTCCACGTGCGCTCCTTGGGAATATTGTTCGTCTGTATGCATATTGTGCGCGATTTGCTGCATGTCGACGATGCCCCGGTGATCCGCGGCGTGTCGCTGTGCAACAGGTACGGCTCTGAAGTCTACGTTGAGACGGCTCGGTCTGAGTGACCGATACCACGGAAGTCGTAAAAGTTAACCGGGGGATGCGTCCTGCGGTGTGCTGATTCGGGGGCTTCCCAGCGCTCAGCTGGCGCGCCGCGAGCCCACTTCGGTGACGGCGGCGTCGTCGGATTCGAAGCCCGACCGACCCTTGCGACGTCGATGGAAGCGTGCCAATGCGTGGGGGAAACCTTCGTGGGCCAGGGTGGCCACTTCGTCGTGACTTGCCTGGTCGAGGAACTCTTCCACCTCTTGCTGACGAACGGTGAGCCGGCGGAGTCTGAACTCCACCCGCTCCATTGCCAGCGCGAACAGCATCAGCAGCACTGGGAAGAGGACCACAGCGAGACCTTGCATACCGGGAAGTAAACACTGCAAATGTCTCAGAAGCGACACAGCGGCGATTCGGATCGGTCGGGTATCCGTAGAGTTGATCCCGTGCATGCGACCCCCAGCGACGGCTCCGAAGTGCGTGGACGCACCCGTTCGCGGGCCGCGAAGCAGGACGAAACCCGGCTCGGACTCGTCCGGCGCGCCCGGAGAATGAACCGACGGCTCGCCGAGGCCTTCCCGCACGTCTACTGCGAGCTCGACTTCACCACCCCACTCGACCTCGCGGTCGCGACCATCCTCTCGGCGCAGTGCACCGACGTGCGGGTGAACATGGTGACGCCGGCGCTGTTCGCCCGCTATCCCGACGCCAAGGCGTACGCGGAGGCCGCACGCACCGAACTCGAGGAGTACATCCGGTCCACCGGTTTCTATCGCAACAAGACGAACTCGCTGATCGGGCTCGGGCAGGCTCTGCTCGAACGCTTCGACGGCGAGGTCCCCGGCAACCTGAAGGACCTCGTGACGCTGCCCGGGATCGGCCGGAAGACGGCCAACGTGATCCTCGGCAATGCGTTCGATGTGCCGGGGATCACCGTCGACACCCACTTCGGGAGGCTCGTCCGACGCTGGAAGTGGACCGAGGAGGAAGACCCGGTCAAGGTCGAGCACGCGATCGGCGCGCTGATCGAGCGCAAGGAGTGGACGCTGCTCTCGCACCGGGTGATTTTTCACGGCAGGCGCGTCTGCCACGCCCGCAAGCCCGCCTGCGGGGTGTGTGTGCTCGCGAAGGACTGTCCGTCGTACGGGCTCGGCCCGATCGACCCCGACGTCGCCGCCGAACTGGTTCGTGGACCGGAGACGGAGCATCTGCTGCGTCTGGCCGGCAGGTGAGGGTAGATACGAGTGTCTAGCGCAGCGCGGTGGAGTCTGGCCGCCCTCGTCGTCGTGGTGGCTCTCGTCGTCGCGATCTGGCCGCGGGGTGACGACGCGGAGGTGCCGTCGTACCAGGATCGGTTCGGTTCGGGTGGTCGTACCCCGACCGCGGTGAGCGCCGATCCCGACGCGCTCGCGGCACTGAGGACACAGGCGGGCCTGGCATCGTGCCCCGCCTCGACGGCCACGTCCGAGCCTTCGCCGGGTTCGGTCCTGTCCGGCATCACGCTGGAATGCGTGGGCGACGGCAGCCAGGTGGATCTGGCTGCCGCGCTCGGTGGCAGACCGGCGCTGCTGAACCTGTGGGCCTACTGGTGCGGCCCCTGCGCCGAGGAGCTGCCCTTTATGCAGCAGTTTTCGGATCGTGCGGGTGACGCGGTTACCGTGCTTACGGTGCACACCGATCCCAACGAGTCCAGCGCGCTGTCCCGGCTCGTCGACTACTCCGTCACGCTTCCCGGTGTGCAGGACGGCGACGGGCGTGTCCGTGTCGCGGTCGGAGCCCCGCCTGTCCTGCCCGTGTCGGTGCTGATCCGGCCCGACGGCACGGTGGCGAAGGTTCTGCCGCAGCCGTTCCGCAGCGTCGACGAGATCGCGGACGCCGTCGAACAGAACTTGGGGGTGGCGGCATGACGAACTCCGTGGACGGCGTCGCCGTTCCGCCCTGGCTCCGCCGGGTCGTGCACCGGACCCCGGCCGACCCGCACAGGATCAACCCCGTCCTCGATCGGCGCGCACCCCGCGGCGCGACCACCCGTGAGGCGGCGGTGCTCGTGTTGTTCGGCGGTCCTGTCGAGGCGGACCCGCTGATGTCGGGAGGCCTGCCTGCCGACGCCGACGTCCTGCTCACCCAGCGTGCGTCCACGATGCGTCAGCACAGTGGCCAGGTGGCCTTCCCCGGGGGCGCCAGCGATCCCGGCGACGAGGGACCCATCGCCACCGCGCTGCGGGAGGCGCAGGAGGAGACGGGGCTCGACCCGTCGGGTGTCCGCCCGCTCGCCGTGCTCGAGGAGATCTTCATCCCCCCGTCCGGTTTCGACGTCACTCCCGTCCTCGCGTACTGGGAGAAGCCCAGCGAGGTCGGCGTGGTCGATCCCGCGGAGGCCGAACGTGTCGCCCGCGTACCCGTGCACACCCTGATCGATCCGCGGAACCGGTTCCAGGTGCGTCACCCGGCCGGATACCAGGGGCCCGCGTTCGCCGTCGACGGCATGCTCGTGTGGGGTTTCACGGCCGGCATCCTGGCCGCCCTGTTCGCGGTCTCCGGCTGGGAACAGGAGTGGGACCGCCACGACATCCGCGACCTCGACACCGTCCTCGCCGAACTCGACAACGATCTGGACGACGACCATCTGACCCACGGTCACGGCCGGCCGGCGGCCGAGCGATGACGGGCTCGCACTGGATCGACCTGGCGATCGTGCTGATCGCCTTCGTCGCCGCGACGTCCGGCTGGCGGCAGGGCGCGGTGGCGTCGGTGCTCGCCTTCATCGGGGTGGTGCTCGGTGCGGTGGCGGGCATCCTGATCGCCCCGCACGTTCTGGTGCACGTGGACGAGGGCCGCGGTCGCGTGCTGGTCGGTATCGCCCTCATCGTGGTGCTGGTGATCGTCGGCGAAGTCGCGGGCATGGTCCTCGGCCGGGCCGCGCGAGGAAGCATGCACAGTCCGGTCGCGCGGTCCGTCGACAGCGTGATCGGCGCCTGCGTGCAAGCTGTCGCGGTGTTCGTCGCGGCGTGGCTGCTGGCGATCCCGCTCACGTCCTCGTCCCAGCCCCAGCTGGCGGCGGCGGTGCGCGGGTCGACCGTCCTCGAAACTGTCGACAACATCGCGCCCGCCTGGATGCGGCAACTGCCCACCGAGTTCACCGCCCTGCTCGACACGTCCGGGCTTCCCGACGTCATCGGGCCGTTCGGACGCACCCCCATCACGACCGTCGACCCGCCGGACGCCAGCGTCCTGGAGAGCCCGGTCGCGTCCTCGCTGCAATCGAGCGTGCTGCGGATCCGGGGTGTGGCCCCGAGTTGCCAGCGGGCGCTCGAGGGATCCGGATTCGTCGTGGCCCCCGACCGGGTGATGACCAACGCCCACGTGGTCGCGGGGACGGCGGGCATCGTCGTCGACACCGCGAACGGGCCGATGGACGCCGAGGTCGTGCTGTTCGACCCGTCCGCCGACGTCGCGGTGCTCGAGGTGCCGGGACTGGACGCCCCTGTACTCCACTTCGCGCCCGAGCCTGCCCAGACCGGCGACAACGCCCTGGTTCTCGGCTACCCGGGCGGCGGGCCGTACACGGCCAGCGCCGCGCGGATCCGCGAGATCCTGGACCTCAGTGGGCCCGACATCTACCGGGCGGGAACCGTCCAGCGTGAGGTGTACACGGTCCGCGGTTCCATTCGGCAGGGCAACTCGGGCGGACCGCTCGTCGACAGCGACGGCCGGGTGCTCGGGGTGGTGTTCGGCGCCGCCGTCGACAACAGCGACACCGGTTTCGTGCTCACCGCCGCCGAGGTGTCGCGCCAGCTGCAGGCGGCGTCCGGGGCGTCCGCCGCCGTTGACACCGGGGCGTGCATCCTCTGACCGTCGGTCAGACCGTGCGGGGTGCGACGAGGTCCAGCAGGGCCGCGTTGACGCGTTCCGGGGCCTCCCAGTGCGCGTAGTGACCGACACCGGTGACCGTGTGCATCTGCTGGGTGGGCGCGAAGCGGTGACTGCGGCGCACGGTGTCCGCGAGCACGTACGGGTCGAGGTCGCCGTGGAGGTGCAGGACCGGGATCCGCAGCGTCTGATCCATCGACGCCATGAACCGGCTGCCGTCCGGGCGGAACTGGCTGCGGAACGCCCACCGCTGGTACTCCAGGGTGCAGTGCGCGGTCCCGGGAATCTGAATCGCCGAGCGCATCCGTGACATCACGACGTCGAACTCCGGATTCTCCGTCCAGGTGGGGCCGGAGCGTTCGCGGATCAACCGTTCGACTTCCGACCCGTTGTCGCGGGTGAGGCGACGTTCGGGACGCCACGGCACCTGGCAGGACACGAACGAGGGCAGCAGGGCCTTGCGCTGGTAGCGGTCGTGGAGGACGGCCTGCTTGAGCGCGAGGGGATGCGGCGAGCTGACCAGTGCGATCGACCGGACGAGTCGAGCGTGCAGGACGGCCGTCGCCCAGCAGACGAGGCCACCGTCGGCGTGCCCGACGAGGGTGGCCTCGCCGTAGCCCATGGCCCGGATGAGGCCGGCGATATCGCCGGCCAGCGTCCACCCGTCGTAGCCGCGCGGCGGTTTGTCGGAATCGCCGTAGCCGCGGAGGTCGACGGCGACGGCCCGGTACCCCTCCGCGGACAGCGCGGTCAGCTGATGGCGCCACGACCACCAGAAGTCCGCGAACCCGTGCAGCAAGACGACGAGCGGCGCATCCGGTGCGGACGCGCCGACCTCGACGGTGTGGAAGCGGATTCCGTTGGCATGGATGTCGCGATGAATCCAGGGGCCGTCGAAACGGACGGTAGACGGATCGGGTGGTGCCACAGGAGCGAGTTACCGCGCGTGACGTCCGCTGGATGATGCGAGATGGGCTTCCGCATCCGAGTACGACGTCGGGAGCACCGACCTGGCCTGCTTCAGGGAGTCGATGGTCTTCTCGGGTGCGCGGAGTTTGCGTACCCGCAGATAACCGAGCAGGGCGAGGACCGCCGTCACCACGACCATGATCAGGAAGACGATCAGGAACGCCAGCCAGCGGGCGATCCACACGTCGAGGAGTTCGGCGAGGAAGAAGAAGAAGAAAAACGAGCTGAACAGCAGCACGGTGAACGCGAGGATGAAGAACAGGCTGCCCTGCAGACCCTTCTTGACCTCACCGGTGACCTCGGCCTTGGCGAGCTCGACCTCGGCGCGAAACAGGGTGGACACCTGCGCGGTCGCATGCTTGACCAGCGTGCCGAGGCTCGCCTCGCCGGGTGTCTGAGCGTCCACGTCCGTGAGCGGGATCGACGACACCGTGTTCGGCACCCCGTCTCCCGTGTATCGCGGGCTGTCTCCCTTGCCGTGAGTGATGCTCACTTGTCGACCCCTCCAGGTAGCTCTTGCACTTCCGAGTCATCCTTCCGGGCCGCATGGGCCCGACCGCGTCGCCACAGTAACGCTGATCCGATCAGCGACGCTGTCAACGATGTCACGAGCACCGCGACCTTAGCTATTTCGGCCTCGCTGCCGTCACCGATTCCCGCAAGCGCGAGATCCGATACGAGAAGGCTAACGGTGAACCCGATCGCACCGAGCACTGAGAGGGCAAACATGTCCCGGAACCCCAGTGCTCGCGGCTTCTTCGCGATACCCAGGCGGATCGCGAGCCAGGAGATGCCGAAGATGCCGACGGTCTTGCCGACGAGGAGCCCCGCGATCACGGACTGCGAGATGGGGTTGGTGAACAGCTGCCCGAAGAGCTCGCTGCTCAGGGCCACCCCGGACGCGAACAGGGCGAAGATCGGGACGCAGACGCCTGCCGACAGCGGCTGGATGCGGTGCTCGAGGCGGGAGCCCGGGGATTCGCGCTCGCCGGGGTCGCGCCGGACCCGGGTGAGGAGGCCGAGCGCGACGCCGGCGAGTGTGGCGTGGATTCCGGCGTCGTGCATGCAGTACCAGGTGAGCAGCGCGAGTGGAACGTAGAGCAGGGGGGTCGTGATGCGCCGGTGCTGGGCGAACGTGTAGACGGCCAGGCACACAGCGGCGCCCAGCAGCCACAGCAGGGCGATGGAGCTGGTGAACAGGACCGCGATGAGCACGATCGCGAGAAGGTCGTCGACGACGGCCAGGCTGAGCAGGAACACTCGGGCGCTCGCCGGGATGCGAGACCCGGTCAGCGCCAGCACACCCAGTGCGAACGCGATGTCGGTGGCGACCGGGATGGCCCAGCCCCGGTCCATGCCGGGAGTGCCGGCGCCGATCGTCGCGGCGATGATCGCGGGCACCACCACGCCGCCGCAGGCCGCGATGATCGGGAGCAGGGCGCGTTTGCGGTCGGCGAGTTCGCCCACCACCAGTTCCCGCTTCAGTTCGAGGCCGGCGACGAAGAAGAAGACCGCCAGCAGCCCGTCCTGCGCCCACGTCCCGACCGTCAGGTTCAGGTGGAGCGCCTGCGGGCCGATCGGCCAGTCGCGCAGTGCGAAGTACGAATCCGAGACGGGGGAGTTCGCCCACACGAGGGCGATCGCCGCGGCGACGAGCAGGATCGAACCGCCGACCGTCTCGGTGCGGAGGTAGCGGGAGAGTTCGGAGCGGAGAGGCTGGGTCACCGGGGTCGCTCGCTTTCGATGTGGTCCGGGTACGGCAAATGCTCTGCCGACCAGACTTCCCGGCGCACCGAGATGAGCTTATCCAATTTGCCAAGCGAAAGACACGAGGTGTTCAATTCCTAAGGAATGGACTGTCGTCCCAATAGTTGAAATAGCATCGTGCAGGAGTAAGTCGAGTGAGCAGTGCCGTCGATACGTCGAAGCCCGAACCGGACGGCGGGGCCACCGTCGCCGGCGTACCCAGAAGCCGGATCGTCGTCGCGAGCATGGTGGGAACATCCATCGAGTTCTACGATTTCTACATCTATGCCACCGCGGCCGTGTCGGTGTTCCCACACCTGTTCTTCCCCAAGGGAAACGGCACCACCGCCCTGCTGGCGTCCCTGGCCACGTTCGGTCTCGCCTTCGTCGCCCGGCCGCTCGGCTCGATCCTGTTCGGCCACTTCGGCGACCGCATCGGACGCAAGACGACGCTCGTCGGCTCACTCCTCACCATGGGTATCGCCACGTTCGTGATCGGCCTGCTGCCGACGTACCACCAGATCGGCCTCGTCGCGCCCGCGCTGCTGGCGTTGATGCGCTTCTGCCAGGGTCTTGGACTGGGCGGTGAGTGGAGTGGCGCGGCGTTGCTCGCGACCGAGACCGCGCAGAAGGGCAAGCGGGCCTGGGCGGCCATGTGGCCGCAGCTCGGCGCACCCATCGGGTTCTTCCTCGCCAACGGTCTGTTCCTGATCATCACGCTGTTCCTGGACCACGACAACAGCACCCCCGACCTGGACGGCGCGTTCCTCACCTGGGGCTGGCGTATCCCGTTCCTGCTCAGCGCGATCATGGTGATGATCGGTCTGTACGTGCGGCTGAAGCTCGAGGAGACCCCCGTATTCGCCCGCGCCGTCGCGCGGGGCGAGAAGGTGAAGACCCCGCTGGCCGAGGTGTTCAAGACCAGCTGGCGTCAGCTGATCATCGGCACGTTCGTCATGCTCGCCACCTACACGCTCTTCTACATCATGACCACCTGGGTGCTCAGCTACGGCACAGGCAAGACCCCCGCCCAGGGCGGCACCGGAGCCGGCTTCCACTACACCGACTTCCTCGTCCTCCAGCTGATCGCGGTCCTGTTCTTCGCGGCCGCAGTCCCCGTGTCGGGGTGGCTGGCCGACCGCTACGGGCGCCGCATCACGCTGCTCACGATCACCGGGTTGATCATGGTGTTCGGGCTCACGTTCGGTGTGATGCTGAACCAGGAAGGCATGGGCAATGCCCGCATGCTCGTATTCCTGGCCATCGGAATGTTGTTGATGGGCATGACCTTCGGGCCGATGAGCGCCGTTCTGCCCGAGCTGTTCCCGACCAACGTGCGCTACACGGGTTCGGGGATCGCCTACAACACCGCCAGCATCCTCGGTGCCGCCGTCGCGCCGTTCATCGCCACCTGGCTCGCCACGTCGCACGGCGTCGGCTGGGTGGGCATCTACCTGCTGATCGCCGCCGCGCTCACGTTCGTCGCGCTGCTCGTCATGCGCGAGACGCGCGACCAGTCGCTCGACGACGTAGGGGCGTAGCCCCCGTGCGCCTTTCTGGTTGTTCCAACTACCAGAAAGGCGCACGGGCGGAGCCTATAGTTCTTGCATGGCGAAAGCCGTGCTGCTGTCCAGGACGGCCCGGATCCGGCTGCCGAAGCAGGATCTGTGGTCGTTCCTCGCCGATACCGATCGGCTCAACCGCAATATCGATCTGTCACCGGTGCACTTCGCTCCGATGCTGGACCGTCGGCGCAAGGGACACTATTCGGCGGAGACGCGTTCGTACGGGCGGCGGGTGCGCTACGAGGAGTTCCCGTTCGAGTGGATCGAGGGCCGTTTTTACCACGTCCTCCGGCGGTTCTCCCGCGGTCCGCTCGCGGAGGTCTCGACGGGTGTCCGGCTCCACCCGGCCGCCGACGAGACCGAAGTCGAGGTGTTCGCCCGGATCGTCCCGCGGACCTGGTTCGGCGCGATTGCGGCGCGAACCCTACTGGCGCGCACGGGTATACGGAAGACGGTGGCGCTCGCGCGCGCGTTAGAACTCCACATCCGCGACCCGCAGACGCATGCCGTGCCCGCCCTGCCGCCGCCGGAGAAACTCGACGCCGGCCGGTTGGAACTCCGCACGGCACAGCTGTCTCGATCGCACGATGCCCCGAACCTGATCGGGCGCTTGGAATCCCACCTGCGGACCGCGTCCGACCTGGAGGTGACGGGCATGCGACCGTTCGAGCTGGCGGACCGCTGGGGTGCCGATCGGATGCAGCTGCTCTACGTCTTCCTCCACGCCGCGGACTGCGGTCTGCTGGACCTGAGCTGGAGCGTGCTGTGCCCGGTCTGCCGGACCGTCCGCGAGGACGCCGGCCGGATTCGACAGCTGGCGAGCCGCGTCCATTGCGACACGTGCGACATCGCCTTCGACACCGACCTGGCCCGGTCGGTGGAGATCCGCTTCGACGTCAACCCGGCGGTCCGCCGGGCGGAGCGGGCCCGGTACTGCATCGGTGGTCCGGCGAATTCACCGTCGGCGGTGGCTCAGCTGCGGCTCGAGCCGGGGGAGCAGCGTTCCGAGCGGCTCGAACTCGACCCGGGGTGGTTGCGGCTCCGGTGCTATCAGGTGGGCACCCCGGTGGCCTGCGAGGTCGGCCCTGCCGGTGGAACGCTGCGGGTCGAGTGCGGGCCCGGTGAACTCCGGGTGCATGGTTCGCCCGACGCCGACGGGGCGATCCGGCTGGAGGTCGCCAACCGGCTCCCCGGCGAAGCGCTGGTGGTGGTCGAGCGGGAGCGGTGGAAGGACGCCGCGGCGACCGGCGCGCTCGTCACGTCGCTCGACGGTTTCCAGGACCTGTTCCCCGATCAAGGGGTGGCGCCCGGCGACGAGATCGGGATCGCGAACCTGGCGGTGCTGTTCACGGATCTGAGCGGCTCGACCGCCCTGTACGAGCGCATCGGGGACGTCCGGGCGTTCGCGTTCGTGCAGAGCCATTTCCGCTACCTGCATGATGCCGTGGTGCGCGAGAACGGCGGCGTCGTGAAGCAGATGGGCGACGCGGTCATGGCGACGTTCGCCGGTGCGAGGGAGGCCTGGTCGGCGGCGGTGTCGATGCAGTCCGGCTGGGACGATTTCCGTCGCGGGCACCTCGGCGACGACGATTCGGTGGCGTTGAAAGTCGGGCTGCACCAGGGGCCGGCCGTGATGATCGACAACGACGGCCGGATCGACTACTTCGGCGCGACCGTCAACCTGGCGGCGCGGGTGCAGGGTTGTGCGGCGGGTGGCGACATCGTCCTGTCCCGAGCCGTTCACGACGACCCGGAGGTGGCGCCGCTGCTGGCGGAATCGGACTACCGGTGCGACGTCTTCACGACCGGTCTGAAGGGTATCGGCGAGGAGCAGACGCTGTGGCGGCTTCGCCGCCCGTGAGTGGTTGAGGAGTGCAGGGACTCGTCAACCACTCACGGGGCGCGGAGCGCCCTACTTGCCGCGGATCGCGTCGAAGACCTTGGGGTCGACGAGCGTGGAGGTGTCGCCGAGGTCGCGGCCTTCGGCGATGTCCTTGAGCAGGCGTCGCATGATCTTGCCGGAGCGGGTCTTGGGGAGTTCGGGCACGACGGTGATCTGGCGGGGTTTGGCGATCGGGCTGATCTCCCGGGACACTTCGGCCTTGAGTTCGGCGATGAGGGTGTCGCCGGTGTTTTCGACGCCTTCGCGGAGGATGACGAACGCGACGATGCCCTGGCCTGTTGTCTCGTCCGCGGCGCCGACGACGGCGGCCTCGGCGACACCGTGGTGTCCGACGAGGGCGGATTCGACCTCGGAGGTGGAGATGCGGTGCCCGGAGACGTTCATGACGTCGTCGACGCGGCCGAGGACCCACAGGGCGCCGTCCTCGTCGTACTTGGCGCCGTCGCCGGCGAAGTACCAGCCCTGCTCGGGGTAGCGGGACCAGTAGGTTTCGCGGTAGCGGTCCATGTCGCCCCAGATGCCGCGGAGCATCGCCGGCCACGGCTTGTCGAGCACGAGGTAGCCGGAGCCGCCGGCGCCGAGTTCGTTGGCGTCGTCGTCGACGATCTTCGCGGAGATGCCGGGCAGCGGGGCCATCGCGGAGCCGGGTTTGGTGGCGGTGATTCCGGGGAGTGGGGAGATCATGATCGCGCCGGTCTCGGTCTGCCACCAGGTGTCGACGATCGGGGCGGTGTTTCCGCCGATCACCTCGCGGAACCACTTCCAGGCCTCGGGGTTGATCGGTTCGCCGACCGAGCCGAGGAGCCGGATCGAGGACAGGTCGTGGGCGTCGGGAATTTCCCTGCCCCACTTCATGAATGTGCGCACCAGGGTGGGTGCGGTGTAGTAGATGCTGACGCCGTACTTTTCGATGATCTGGAAGTGGCGGTGCTCGTCGGGGGAGTTCGGGGTGCCCTCGTAGACCACCTGGGTGACGCCGTTCGAGAGTGGCCCGTAGACGATGTAGCTGTGGCCGGTGACCCAGCCGATGTCGGCGGTGCACCAGTAGACGTCCTGGCCGGCCTTGTGGTCGAACACGTTGTGGTGGGTGTACGAGGCCTGGGTGAGGTAACCGCCGGAGGTGTGGATGATGCCCTTGGGCTTTCCGGTGGTGCCGGAGGTGTACAGGATGAACAGCGGGTGTTCGGAGTCGAACGGCTGCGCCTGATGGGTGTCGGACGCCTTGTCGACGGTCTCGTGCCACCACAGGTCACGACCCTCGGCGGTGTCGACGTCGATGCCGGTGCGCTTGACGACCAGCACGTGTTTGACGGACTCGGCGCCGTCCACAGCCTCGTCGACGGCGGGCTTGAGGGGTGCGGCCTGGCCGCGACGCCACTGTCCGTCGACGGTGACGACGAGCTTGGCTTCGGCGTCGTCGATGCGTGAGCGCAGGGCGCTGGCGGAGAAGCCGGCGAACACCACCGAGTGGGTCAGGCCGAGGCGGGCGCAGGCGAGCATCGTGACGATGGCTTCGGGGATCATCGGCATGTAGATCGCGACGCGGTCGCCGGCGACGAGTCCGAGGTCGCTGAAGGTGTTGGCGGCCTTGCTCACTTCGGCGAGGAGGTCGTTGTAGGTGAGGTCGCGGGTGTCGCCCGGTTCACCCTCGAAGTGGATGGCGACGCGGTCGCCGTTGCCGGCGAGGACGTGGCGGTCGACGCAGTTGTAGGCGACGTTGAGGCGTCCGTTCACGAACCACTTCGCGACCGGGGCGTCGGACCAGTCGAGGACGTCGGAGAAGGGGGCGTGCCAGTGCAGGCGCTCGGCCTGCTTCGCCCAGAATGCGAGACGGTCCTCGTCGGCGGCAGCCTGGAGGTCGGGGCCGGCGTTCGCCGTTGCGGTGAACTCGGGGCTCGGCGGATACACCTGCGGGACGGAATCAGAATGTTCCGACTTCTCCGTCGCTCCGCTCGCCTGTGCTGCACTGGTCATTGTGGCCCGGCCTTCTTTCCAGTCTCGAATTCGGCACTTCTAGCACGTGTGAGGGTAGTCACATGGTCTCTCGAGCGCACCGTTGCACAGGGTTGCATGCCCATATTCTGCGACGATCGGTCGACTGCGCGCGACGGACGGCGATCGGGGACGACGAGTGGAGACCCCCCGTGCCGACGATGTTTCGATCAGGTGCCGATTGCACGAGTTTCGCCCGTCGTGGCTACACAGATTGAAACGCTGACTTATCGTCATGCCATCATTCGGGCTGCGCCCGGAACCGCGGCCCGGAACCATGCAGATCTGGGAGGATCGTTTTGCGCATCACACGTGTGGCAACCGCCGTTCTGGCGGTCGGCCTGGCAGCAGGGATGCTGTCCGCCTGCTCGTCCGGTGATTCGACGAGCGGGGGTGGTAGCGGAATCGTCAACGCCTGGGCAGGTGAACCGCAGAATCCGTTGATTCCCACCAATACCAGCGAGAATCAGGGTGGCCGCGTCGTCGATTCGCTGTTCGCGGGGCTCGTCTCCTACGACTCCGACGGCGGGGTGAACAACGAGGTCGCCGAGTCCATCGAGACGACCGACGGCAAGAACTTCACCGTGAAGCTGAAGGATGGGTGGACGTTCACGGACGGCACGCCGGTCACAGCGGCCTCATTCGTCGACGCCTGGAATTACGGCGCGCTGTCCACGAATGCGCAGATCCAAGCGTCGTTCTTCGACCCGATCCAGGGCTACGACGAGGTGGCCGCGGAGAACCCGACCGTGCAGACCATGTCGGGACTGAAGGTAGTCGACGACTCCACGTTCACGATCGAACTGAAGCAGCCCGAGTCGGCCTTCCCGGACCGCCTCGGGTTCGCCGCGTACTACCCGCTGCCTGCGGTGGCGTACCAGGACATGGCCGCGTTCGGTGAGAACCCGATCGGCAACGGTCCGTACATGATGTCCGGCCCCGGAGCGTGGCAGCACAACGTCCGGATCGACACCGTCGTGAACCCCGACTACAACGGCAACCGTAAGCCGAAGAACGCCGGCGTCGACTTCGTCATGTACAACAGCCTCGACACGGCGTACACGGATCTGCTCGCGGGCAACGTCGATGTTCTCGACCAGGTGCCGCCGAGCGCGGTCACGACGTTCGAGACCGATCTGCCGGGCCGCACCGTCAACCAGCCGTCCGCGACCATCGAGACGTTCACGATCCCGGGCCGTCTGCCGCACTTCAGCGGCGAGGAGGGCACGCTGCGCCGCCAGGCCATCTCGATGTCGATCAACCGCGACCAGATCACCCAGCAGATCTACAACAACACCCGCACGCCCGCGCTCGACTTCACCAGCCCCGCCATCGAGGGCTGGTCGGATTCGCTCGTCGGCAACGGCAACCTGAAGTACGACCCGGAGACGGCGAAGAGGCTGTGGGCCCAGGCCGATGCCATCGCCCCGTGGTCGGGCAGTTTCGAGATCGCGTACAACGGCGACGGTGGCCACAAGGAATGGGTCGACGCCACCGCCAACAACATCCGCAACACCCTCGGTATCGACGCGAAGGGCAAGGAGTACCCCACGTTCGCGCAGATCCGCACCGAGGCCACCAACCGCACCATCCCCAGCGCGTTCCGTTCGGGGTGGCAGGGTGACTACCCGCAGCAGTACGGCTTCCTCGCGCAGAACTACCAGACCGGTGGCAGCTCCAACGACGGCGACTACTCGAACCCCGAGTTCGACCGGCTTCTGCGTGCCTCCGCGGGTGAGGTCGATCCCGACAAGGCCCAGGAACTGCTGAACCAGGCGCAGGAAGTTCTCCTGCGCGACCTGCCTGCCGTCCCGACGTGGTACCGCAACGCCGCCAGCGGCTGGTCGGAGAACGTGTCGAACGTGGTCATCGACTGGAAGGGCATCCCGATGTATTCCGACATCGAGAAGAACTGACGCACCGGAGATTGTTCGACGACGGGTGGGGCCGCGAGCTGTCAGTTCGCGGCCCCGCTCGGGAGTGCGAGCCGAGGCTTCGGATTCCTGACGTCACTGCTCCCGACGAATAGGAGGTGATCCGATGCTCTGGTACGTCGGTCGCCGTTTGCTCCAGATGATCCCCGTGTTCCTCGGGGCCACGTTCCTGATCTATGCGATGGTGTTCCTGCTGCCGGGAGACCCGATCGCCGCGCTGGCCGGCGACAAGGCGCTCAGCCCCGCGGTGGCGGCTCAACTTCGTGCCCGGTACCACCTCGACGAGCCGTTCCTGACGCAGTATCTCCTGTATCTGAAGGGCATCTTCACCCTCGACTTCGGTACGTCATTCTCCGGCCGCCCCGTCAGTGAGGTGCTGGCGCAGGCATTCCCGATCACCATCAAGTTGTCCCTGATGGCACTCGCCATCGAGGGGATCTTCGGGATCGGCTTCGGCCTGTGGGCCGGACTCCGCAAGGGCGGCGTCTTCGACAGTTCCGTTCTCCTCGTGAGCCTGGTGATCATCGCGATCCCGATCTTCGTCATCGGTTTCCTGGCCCAGTTCTTCGTCGGCGTGAAATGGGGGTTGGTGCCGCCGACGGTCGGGGGTAACACCAGTTTCAAGAATCTGCTGCTACCCGCGTTCGTCCTCGGGTCGGTGTCGTTCGCGTACGTGCTCCGGCTCACCCGGACGTCGGTCGCCGAGAACCTCACCGCCGACTACGTGAGAACCGCGACGGCCAAGGGTCTTTCGCGTCGCCGCGTGGTGCAGGTGCACGTGCTGCGGAACTCGCTGATCCCGGTGGTCACGTTCCTGGGCGCCGATCTCGCCACCCTGATGGGCGGCGCGATCGTCACGGAGGGCATCTTCAACATCAACGGTGTCGGCGGCACGATCTATCAGGCGGTCACGCGCGGTGAGGCGCCGACGGTGGTGTCCTTCGTGACGGTGCTGATCGTCATCTATCTGCTCGCCAACCTGGTCGTCGACCTCCTGTACGCCGCGCTCGACCCGAGGATTCGCTATGTCTGAGAAAGTGGGGAAAGAGTCGGCCCGGACGGGCGACCGGAAAACCCGTCAGGCGCATTTCGTGGCACCCGAAGAGGTGGCGGCGCCGGGGGAGACCGACGCCGTCCACATCGACCAGCCGCCGACGAGCATGTGGTCGGATGCGTGGCGGGATCTCCGCAAACGTCCGTTGTTCCTGGTCGCGACGGTGATCATCGTCGTGGTGATCGCCGTGGCGGCTTTCCCTGCTCTGTTCACCAGCACCGACCCCAGGTTCTGCGATCTCGCGTTCAGCATGCAGGGGCCCTCGGCGGGGCACTGGTTCGGATTCGACAAGCAGGGTTGCGACATCTATTCCCGCACGATCTACGGGGCACGGGCGTCGGTGCTGGTGGGTGTCGGTGTCACGTCGATCGTGCTCGTCGTGGGCGTGGTGTTCGGTGCGGTCGCCGGGTTCTACGGCGGCTGGGCCGACTCGCTGCTGTCCCGGGTCGCCGACATCTTCTTCGGCATCCCGCTCATCCTCGCCGCGATCGTCCTGATGCAGCTGTTCGCCAACCGCACCATCTGGACGCTGATCGTGGTCCTCGCCCTGTTCGGCTGGCCTCAGATGGCGAGAATCGCTCGTGGCTCGGTGATCTCGGCGAAGAACAACGACTACGTGATGGCGTCGCGGGCGCTCGGTGTGTCGAACGTGCGTACCCTCGTCCGGCACGTGCTGCCGAACTCCCTTGCCCCGATCATCGTGATCGCGACCATCTCGCTCGGCATCTACATCGTGGCCGAGGCGACGCTGTCGTTCCTCGGCATCGGTCTGCCGTCCACCGAGATCTCGTGGGGCGGCGACATCAGCACGGCCCAGGTCACGCTGCGTCAGGGGTCGCCGATCCTGTTCTATCCGGCGACCGCGCTGGCGATCACGGTGCTCGGTTTCATCATGATGGGCGACGCTGTCCGGGACGCGCTCGATCCCAAGGCCCGGAAGAGGTGACCGTGGTGTCCACGAACGAACCAGCCGGACCGCAGAATTCGGCCGACGAGGTGCCGCTGCTCGAGATCCGGGACCTGGAAGTGTCGTTCCAGTCCCATTCCGGGCTCGTGCCCGCGGTGCGCGGTGTCAGCCTCACGGTGTATCCGGGGCAGACCGTGGCGATCGTCGGTGAGTCCGGTTCGGGCAAGTCCACGACCGCCCACGCGATCATCAACCTGCTACCCGGGACGGGAAAGGTCACCGGCGGTCGGATCCTGTTCGAGGGGCAGGACCTCGCGGAGGCGTCCGAGCGCGAGTTCGTCGAGCTGCGCGGTCAGAAGATCGGCCTCGTCCCGCAGGACCCGATGTCCAACCTCAACCCGGTGTGGAAGGTCGGTTTCCAGATCGAGGAGGCGTTGGAAGCCAACGGGATCGCGAAGGGCAAGGCCGCGAAGGCGCGTGCCGCCGAGCTGCTCGAGGAGGCCGGACTCGCCGACGCCGAGGACCGCCTGGGCCAGTATCCGCACGAGTTCTCCGGTGGCATGCGCCAGCGCGCGCTCATCGCGATCGGGCTTTCGGCTCGCCCGCAACTGCTGATCGCGGACGAGCCCACGTCGGCCCTCGACGTCACGGTCCAACGCCAGATCCTCGACCACCTCGACGGTCTCACCAACGAGTTGGGCACCGCGGTCCTGCTCATCACCCACGACCTCGGTCTGGCCGCCGAGCGGGCCGAGCATCTGATCGTCATGAGCAAGGGGCGGGTGGTCGAGGCGGGGCCGGCGCTGGAGATCCTGCAGCGGCCGCGCCACCCGTACACCCGGAAACTGGTGGCCGCGGCGCCGTCGCTGGCGTCGCAACGCCGGAGTTCTTCGCTGGCCCGTGCGGACATTCGGGAGCACGCCCTCGAGGTGGTCGGCGAGGCCGAACAGCACGGCGAGATCGGCGTCGAGTTCGGCAAGGCCACCGACGACGTGGTCGTGGCCACCGGGCTGACCAAAATGTTCAAGATCCGGCACGGGCTACGGAAGTCCACCGACTTCACCGCCGTCGACGACGTCTCCTTCGCGGTCCGGCGCGGGACGACCACGGCCATCGTCGGCGAGTCGGGGTCGGGCAAGTCGACGGTCGCGCAGATGGTCCTCGGACTTCTCGCGCCGACGTCGGGGAATGTCGTGTTCGACGGCAAGGACGTCGCGACGCTGGACCGCCGGGAGACGCTCGCATTTCGCCGCCGGGTGCAGCCGATCTTCCAGAATCCGTACGGCACGCTCGACCCGATGTACTCGATCTTCCGCACCGTCGAGGAGCCCCTGCGCACCCACAAGGTGGGGACGAAGGCGGAGCGGGAAGCGCGGGTACGCGACCTGCTGGACAAGGTGGCGCTGCCGGCTTCGGTGATGCGGAGGTTCCCGAACGAGTTGTCCGGTGGCCAGCGGCAGCGGGTGGCGATCGCCCGGGCGCTGGCGCTGCAGCCGGAGATGGTGGTGTGCGACGAGGCGGTGTCGGCGCTCGACGTGCTGGTCCAGGACCAGATCCTGACCCTGCTGAACGACCTGCAGGCGGAGCTGGGGTTGACGTACCTGTTCATCACCCACGACCTGGCGGTGGTGCGGCAGATTGCCGACGACGTGCTCGTCATGTCCACCGGCGCGATCGTGGAGAAAGCGACGACGGACGAGGTCTTCACGTCGCCGAAGGAGGAGTACACGCGGAAGCTGCTGGATGCGATTCCCGGCGGATCGATCCGGCTCGGCGCCTGACGCGGAACGGCGCCGGGTAGCGTTCCGGTACGTGAGCGACCCGTTGCAGCCCCTCGTCGACCTTCCCGGCGTCCGCGAAGCCGCGGACCGTGCGCGCGACGCGCTCGGCGCGGTTCACCGCCACAAGACCAACCGGCGCGGCTGGCCGACCACGGCGGCCGAGGCGGCGGTCCGGGCGGCCCGCGCCTCGGCGTCGCTGGACGGCGGCAGCACCGAGTTACCCGCTCCCGGCGAGGTCGGCGATCCGATTCTGTCGGGGGCGCTGCGGGTTGGGCAGGCCCTCGACGGTGACGCGCTCACGCTTCTGCAGTCCACCTGGCAGCGGGCACCCCTGCAGGCCCTCGCGCGGTTGCATCTGCTGGCCGCGGCCGACCTCGTGGAGGATCAGGAATTGCTCGGCAGGCCGCGTGCCGGGTCCGGCGTCGCGGAGCGGCTCGACGGTCTCGCCCAGCTCGTGACGGGGGGAACGGCTGCGCCCGCGCCGGTTCTGGCGGCCGTGGTGCACGGGGAATTGTTGACGCTGAAGCCGTTCGGGGTCGGCGACGGTATCGTCGCGCGCGCCGCGTCACGTCTGGTTTCCGTGGCGAGCGGGCTCGATCCCCACAATCTCGGGGTCCCGGAGGTCAGCTGGTTGCGCCGACAGCAGGCGTACCGCAATGGGGCTGCCGCATTCGCGTCGGGCGAACCGGAGGGTGTCGGCAGCTGGGTGGTCCTCTGCTGCGGCGCTCTGGAGGCCGGAGCCCGGGAGGCCACCTCGATCGCGGAAGCCGCAGCGAGTTAGTCGAAATCCTTTGCATTGCAAGAAGTTTCCGAACATGTGAAACGGGCGGCGCTGCCGACTGCTGCCGACTTCGCCGCCCGTTAGCACGGACAACCGGTTACCAAGCGTGCAAGGTGGGTTGTGTGGGTGGCCTCGGCGAGAGTCCGAATATCGTCGGGTCGTCCTTGCAACCTGTGCAGGGTCCTTGCCGGTGAAGACTCGAGTCTCGCAGGCCCACAACGCTTCTGCCCTTATAGTGGCTTATGCTTCGCGTGGGTGCCTAGTGCCCGTGCTGGGAATCCTGGTCGGGAGATCGATCCTTCTCTTCTGGGTCGACCTTGGCCTTCCGTTCTTCCGTAACTCCTTTGTACCCCGTGACCCCCCTCACAGCAAGTATCAAATTCGGTTTGTGACCGTGTCGCGGGTTGCGGCCGTCAGCGCTTGCGGCGCAACACTCCATACGTGAACGCGCCCGCGACCAGGGCCCCGACGCTCACCGCCGCCGTGGCCGCAACGGTGGTGGCGGACGGCGCCTGGAGGCGTGCCCGGAGGGAGACCGGATTGGAGAAAGTCAATATGGGCCAACCGTTTCCGGCCGCAGCCTTCCGCAACGCCCGGTCCGGGTTGACCGCGGTCGGGTGGCCGACCGCGGTCAGCATCGGGAGATCGGTCACGGAGTCGGAGTAGGCGTAGCATGCTGACAGGTCGTAGTGGTATTCGTCGGCCAGTTGCCGCATTGCGTCCACTTTGCCTTCGCCGTAGCAGTAGAACTCCACCTCGCCCGTGTAGAGCCCGTCCTCGACCGCCATGCGGGTGGCGGTGCTGCGCGTGGCCCCGAGTGCCTCGGCGATCGGCGCCACCACCTCCTCGCCCGACGCCGAGACCACGATGACGTCGTGGCCCCGCAGCTTGTGGTCCGCGATGAGGTCGGCGGCCTCGGCGAACACCAGGGGGTCCACGATGTCGTGGAGGGTTTCGGCGACCACGGACCGGACCTGGTCCACGTTCCAGCCCGCGCACATGCTCGTGAGGTAGGCGCGCATCCGCTCCATCTGATCGTGGTCCGCGCCCGACAGCAGGAACAGGAACTGCGCGTAACTGCTCTTGAGGACCGATCGGCGGTTGATCAGACCCTGATCGAAGAACGGTCTGCTGAACGCGAGGGTGCTGGATTTCGCGATGATCGTCTTGTCGAGGTCGAAGAATGCGGCAACCCGACCCGTCTCGGTGTGTCGACCTGTCTTGGCACTTCTCTGCGGCTTCGCGGTCACAATCTCCAAGGATATGCGGACTTCGGGTGGGGCGGAGGCTCGTATGAACGGGCGAAGGAAGGGTCTTTCGGCACTATCGACACGACGGAACGTTCAACAGTTGAACTTGCAAATACTGATTGGGGGAGGTGTAGTATTGCTGATGTTCGGATTTAATCCGGACGATGTTCAGCCCGACCCCCCGGGGCTGAACACAGACGACCCTCGCCTCCTCCCCCCCTGGCGAGGGTCGTCCTCTGTGCGCGGCAGGTCTGCCGCACTTCTCGACCCGGATTCCGAAATTGGTGCGGTTGTACCAGTTTCTATCCACAGGGCCGAAGTTGTCCACAATTGAGCCGAGCCCCTTCCTGCGGCCTCCCTCAGCGGGCACGCTCGCTGCATGGACGCAGAAAGCGGGGGTGAAGTGCTGGTTCTGGTCGACGATCCGGCGCTGCTGCACAGCATCAGGCGCGTCGCGGCGGCGGCCGACCGGGCGCTGAACGAGGTCGATGTCGCCGACGCCCGGCACGTCTGGGGAAGCGCCCCGATCGTCGTGCTCGACGCGCGCGCGGCCGCCGCGTGCCGCAACCGGCTCCCACGCCGGCGCCGTGTCGTGCTGCTGTGCGACGGACCGCCCGGCATCGACGAGTGGCGGATCGCGACCGCGGTCGGTGCAGAACACGTGCTCGCGGTGCCCGAGGACGAGTCGGCGCTGGTCGCCGTGCTCGGCGAGCAGCCCCAGCGTCCCGAAGCGGACGGCACCGTTGTCGCCGTCGTCGGCGGATGCGGTGGTGCGGGCGCCTCCACGCTCGCGGCGGCGACAGCCCTCACCGCCGCGTCGCGACCGCAGCCCACGCTTCTGCTCGACACCGACTCGTGGGGATCCGGCCTCGACGTGCTGCTGGGTGTCGAGGACGTGCCCGGACTGCGATGGTCGGGGCTGTCGATCGAGGGCGGCCGGATCTCCTCGAGCGCGCTTCGGGACGCTCTCCCCGCCCGCGGCGAGCGCCTGCGGGTGCTCGCCTGCAGCAGGACGGGGCACGGCGCCGGACCGACAGCGGCCGCAGTCCGTGCGGTCACCGATGCCGGCCGCCATGCGGGCGATCTGGTCGTGTGCGACGTGTCGCGGTTCCCCGGCCCGGTCACGGAAACCGTCCTCGAACTCGCCGATCTGGTGGTCCTCGTCGTGCCCGCGACCGTCCGGGCCTGCATCGCCGCGGGAAAGGTGTCGCAGTGGATCACCGAGAGGAACCCGAACCAGGGACTCGTGGTCCGCGGCCCGGCGCCCGGTGGGCTCCGCGGAGCCGACGTGGCAGAGGTTCTCGACCTGCCGCTGATCGCATCGATGCGCGCCGAGCGCGCGCTCACCGGAATGCTCGAACACGGCGGCCTCAGGCCGAGCCGGCGCTCCCCACTGGGCGCTGCGGCCGAGGCGGTCCTCGACACGGTTGGCAGCAGACCGCGGTCGCGGGAGTGGGCGGCGTGAGTTCCCTCGTCACGCCCGACCTCCTCGATCGGGTGCGCGAGCGTCTCGCGCACACGTCGGGCGAGCCGACGCCGGCGACGGTCGCCGCTGCCATCCGCACCGAGTCCGGTGGCGTGCTCGGGGACACCGACCTGCTCGGGGCGCTGCGGGTGCTCATGACCGAACTCACCGGCGCCGGCCCGCTCGAGTCGTTGCTGACGGAACCGGGAGTCGCGGACGTGCTCGTCACGGCGCCCGACCAGGTGTGGATCGACCGGGGCCGCGGGCTCGAACGCGCAGCTGTCCGATTCACCGACGAGGCGGCGGTGCGCCGGCTCGCCCAGCGTCTGGCGCTGTCTGCCGGACGCCGTCTCGACGACGCTCAGCCGTGGGTCGACGGAAGACTGCGGGACGTCGGGAACGGCTCGTTCGGCGTGCGGCTGCATGCCGTCCTTGCTCCGGTGGCCCAGGGCGGCACCTGCCTGTCGCTGCGGGTGTTGCGCCCGGCAACCCAGGGGCTCGGTGCGCTCGTCGCGAGCGGTGCCGTGGCCGAGGCGGCCCACGACCTGCTGGTGAAGATCGTGCAGGCACGGCTCGCCTTCCTGGTTACCGGCGGCACCGGGGGCGGAAAGACGACTCTGCTGGCCGCGCTGCTGGGGGCGGTGGACCCGGCGGAACGGATCGTGTGCGTGGAGGATGCCGCGGAGTTGGCGCCGACGCACCCGCACGTGGTCCGGCTCGTGGCTCGGGCACCCAACGTCGAGGGCGTGGGTGAGGTGACCGTCCGGGACCTCGTCCGTCAATCCCTGCGTATGCGCCCCGACCGGATCGTCGTCGGTGACGTTCGCGGCGCCGAGGTCGTCGACCTGCTGACGGCGCTCAACACGGGTCACGACGGCGGTGCCGGGACGGTGCACGCCAACTCTCCCGAGGAGGTTCCGGCGCGGCTCGAAGCGCTTGCGGCACTGGGCGGAATGGACCGCGCGGCGCTGCACAGTCAGCTGGCCGCCGCCGTGCAGGTGGTCCTGCACGTCCACCGCTCTTCGAGCGGGACGCGGCGGCTGACGCAGATCGGCGTCGTCACTCGCGACGAGTACGGGCACGTCACGATCGTGCCCGCCTGGAACCACGACACGGGTGAGGGTCCGGCGGTGGACCGGCTCCGCCACTTGTGTTCTCGGCGTGGACCGGTGGATTCGGTGACGGGGGTGCCATCGTGATCGCCGGTCTGGTGGTGCTCGCCTGTGCGGTGCTGGCGGTGCCGTCCGCGAGATCGCGGCCCCGGTTGCTCGCGGTGACGGGCCGGGAAGGTTACCGTCGCCGGATTCGTCTGCCCTGGATGGTTCCGGCTGCGTTCGCCGGCATTCCGATCGCGTACGAACTGGGCGGACTCTGCGCGGTCCTCGCTGCAATGATCGTTTGTGCAACAGTGCGTTTCAGGTCATTGCGACGCAGGTCGGCGAAAGCGAAGGACGCCGATCTGCGCGTCGTACTGTCGAGTCTCGAGGTGGTGACGGCGGAACTTCGGGTGGGCGCCCATCCCGCTGCCGCATGTCAGACGGCGGCCGACGAGTCGGCGGGCAGTGTGGCGGCGGCATTCCGGGCCGCGTCGGCGCGCTCGCGGCTCGGAGGATCTGCCGCCGACGGGTTCCGGATCGCGGACTCCCGCGTCGGTGCCGAGTTGGGGCGGATCGCTGATATCTGGGCGGTGGCCGACGCGCACGGCCTCGCACTCGCGGAGCTGCTCGAGGCGGCACGGGCGGACCTGTTGGGACGCAGCCGCTTCCGTCAGCGAACGGAGGCGTCGCTGGCTGGGGCGAGGGCGACGGCGACCGTACTGGCCGGGCTGCCGCTGCTGGGTGTCGGTCTCGGCCAGATGATGGGGGCGTCCCCTCTGGCGGTGCTGTTCGGCGGCGGTGTGGGTGGAATCCTGTTGCTGCTCGGTGCGGGGCTGGTGTGCGCGGGCCTGTTGTGGACCGACCGGATCACCGGACGGGTGACGGGATGATCTGGGGCGCGGTACTTCTCCTCGCCTGCGCCGTGCTGGTGTTGCCCGCACCCAGATCGCCGGTGCAGCGACTGCGCGGCGACCGCGGTGGCCCGAGTGATGCGGCGTCCGCGGTGGACGATGGCGCGCGCCGCGGGGACCCGCTCGCGATCGCAGCGACCTTCGACCTGCTGGCAGCGTGCCTGCGCGCCGGACTGCCGGTCGCGACCGCGGCGCAGGCCGTGTCGCGGTCGGCGCCCGCGCCGCTGTCGGAGTCGCTGCGCCGGGCCGCGGACCTGCTGTCGCTGGGGGCGGATGCGGCGACCGCGTGGGAGGCGGCGGCGTCGGACCCGGCCACCGAATCGCTCGCCCGCATGGCGCGCCGGTCGGCCGCATCGGGATCGTCGCTCGCCGGTTCCATGACAGAACTCGCTGCCGACGGCCGGATCCAGGTCGAGCATCTGGCGGCTGCGTCGGCCGAACGAGCGGGTGTGCTCATCAGTGGCCCCCTCGGGCTGTGCTTCCTGCCGGCATTCATCTGTCTCGGGATCATCCCGGTCGTCGTCGGGCTGGCCTCGCGTGTGCTGGACGGCGGGCTGTTGTGACAGATCGATACTTCCGGCGCAGAACCGCTGCGCCGGACACTCTGAAGGGGGAACACCATGGAACACGGAATCCGGGCCTTGGCGGAAGTTCGGGCACTGACGGCCCGCTTGACGATGCTCGCGACGGACGAGGACGGCATGTCGACCGCGGAGTACGCCATCGGGACCATCGCGGCCGCGGCCTTCGGCGCCGTCCTGTATTCGGTCGTCACCGGCGACAGCATCGTCACTGCGTTGACGAACATCATCGACAAAGCGTTGAACACCGCGGTGTGATGAGTGCTTCCGAGAACCTGCGCCGGTCGGAGGCCGGTGGCGTGACGGTCGAGGCGGCCATCGCGATCGCGTCGATCGTGGCGGTGGTCGTGCTGTGTGTCGGCGCGATCACCGCGGCGACGCTGCACGTCCGGTGTGTCGACTCGGCTCGCGAGGCTGCACGGCTCGCTGCCCGGGGAGATCGCGAGTCGGCGATCTCCACGGCGGCGAGAGTGGCTCCCGGCGGTGCCGACGTGTCGGTCCGTGCCGAGGGGGAGTTCGTCGTCGCGACCGTGCGGGCACACAGTCCGCTCCTTCCGCTCGTGAACATCTCCGCGGAGGCGGTGGCGGCTCTCGAACCCACCGTTCCGGGCTGGAGCGGGGGAGGGCGGTGAGTTCGGGGATCACCGAGGAGCGCGGTTCCGTGACCGTCACGGCGTGCTGTGCGCTCGCTGCGCTGGTGGTGGTCACGGCGATGCTGGTGCACGTCGGCTCGGCGGTGTCGGTGCGGCACCGGGCGCAGTCCGCCGCGGATCTGGCTGCCCTCGCCGCGGCCGTCGCGCTGGACCGCGGCACCGAGGCGGGGTGTGCCGCGGCACGGGAGGTCGCGGGGCGAATGCGCACCGAGGTCGTGTCCTGCGAGGTCGACGACTGGGACGTCGAGGTTGTGGTCACCGCACCGGTGATTCTGTCCTCGCTGGGTGTCCGGGATGCCCGCGCGGTCGCGAGGGCGGGTCCCGCGGAGTGACGCCGAAGCGGGGAGGCGGGCCGGTAATACCAGCGTGCGGCCGGTTTCTGTGATTATGACCAGATTGGTAATAATCCGCCGCTCAGGAAGTATTGGACGGCATCGATCCTGTGATGCGAGTCTCACTGCTGCGAGCTGGTTTTCATCCACACCACTCCCTTTGGCGAGAGAGGGCATTACATGACCACGGCACCACCGAAGCGGACCGAGGCCGAGACAAAGGCGCGGAGGGCGGGCATCGCCTCGTTCATCGGCACCACGATCGAGTGGTACGACTTCTACATCTACGGCACCGCGTCGGCGCTGGTCTTCGGTCAGGTGTTCTTCTCCGACACCCTGCCGGCGGGCATGGGCACCCTGCTCGCGTTCGTCACGCTGTGGGCCGGGTTCCTCGCCCGTCCGATCGGCGGCATCGTCTTCGGCCATCTCGGCGACAAGATCGGTCGAAAGAACACCCTGGTCATCACGCTCATGATGATGGGCACCGCCACCGTCGGAATCGGACTTCTGCCCTCCTATGCGCAGATCGGGATATGGGCGCCCGCCGCCCTGGTGTTCCTCCGGCTCGTACAGGGTGTGGCAGTCGGAGGTGAATGGGGCGGGGCGGTCCTGATCGCCAGTGAGAACGCACCCAAGGGAAAGGGGATTCTGTACTCGGCGTTCGCCCAGCAGGGGTCGCCCGCCGGAAACCTCCTGGCGACCATGGCGTTCTTCCTGCTCTCCGCCATGCCCACCCCGGCCTTCGTGCTCTACGGCTGGCGCATCCCGTTCCTGATCTCTGCGGCCCTGGTGATCGTCGGCATGATCATCCGCCTCAAGCTCGAAGAGTCGGACGCGATGAAGACCGTGCTGAAGCGCAAGAAGACCGTCGCACTGCCGATCGGTGAGGTGCTGCGCAAGCACTGGGTCCTCGTCCTCCTCGGTGCCGGCGCGCTGCCCCTGGCCCAGGTGACGTACTTCAAGAACACCTTCGCATTGTCGTGGGCCACCAGCGAACTCGGCTACGACCGGGGCACGTTCCTCGGCGCCATCGCCATCGCCCTCGTGGTCCAGTTCATCGTGCAGCCGTTCGGCGCCGTCCTGGTGTCCCGGATAGACATGCGGAAAGCCATGTGCATCATGGTGATTCCCGAGTTCATCCTGATGCCGGCAATGTTCTTCGCGATCCGGACCGAGAACTTCGCCATTGCCGTCGTCGCGATGTGCCTCGCGACCATTCCGCACTCGATGTTCTATGGCGCCATCGCCGGAGTTCTCGCGCGTGCCTTCCCCGCCAACATTCGCTACACCGGCCTTTCCGCGGCCTACCAGCTGTGTTCTCTGATCGTCGGCGGCGGCACCCCGGTGCTGGCGCAGTGGATGCTCAACTCGTCCGGCAACATCGTCGGTGTTGCGTTCGTGTCGGCCGGATATGCCGCCGTCTCCCTGATCTGCACGTTGTTGCTGCTGAATCGGACCGGATACGACGCGCGCCGACTGTCGACCGCGGAGCAATCCGACGCGGACGAACTGCAACTCGAGATCGCTGAGGACGATGCGGTGGACACCGCTCCGAGTGCAGGGCAGGCACGTGCGACAGCCCGCACCTGACCGCGCAGGTCATTCCGGAGTGGGCAATGCCTCCTCGGACAGCCTGAGGACTTCCCTCAACGCGGCGTTGTCGTCGTCCGCTCTCCACGCGATCCGCAGTTGCAGGGTGCTGGGACCGCCGACCAGCGGGAGGAACACGACATCCGGGTTGTTCACGTTCTCGGCCACGGAGGACACGGTCAACGCGCAGCCGACCTCCGCGGACACCAACGCCATCAACGCCATCGAGTCCGGGGCACTCTGCACGATCCGGGGCGTGAAGCCGGCGTCGTGGGCCGCCCGCTGCAGGGAGTCGCGCAGCGCCGATCCGGGATCGGCGGGCAGCGTCACCCAGGGCTCGGTGGCCAGTTCCTCGATGCGAACGCCGTCCCTGCCTGAGAGCGGGTGGTCGGTGGGCAGGGCCACCACGAAGTCCTCGTTGAGGATGACGCGGGACGCGATGCCCGGCGGGGTGAAGATCCACCGGACCAGACCGATGTCGAGGGTTCCGTCGAGGAGCTTGTTCAGCGCTTCGCTCGCGAAAGCGGAACTGTCCAGAACGAATTCGATCCCCGGGTGGGTGTGCCGGACGAGTTTGGCCCACCGCCCGATGAGCAGGTGGGACGAGACTCCGGCGAAGCCGATGCGCACCCGGCCGACCTGTCCGCGCCCGGCGGCGGCGACGGCGATCTCCGCGAGCCGGCAGGCGTCCAGGATCTCGCGCGCCGGGCCCAGCAGTGCCTCACCGGCGGAGGTCAACCGCACGTTCCGCGTGTTTCTTTCGAAAAGAGTTGCCCCGAGCTGCTTTTCCAGTTGCCGAATCGTTCGGCTCAGCGGCGGCTGGGCCGAGTGCAGGCGCTGCGCGGCGCGGCCGAAGTGCAACTCCTCGGCAACCGCGAGAAAGGCAGTGATCTGAGAAATCTCCACGGGAGAACTATTGCAGTTCCAGCAACAGAGTTGTCAACACTATTGATTCACACGGCGGTAATCCGGTGGGGAAGGTCCCGAGGCGACCTCCCGTCGTTCCGGAGAAGGGCATGACGATGAGCAAAGTGGTCAGCATGGCGGAAGCCATAGGAACGTACGTCGAAGACGGCATGACCGTGTGCCTCGAGGGCTTCTCACATCTCATCTCCTTCGCGGCTGCGCACGAGATCATCCGGCAGCAGCGGCAGAACCTCACGCTGTGCCGGATGACGCCCGACATCGTGTCGGATCAACTCGTGGCCGCCGGTTGTGTCACCAAGCTCGTGGCCTCGTTCTTCGCGAGCGGCTCCGCCGGATCCCTGCACGAGTTGCGGCGCCGTATCGAGCAGCACGATCCGGTGGCCCTCGAGGTCGAGGAGTACAGCCACTACGGAATGGTCTGCCGCTATCAGGCGGGTGCCGCCGGTCTCCCGTTCTTTCCGCTGCGCTCCTATGCCGGAAGCGACCTTCCGCGGCTGAACCCCCGAATTCGACTCGTCGACGATCCTTACGGGGAGGGCACCGTGTACGTCGTGCCTCCGCTGAACCCGGACGTCACTATCGTTCACGCGCAGCGCGCCGACCGTCACGGCAACGTGCAGATCTGGGGTATCTCCGGGGTCCAGCAGGAAGCGGTGTACGCCGCGAGGAAGGCGATCGTGGTCGTCGAGGAGATCGTCGACGACGAGGTCGTCCGCTCCGACCCGAACCGCACGCTGATCCCCTCCCACGCGGTCGATGCCGTCGTCGTCTGTCCGCGCGGGGCGCACCCGTCCTACGTGCAGGGCTACTACGACCGGGACTGCGCGTTCTACCGGCGATGGACCGCGATCAGCAAGGACTCCGGACTCCTGCAGGCCTGGCTGAAGGAATGGATCCACGGCACCGCGAATCACGACGAGTACCTGGACAAACTCGGCGGCGACTACTGGAACGACCTCGCCGTCGAGCCTCGATTCTCCGAACCAGTCGACTACGGGAGCCGGAAATGACCACAGCACCAGTCGGAGCGATCTCCGCGACGGAGGTCATCGTGTCCGTCGCCGCCCGCGAACTCGCCGGGAAGGGGCGTGTCTTCGCCGGCGTCGGCTTGCCGACGCTCGCCGTCGATCTGGCCAAGCGGACCAGCAACCCCGACGTCGAACTGATCTACGAATCGGGAGTGTGCGGCGCCCACCCCGCCGTGATGGCCGAGGGCATCGCCGACTCGGTGGTCGTGTCGGGCGCAGAGTCGGTGGTGTCGATGTCGGCGTTGTTCGGCTACGTGCTGCAGGGCGGCAACGTCGACGTCGGATTTCTCGGTGCGGCCCAGATCGACCGGTACGGCAGCCTCAACACCAGCATCATCGGTGACTGGGACAAGCCGACGGTCCGGTTGCCCGGTGCCGGTGGCGCCGTGGAGATCATGCCCAATGCCGGCGAGATCTTCGTGGTGATGCGGCGACACGACCCGAGTGCCTTCCCGGCGGAACTCGACTTCTGCACGTCGCCGAGTCCCGTCCGGGCCCGGGCGGCAGGTGACGGGATCATGCCTCGCGGCCGAGGGGTGACGAAGGTGTTCACGAACCTCGGGGTGATGTCGCGGCAGGGCCCGTTCGACGAACTCGAGTTGGTCAGCGTGCACGAGGGGGTCACCGTCGACGACGTGCGAGCGCAGACCGGCTGGGAACTGAAGGTCGCCGGCGATCTCACGGTCACCGCCCCGCCGACCGCCGAGGAGATTCACCTGCTGCGGGATGTGATCGACAAGGTAAGGCTCTATCTGCGCTGAGCGGGCTCAGCCGAGCGAGTCCAGTACAGCCGTGAGGACCCGGATCGCCCCATCCTTGTCGAGGGGGTCGTTACCGTTTCCGCACTTCGGCGAGTACACGCAGGACGGGCACCCCGAGGTGCATTCGCACGATTCGATCGCTTCGCGGGTCGCGCCGAGCCAGCGGGTGAGTTCGGCGTGACCTCGGTCGGCGAAGCCGGCGCCGCCTGCGTGACCGTCGTACACGAACACGGTGGGAAGTCCGGTGTCGGCGTGCAACGCGGTCGAGACACCGCCGATGTCGCCTCGATCGCACACCGCGACGAGAGGCAGGAGCCCGATCGCGGCATGTTCCGCGGCGTGGAGCGAGCCGGGTACGCGTTCGGCCGGAACGCCCGCCTGCACCAGGAGTTCCGGGGTGACGGTGTACATCACCGCGCGGGTGGGGAGGGTCTGCTTCGGCATGTCCAGTTCGACCGCGTCGAGGATCTCACCCGAAGACAGTCGTCGGAGGTACCCGATCACCTGATGGGTGACCTCGACCTCGACGAGAGCGACCTCGACGTCGCCGAACTGCTTCTGCTCGAGCACCGACGTGACGGTGATCTCGGTGGTCTCGCGGGCCGACGTCGTCCAGTCGGGGTCCTCGGCGTGCACCAGGGCGAGTCCCTGTTCGAGGTCGAGTTCGTCGACGACGTACGACTCACCCTGATGGAGGTGGACGGCGCCGGGATGCGCCGTGGCGGGAGCGCGGCCGGTGTCGACGGTTCCGAGCATGCGTCCGGATTCCGACACGACAATTGCCACCTGGGTTCCGATTCCACCGCGGATATCCACTGCGCCATGAGGATTTGTGCCGGCGGTGACGAACCAGCCGTGTGCGCGCCGGCGGATCAGGCCCTGCTCTGCCAGCTTCCCGAGGACGTCGATCGCGCCGAACGCCTCGGCCTCGGCGTCGGACAGTGGCAGTTCCATTGCCGCGCAGAGCAACTGCGGGCCGAGGACATACGGATTGCTCGGGTCCGTGACGGTCGCCTCGACGGGCTTGTCGAGCAGCGCGGACGGGTGGTGGACGAGGTAGGTGTCGAGGGGATCGTCACGCGCGACCAGGACTACGAGCGAACCTTCGCCGCGTCGGCCGGACCGGCCTCCCTGTTGCCAGAACGACGCCACCGTCCCGGGGAACCCGGCGACCACGACGGCGTCGAGGCCGGCGATGTCGACGCCGAGTTCCAGCGCATTCGTCGTCGCCGCCCCCAGCAGCGTGCCGTCGGCGAGTGCGGTCTCGAGCTCACGCCGATCCTCGGCGAGGTACCCGGCTCGATACGACGCGACTCGCGCCGAGAGTTCGGGATCGATCTCCCCGAGTAGGCGTTTGGTCGCCATCGCGGTCAACTCCGCGCCACGGCGGGAGCGCACGAAGGTGAGCGTGCGGGCCCCTTCGACCATCAGGTCGGCCATGATGCGCGCGGCCTCCGAACCGGCGGGCCGTCGAACGGGGCTTCCGTTCTCCCCGGTGACCTCCCGCATCAGCGGGGGTTCCCACAGCGCGACCGTCCGGGGGCCGTGCGGTGAACCGTCTTCCACGACCTCGGCGCAGGGCGCTCCGATCAGCCGCGACGCCGCCGCCCCGGGATCCGCCGTGGTGGCGGACGCGAGGACGAAGACGGGATCGGCGCCGTACCGTGCCGCGATGCGCCGGAGCCGCCGCAGCACGAGCGCGACATTCGAGCCGAAGACACCACGGTAGGAGTGGCATTCGTCGATCACCACGTAGGTCAGATTGCGGAAGAAGTGCGCCCATCGCTGATGGGTCCGGAGGAGGGAGATGTGCAGCATGTCGGGGTTCGTGAAGAGCCACCGCGAGTTCTCCCTCGCCCAGTGCCGCACCTCTAGTGAGGTGTCGCCGTCGAACACGCACGGGTACACGCCCCGGAGGTCGTCCCCGGCGTCCAGGGCTTCCGAGTCGATGAGCGAGGTCACGGCCCGCAGCTGGTCTGCGCCGAGCGCCTTGGTCGGTGAGAGGTAGAGGGCGGTCGCCCGCGGATCCGTTGCCAGAGTGGTGAGTACCGGGAGCTGGTAGGCCAGGGACTTGCCCGAGGCCGTGCCGGTCGACACCACGACGTTCGTCCCGTGATGGGCCAGGTCGGCGGCGGCGGCCTGGTGGGTCCAGGGGCGGGGGATCCCGTTCTCCTGCATGGCCCGGACGACGCTCGGGTGCGCCCACGCGGGCCATTCCGACACCTGAGAAGTCCGGGCAGGCATTTCCGCGGCGAAAGTGAGCGGGTTTTCGTCTCGGGGAACGCCCTCGAGGACTCGGTTCAGCAGCGCTCGGCCGTATGTTTCGCCCGTATTTCCACTGTCGTCACGTGGTGAAAACGGTGTGCTCACTGATGTCTCCGGGCTGTCGTAGGGGACGGGCGAGTAGCTTCCACACCGCCACGACCTGCGCATTTGATGATAACGAGTGCCTCTTCGGGGCTGTCGCCCGGGGTGTCGCGACCCCCGCGTGAAACGGCTGTTTCATGCCTGTTCGCTACAAGATCAACTTTTTGTGTGAATTGTTCGGATTTCGACTGTTGCGTTCGCGGAGTTCATGGTTGACTACAACTGGTCGCAGCTTCTGTGTTCGTAGGCTTGAAAGAGTGAACGCTCGCAGGATCGATGTTGCGAACGCGGTGCTCTGCTTTTCCTGAGGGGGAAATCAAGAAGTACAGCGGTCGGAACCGGCCCGGCGGACTGTATGTGCTGTCCGCCGAATCCGGTGTTAGAAAGAGAAGGAAAAGCATGGCACAGGGCACTGTGAAGTGGTTCAACGCGGAAAAGGGCTTCGGCTTCATCGCACCCGAAGACGGCTCCGCTGACGTCTTCGTTCACTACTCCGAGATTCAGGGCAGCGGCTTCCGCACCCTCGAGGAGAACCAGCGCGTGGAGTTCGAGGTCGGCCAGGGCACCAAGGGCCCCCAGGCTACCGGCGTTCGCGCAGTCTGATTCTGCCGTTCACATTCGTGAACACGTAAATCAGATAGGCGGGGTCCTCGTGACCGCGTCTGATTCGTCCCCCATCGCCTGAGGCGGTGGGGGACGAATCGTTTTCACGGCAACGGTGCCGTGGCCAAAGGGGGTACTTCAGTGAGCCAGCTCTCCTTCTTCTCCGCGGAGGCGATGCCGCCGGCAGTCACCGATCTGTGCGGTCTTCTCGCCGCGACGGGTCAGGTGGTCACATCGGCCGGGCGTGCGCGGATCTCGATCGTGGTCGACGCGCAGTGGCGGGCGGAGGCGATTGCGGAGTTGATCGCCCAGGCCGGACTCGAGGTCGAGATCACGCGCAGCGACGAGGGCAGCCCGCTGGTTCGCACTGCATCGGTCGTCGACTTGCGGCCTCTCGCGGACCAGTGGACGAGGGGAGCGGTCAAGGCGGTGCCTTCCGGCTGGGTGCCGTCGGGGCGTCAACTGAGGGTGTGGGCTTTCGCGTCGGGCAGGGGCGAAGCGGAGGGTGAGCGGTTCGTCCTCGGACTCGATCCGCATGCCCCGGATACCCACGCGCCGTTGGCTCAGGCATTGATGAGAGCGGGCATCGCGCCGACGCTGATCGGCACCCGTGGCTCGGGTCCGGGGCTCCGAATCTCGGGTCGGCGTAGGCTCGGCAGACTCGTCGAGAGCATCGGTGAGGCGCCCGGAAATTTAGACGACCGTACCGGTTGGCCCCACGTCTAGAGCCGCGTAGACGGTACTGATCTGCGAGGATGGGTTCCGGGTATGTCACTCTAGTAATAGGCGAACCGGGTATAAAAGGGTTTGTCTGCACAACTGTCGAGTGGCAGCGATCGACTTCAGGAAGGCTCGGGCTACAGGTGGCTAAAGGGGACAACGGCAGTGCACAGGGTGCGGCGGGAGCGTCCGGCCAGCCTCGCCGCCTCGTGATCGTCGAGTCGCCGACCAAGGCCCGCAAGATCGCCCCGTACCTCGGAAAGAACTATGTCGTCGAGGCGTCGGTCGGCCACATCCGCGACCTTCCGCGCGGAGCCGCGGATGTCCCGGCCAAGTACAAGGGTGAGTCGTGGGCGCGGCTCGGCGTCAACGTCGACCATGATTTCGAACCCCTCTACGTGGTCAGTCCGGAGAAGAAGTCCAAGGTCACGGAGCTGAAGAGCCTCCTCAAGGACGCTGACGAACTCTTCCTCGCCACCGACCCCGACCGCGAGGGCGAAGCGATCGCCTGGCATCTCCTGGAGACACTCAAGCCGAAGATCCCGGTTCGCCGGATGGTCTTCCACGAGATCACCGAGCCGGCCATCCGCGCCGCGGCCGAGGACACCCGCGAACTCGACACCGACCTGGTCGACGCGCAGGAGACCCGCCGCATTCTCGACCGTCTGTACGGCTACGAGGTCAGCCCCGTGCTGTGGAAGAAGGTCATGCCGAAGCTGTCGGCAGGCCGCGTGCAGTCCGTCGCCACCCGCGTCATCGTGAAGCGGGAACGCGAGCGGATGGCGTTCCGCTCGGCGTCCTACTGGGACATCTCCGCCACCCTCGACGCCGGCGCCGACGCCAGCCCCCGCAGTTTCGGGGCGCGTCTGGTGAGCGTCGACGGCTCCCGGGTGGCCAGCGGCCGCGACTTCGGCGCGGACGGCCAGCTGAAGACGAGCACCGTCACTGTTCTGGACGAGGCGCGAGCGCAGCGTCTGGCAGAGTCCCTCGCCGGTGTCGACCTCACCGTCTCCTCCGCGGAGAGCAAGCCGTACACCCGCAAGCCGTACGCGCCGTTCATGACGTCGACGCTGCAGCAGGAGGCGGGCCGCAAGCTCCGCTTCACGTCCGAGCGGACCATGCGCATCGCGCAGCGGCTGTACGAGAACGGTTACATCACCTACATGCGTACCGACTCGACGACGCTGTCGTCGTCGGCGATCGCTGCCGCCCGCGCGCAGGCCACCGAGTTGTACGGCGCCGAGTACGTGCACGACACACCGCGCCAGTACACGCGCAAGGTCAAGAACGCGCAGGAGGCGCACGAGGCCATCCGCCCCGCCGGCGACGTGTTCCAGACCCCTGGTCAGCTGCATTCCCGCCTCGACACCGACGAGTTCCGTCTGTACGAGCTGATCTGGCAGCGCACCGTGGCGTCGCAGATGGCCGACGCGCGGGGCACGACGCTGACCCTGCGGATCACCGGAACCGCGGGCACCGGCGAGGAGTGCACGTTCTCCGCGTCGGGCCGCACCATCACGTTCGCCGGATTCCTCAAGGCCTACGTGGAGAGCGTCGACGAGGAGGCAGGCGGCCAGTCCGACGATGCAGAGTCGCGCCTGCCGGTGCTCGTCGAGGGCCAGGCGGTCACCGCCACCAAGCTCGATCCCGACGGCCACACCACCAACCCGCCCGCCCGCTACACCGAGGCGAGCCTGATCAAGACCCTCGAAGAGCTGGGCATCGGCCGCCCGTCCACGTATTCGTCGATCATCAAGACCATTCTCGATCGCGGATACGTCTACAAGCGCGGCAGCGCGCTGGTCCCGTCCTGGGTGGCGTTCGCCGTCATCGGCCTCCTCGAGATGCACTTCGGGCGGTTGGTCGACTTCGACTTCACCGCCGGGATGGAAGACGACCTCGACGCGATCGCCGGTGGCCGGGAACAGCGCGGCAACTGGCTGAGCAGTTTCTACTTCGGTGGCGATCACGGCGCCGAAGGCTCGGTTGCCCGTGAGGGCGGCCTGAAGAAGATGGTCGGCGTCAACCTCGAGGAGATCGACGCTCGCGAGGTCAACTCGATCAGGCTCTTCGACGACGCCGAGGGACGGGAAGTGCACGTCCGCGTCGGACGGTTCGGTCCGTACCTCGAGCGGATGGTCCAGAACCCGGACGACCCCGAGGGCGACCTCATCTCCCAGCGGGCCAACCTGCCCGACGACCTTCCGCCGGACGAGCTGACCCCGGAGTACGCGGAGAAGCTGTTCTCGACGCCGCAGGAGGGTCGCAAGCTGGGAGTCGACCCGCTCACCGGGCACGAGATCGTCGCGAAGGAGGGCCGCTTCGGCCCCTACGTCACCGAGATCCTTCCCGAGCCGGAGCCGGAGCCCGAACCGGCAGTGGTGCCGGTGACGGACGAATCGGGCGACGGGACGACCAAGACGAAGACGGCAGCCAAGAAGGCTCCGGCGAAGAAGGCGGCGAAGAAGGCCACCGGTCCGAAGCCTCGGACGGGTTCGCTTCTCAAGTCGATGGACTTGGAGACGGTGACCCTCGACGACGCCCTCAAGCTGCTGTCGCTGCCGCGCGTGGTGGGTGTCGATCCGGAGTCCAAGGAAGAGATCTCCGCGCAGAACGGTCGCTACGGCCCGTATCTGAAGAAGGGGACGGATTCGCGGTCCCTCGCCACCGAGGACCAGATGTTCACGGTGACCCTCGACGAGGCTCTGAAGATCTACGCGGAGCCAAAGCGCCGCGGACGTCAGGCCGCCGCCACCCCGCCGCTGCGTGAGCTGGGCGTCGACACGGTCAGCGAGAAGCCGATGGTGATCAAGGACGGCCGGTTCGGGCCGTACGTGACCGACGGTGAGACCAACGCCAGCCTCCGTAAGGGTGACGAGGTGGAGTCCATCACCGACGCTCGCGCTTCGGAACTGCTGGCGGATCGGCGTGCCCGCGGTCCCGTCAAGAAGAAGGCCGCCGCGAAGAAGGCGCCCGCCAAGAAGGCTGCAAAGAAGGCCGCCGCGAAGAAGGCGCCGGCGAAGAAGGCGGCCTCGAAGAAGGCAGCGGACAAGAAGGCGTGAGCCGGTACCTCGGGCCGGCCGCGCTGTCGCACGTGCCGGTTAGGCTGGCGCGGTGACGGTATTCGACCGGTTGGTGGGCCAAGAGGACGTCGAGGCCGAGCTGACGGCCGCAGCGACCGCCGCCCGTCGTGGAGTCGGTGCGATGGGCTCCTCGATGACGCATTCGTGGCTGTTCACGGGGCCGCCCGGATCGGGTAGGTCGGTGGCCGCGCAGTGTTTCGCCGCCGCACTCCAATGCACCAGTGACGGCGTCCCCGGCTGCGGCGTGTGCCACGCCTGCACGACGGTCATGGTCGGCACACACGGCGATGTCCGGCGGGTAGTCCCCGAGGGCCTGAGCATCAGCGTCAAGGAAATGCGCGCCATCGTGCAGACCGCCGCTCGCCGGCCGAGCACCGGGCGCTGGCAGATCGTGGTCGTCGAGGATGCGGACCGGCTCACCGAGGGTGCGGCCAACGCTCTCCTGAAAGTGGTGGAGGAGCCGCCGGATCGCACCGTGTTCCTGTTGTGCGCGCCCTCGGTCGACCCGCAGGACATCTCCGTGACGCTGCGGTCGCGCTGCCGGCACGTCCATCTCGTGACTCCGTCGGCCGACTCCATCGCGAAGGTCCTGCGCGAGCGGGACGGCCTGGACCCCGCCGATGCGCAACTGGCGGCCTCGATCAGCGGCGGTCACGTCGGGCGCGCCCGACGTCTCGCGACGGATCTCAATGCCAAGGTGCGTCGTAAGGACGCTCTGGACCTCGCCGTCGCGGCACTGCGGCCCGCCACCGCGTTCGCCGCGGCGGAGGAACTGGTGCGTTCTGCCGACGCGGAGGCGAAGGAGATGAGCGCGGCCAGGGACGAGCAGGAAACCGAAGAATTGCGCACCGCGCTGGGGGCGGGCGGCACCGGTAAGGGTGCTGCCGGAGCTCTCCGCGGTTCGGCCGGCGTGCTGAAGGATCTCGAGAAGCGCCAGAAGTCCAGGGCCACTCGCACGGGCCGTGACGCACTCGACCGTGCACTGATCGATCTGGCCGGTCTCTACCGCGACGCGCTCGCCGTCGCATGGAAGTCGAACGGCGCCGCGAACCACCCGGACATGGCGGATCGGGCGGCCGACCTCGCCTCGCGCACAACCCCGGAAGGCCTTCTGAAGTGCATCGAAGCCGTCCTCGAGTGTCGCGAGGCGATCACCGTCAACGTCAAACCGCAGTGGGCTGTCGACGCCATGGTGGCCACTCTCGGCGACGCGTTCAGGGAGCCGTTTTCGCATACTCGGGGTTGAGGCGCTAGACTCGCCACCGCCGAAAGGCACCGCTGCCTTAGCTCAGTCGGTAGAGCATTTCACTCGTAATGAAAAGGTCGAGAGTTCGATTCTCTCAGGCAGCTCAGCGGTCCTCTGGCCCTTCCCGATCAGTCGGGAAGGGCCAGAGTTGTCTCCGGGGGCGGACACATTCGCCGTGTCGGATATGTACAAGAACTTCGGGGTCGTGAAGAACTTCTCCGGTGACATCGAGGGCAGGCACCCGCCGTCTGTGGCCGGACTACTCGCTCACCGTCTGACTGTCGGCACCGGAAACCGGAAGAATCGTAAACACTGGACGCGTGGACACGCAGAGCGGAACTCCGACGATGCCGGCGGTCGGTCTGCGCGCACTCGGTGCACCCGCCGCTGTGGCCGTCGGCGCCGCTGTCGCCGCCGCGATCCTCCACTTCCGGGATCCGCATCAGCCGGGTTCGTACGGCTTCTGTCCCGTCTACGCCCTGACCGGGTGGTGGTGCCCGGCCTGCGGAGGGTTGAGGGCAGTGCACGACCTCACCAACCTCGACATCGGCGCGGCTGTGGCCGGCAATGTTCTGATCGTCCCGTTCATTGCGGTGATGGTTTTCGCGTGGATCGGATGGGCACGTCGCCGATGGCGAGGACATCGCGATCGCAGGATCGTATTCGGTCCGCGAGTGACAGTCGGTGTGCTCATCTTCCTTGCGGCGTTTACCGTCACCAGGAACACATCTTGGGGAAGCTGGCTCGCGCCGGCCTGACACCTGGTCGCCGCGGGCACGAAACAGAGAGTCGGTTCACAGATGGCAATGCAGGTCTTTTCGTTGATCGCGATCCTGGGCGCGCTGATCGTCCTCATTCCGACCGCGCTGCGAGTCTTCGGCAAGAGCGACAACGTGAAGGCGCCGGACGAGACCGAGGAGTGAGTTCGGTGCACCCTCGACAACCCACCGCCGCGCGGTCATGATTTCGATATGAGCGATTCGCTGAAGGACCGGGTGCGCGAGAAGCTGTTGCGTCAGCTGGCCGAGGACGGGGGGCACCCAGTCCAGGAGGCGGAGGGGGACGATCCACGATTGGTTTCCATCGACTCCGACCTCGCGGCTTTGGAGCAGGCCTCGGACGGTGATGTGGTGATCGAGGAGCTGGCGGCCAAGTACTGGGTGCCCTGAATCGGCGGGTTTGCGGCGTTGACCTGGCGATTTGGTGTTCTTGTTTCCCTTCGCGTAACTTATTCCAGGTCAGAGCGACACGGACACCGACCCCGGCCGGAAGGCGGGGGACACGAGGTTGGACGAAGGCGCCTGGTAAATCGGAAGTTCACCGTCGTGTATGGTTGTGCTTCCATCCCGGTTTGATCTTGATCAGTGTCACGGCTTGCGCCGGTGAGGCTGGTAGGATAAGATGGAACGGTTGCCCCGGAGCGGCTGGCGAGTGTGTCAGTGGTGATGGTGTGTGCGTGTTCTTTGAGAACTCAACAGTGTGTCGATGAATGTCAGT
>NZ_JBHXWI010000064.1:0-50231 GCF_042671975.1 Rhodococcus sp. NPDC127593 | reverse complement strand
ACTCCTCGGGATATGGCTTCGGCATGTCGATCATCCTTTCACCGTGAGGGCAGATCCCTCACGGGTCAGGTGTCAACCAGAGCCGGGGCAGTCCCTTGTGGGCAGAGTTCACCTATCGAAGCGACTATGTCCCCGGTGTGGGGATCTACCCACACCGGCCGCTGTTCAAGTAGCCGAGGGAGCAAAGGGTGCTTGCCCTCAGAAGGCCACTGCACGAACTCATACCCGGCCAATTCGTTCTGCACTATGTCCGCGACCCACACCGTTGCCTCATTCACCGGCGCGTCCATCACCAGCCCGTGGCCGATACCGAACCCTCCAACATCACCTACATATTCGTCTGGACCGTGCCAACCAGCAATGACGTAGTACTCGTCGTTGACGACCAACTCCCAGAGCAGCCCGTCCAACGTCACTTCACGGCCGTAACGCAGGCACTGCACGTCACGGGCGACAGCCACGAATGCGGCTACCCAGGCCTCAGGCGCGTCAGTCTCGGGAGCCTGCTCAAACAACGGGAATCGCCATACCAACGAATCTTCGTTCAACCAATCCCGCAGAGGCACGGAGTCCATCCTTACTCCTATTGTCAGTGACTGATCGGCTACCGGTCGGAGGCGTCGTTTAGCTCGGTGTACTTCGCGAGGACTTGTGCCCGCTCGATACCGAAGGGGTAGCCGGCAACGAAAATGGGCCCTATCCGAAGACCAGCTTCGCGTAAAGCACGGTAGAGAGTGTCTTCGATGGTTCCTGCGTCGCCTTCGCCTCGGACTCCGATAGATATCACTACGTCGGGACGCTGACGGTCTGTTTCCGTCCCTCCCGCAGTGGCGTCGTCCAGGTCGAGCGGCCTGGGGCCAATAATCTGCCATTTGGCTCGGCCGGCGAGAAGTTCGGAAAGAGTGGCTCTGAGGACGCCGATGAATGCGGTGGCCTCTGTCGCGTTGGTCTCCAGCTGGAATTCGATGATCTCGGAATCTTGGATCGGCCAACGATCGAATGCTGGTTCGCGAGGCATGCCATGAAGCGTAGGTAGGCAGGGGCTTCTCAGGCGTGGGAATTCCGGAGTAGCTAGCGCAGCATCCGATTTTGGACAGTTGCTGGTCGACCGGAAGCGGAACCTGCACCGGGACAACATCGGCGCCCAGCGCATGCCCCGCAGCGGTCGGCGCTTGCCCCCTCAATGAGGATCGTCATCCACGATAGATGGCAAACGGTTGTGGCCGTAGAAGGGAGGCTGTTTACTTTGTGTTGGTGACCTCGCGCCCGACGGCTTCGCCCATCGGTCCCCCTAGTGCGTGAGTACGCATATGTTGCTTTTGGATGTGGAAGGTCGGGTGCTCGAGAAGTTCCTGTACGAGGGATTGACGGTCGTCGAAGCGGACGGTTTGCGTCGGTGTGCGCCAGTGCACCGTGACGTCTTCGATGATTTTCTGTACCTCGCGACCACACCCGCTGTCGGCGAGGGGTCTTGGGCCAGGTTTCCGACCGCCTGCACGATGTACTTGTCGGCAGTCGGTGGCGACCTGCAGCGCCCACCGCCGCTTATTCCACCCAAGGTAGCCGCCACCGTTGCAGAGGTTCTCTCTCAGTTCCGGCGGGCGCAGCCTGGAGACACGTTCGTTGAAGGACTCGGCCGTATCACCGAACACCAGTACCAGCTCGCAGAGCAGCTCTTCTACGGCCTCGGTGTCGATCTCGGAGACGGCCTCTCGGCAGCCGGATTGCGCGTCTACAGCAAACTGATGTCGGCACGCATCAGCGACGGCTTCGTCCACCCCGCCATCGGCGGACACCTTTGGCGCGATGTTCCCGCCGGTCCGCCCCACCTACCCGACAGCGGCCGCGACGTCACGATCCTGGACACCATCGAAGCGCTCAGCAGGACATGGAGAACGTCGCGAACCGAACGTCCGCACATTGAGCGCACAATTCTCGATCACGCGCACGCCCTTGGTTGGACCGAAGATCCGGGAAGGCCGCAGGCGAGGCCTGGCACGGCGCATGCGGAGAGCCACCAAACAGGCGACGGCCCAACCACGCCCTCCGACACCTAGATAGATATCAGACGCTACGTGCACGCCTGCCGATGACCGGTCATCGATCGATGACCGGCACCCGATCGCTGATGAAGATGCTTCGAGGGAGCTCGTGCGGCACGGGTTGTCACGCTGCGTGGACTCGGGGCGATACCTAGATCATGAGGGTGAGGAAAGCTGCGATAGGTGCCAGCGCTCTTGTCGCGATCGCAACCGCGGCCTGCGCGTCCTCGCCCGCCGATGACACCGAATCGCGCGATCCGACCGTCTTCGTCCAATCCACACAGTTCGCACCTCCGCCGGCGCCGATCACCGATCTCGTGCCCACCGCCGAGCAACTGACCGCCCTGTACAACGCCACAACCAACTACTCCGTACGCGAGGAGGACCGCGCGCGACTCCTAGAGGGCCCCAGCGACCAGACCCTGCCGATCGCGCGGGCCTGGGGTGCGCAACCCTCACCCCAATACATCCAGTTCACCACCGTAGAACCCGTCGGCCCAGACATGATCAACGCGACTGGGCAGGGCCGCCTTGATCGCGTGGCCCCTTACCCGGTGGGACCAATCCCCTTCGTGCGCTCCAACAACGAATGGAAGCTGTCCCGCGCCTATGTCTGCGGCATACTGACCGTTTTCGCCAACCTCCCAGATCCAAGTCCAAGTACTCAGACCGCATATCAGTGCGAGTGAGAGTCCGGAAACAGCGATAGCGCTCCCTCACCGGGACGAGATCGGCACCCAGCACGTGCCTGCAGCGGTTGGCGCTCGTCCCGGCTGGGGATCGACTACCGGTCACCGACCCTTCCCTGCTGGCGGATCATCAGGCCAGCATTCATGCGGACGGTGCCTTCAGGGGTACGAGTACTCGCGTACGAGTTCGGGGTGTTTGGCGCGCAGATAGAGGCTGGCGAACTCGTTCCGGTCCTCGGCAATCCACGCCCACCCCCGTCTGTCCCACTTGGCGAGGTCGGCAATGGCGTCCGCGACGGTGATCGTGCCGTTCTCACTGTTGTGCAGTACGGCTGTGGGATCGTCCCAGTCGATAGCCGCGCTTCGGTGTCGAGTGTCCCGTGGGCGGCGATGACGGCGAGGTCCGCATCCTCCGAGAAGGTCCCGAATTGGACCCGGCGTTGAAAATCGTTGTCCACGACCATGTCGAAGTCGAGGGCAGCGACCAACCAGCGGAGGGGATGAGCAGGTGCTGCCACCAAGACCGCGGTCACGGGGACTCTCGGATGATGGTCGGATTCCGTCGGTACGGATCCGACGACCATGGCGATCCGGTTGTCGGCAACTGCGATCGGTGCACCGTCGAGACCGCGGTGGTAGGGCCGATCAACGGTGACGAATTTGTGGTCGTAGCGGCCGGCGAGCAGTTCTTCGAGCAGAGGGCCCGTCGTGTTGCGGGCAATCTGCCACCGATCGCGTCGAGCGACGGCCTCCATCACACCGCCGACGCATGCAATCAGGCGTCCGAGCCCGCTGTTTTGAAAGCGGTTCTCCATCACAATGCCGCGGTCGACGACCCCGTAAGGCCGACGCTCGGCGTCGATCGGTTGGTCCCGTGCTGGGTGGAGATCGAGCGGAACGGTGTGCGCATTTCATGCCCCGGGTTCTCGGTGAACCGCGACACGAAGGTCGCGGACTCGGGGTCACCTATGGACCACGGTACCGCAGCGTGCTTGGTCTCGGTGGTGCTGTCGTGAGGGCTACGTGCTTGGGCAGCCGACGCGGCGTTCCGACAAGGGATCCCTTACGGAACGATGGCCGACTGCCGCCGGCATGCGCTGGGCCACCACTTCGTCCCTGTGCAGGTTCGTGGCCGACCAGGCGCGGCAGGGGAACTGCCTGTCTCATGACTGGGGGTTATCAGCCCGCGTGCTGCTCCGCCTGGTCAGCCAGGCACCCCGGACGAGCATCAGCAGGCCCAAACCGACGCCCCATCCGACTTCCGCGAGCACCACGCCCACGCCTGCCTGGCCGGTGACGTCGGTGCTGGCGTTCACACTGAACGCGGTCGTGAACCCTGCCGCCGTGCCCGCGGCGGCAGCCAAACCACCCGCTGCCGCCCAGCGGGACAGATGCGCCGCGGCGAGACACGCCAAGACCACTGTCACTCCACAGGCGATCACTTGCCAGGTGGGGAACTGTGTGGGTGCGGGCAGCCCAGGGCCGCGGAATTCTCCTTGGTAATCGGCGGACCAGCTCAGCCAGCCCGCACAAGACAGGAATCCCAAGGGAAACGCGACTAGTCCAGTGGCCCACAGCCCCAGTCGGCCAACTCCCGTCTGCGTTCTACCCACACCTGCTCTGTCCGGGGAGCGCTGCAGCCCGGCCCGCTCGGACCGCGCGACAGACCAGATGATTCCCGCACCGATCATGGTGGGCACACCAACGAAAATGAACACCATCCAGAGGAACTGTGACCACGAGAAGTCGAAATCGACTGTCATGGCTGGAGTATGCACCCACGCGCCGCCGCTGATGATCAGGTCGGTGGCCCAGCGACGTAATCCGGCACCGTAAGTGGATCGGCTTACGGCTACCGCCGGATCAGTGCACGCGTACTGACTGCTGGGATGCTGCGGTCCGCGTCGCTTTCGTAGAAGGAGCGGCCTGCGGCCGCACTATTGATCGACGACTTCACACCATGCGGCAACGCCGCGACAATCTCAACCAATCGGCCACTGGCCACCGAGTGGCCAACTTGCGTGAGATCTGGCCACAGTTCTTGAGACCCTACAGCTCCGCTGCGCTCCGCTCTGTTGAAGAGCAATCGTTCTTTTGACCTGCTGGCCTTGGCGATTCTGATCGACGGCGGCCGGGGAACAACCCCTGGCGGCGCGAGCGACGGCACAAGGCTCCGAGAAACTTTCCCACCCGCACTCGCTTCGCTCGCAGGAAACTTTCTCGGCCCAGGGGTTGCACCCCGTCCTGATACCGCCGATCCGAACCTCCCTTGCCAGCAGGGCAAAAAGAACGATCAGGGCGCCGCAGGTGGCCTGGTCCGAACACGGGAGGCTTTCGTTGAGCAACACCATCATTCTTGATTCCGTCTTCGACCCGTTCGACGTCGCGCGCGTGATCTTCGCCGAACTCGCCATCCCCGGCGATCCGGGGTTCGACGACCTCGACACCGACACCCGCACCGTCCTTCTCGGCATGGTCTTCGACCTCGAACCGGACGACCCGCGCATCCTCGCCGCGCACCGGCCGGTGAACCCGGCCGATTTCGGCCTCACCGCCTGACCCCCACCCCCCATCACCGAAGGAGAAATCCCATGACCCGCAGCACCGACACCATCACCGGCATCACCGTCGACACCGACGGAACTTTGCAGGTCACCGACATGCGCGTGGACGACTTCTGGACCAGCCGCCGGATCACCGATGGGCGCGGCGCGGTCCTGGACGCCGTTCGTGACTACCGCCTCGCCGCCTACCCGATCGGCGGCAACGGCCGACCCGGTGTGGCCTGCCTGCTCGCCGGAGCCAACCACCGCTTCGATCCCCGCCAGCCCGAGAACGACGCGGCCCGCGCGATCGTCACCCGCTACGGGGCTGGCACCGACATCCCGATCCGGGGTCGGGCCGTCATCCTCGCCGGATGGGAGACCGACCCGCGACCGATCCTCGAGCTGGTCGCCCGCGAGCTGGTCGCGCAGATCAACAACGACCTGTTCGCAGCCTCGCCGACGCGGATGCTCAGGACCGCCTGACACCGCCAAAGTCCCACGGAGAAAAAGGGAAACACCGGACAGCTGTTACCTGCCCGGTGTTCTCCTCTCACCCTAGGAGAGAGAACACCATGACCGCAAACACCACCGAAATCGCTACCGCCGCACACGCGGAACTGGTTTACCTGAACCCGGCCGAGGCCGAGATCGAACCCAACACCCGCGACACCGTCGACCCGGCCAAGCTCGCCGAGCTCACCGAATCGATCCGCGAACACGGTGTACTCCAAGCGATCAAGGCCGTCCGCTACGCAGACGGCACCATCCGGGTGCGAGATGGCCAATGCCGCACCCTCGCCTCCCGCGATGCCGGGCTGACCAGCCTCCCCGCCCTGGTCACACAGGACACCGCGACCAGTGACGCCGAACGCGGTATCCAGCGGATCACCCAGCAGATCGTCGCGAACGATCACCGCAACGACCTGACCGACGGGCAGCGCGCCGCCGGTATCGCTCAGATGCTCGATCTCGGCGCGTCGGTGACCAAGATTTCCAAAGCGGTGCACCTGCCTCGTACCCAGGTCAAGGCCGCCGCCGCCGTCGGCACGTCGGCCACCGCGCGCACCGCCCTCGACTCGGGTCAACTCGATCTCGAGCAAGCCGAAATCGTGGCCCGGTTCTTTCTTATGTGGACATCTCACGGCGAGTCGGCACGCGGATCGGATCACCCGGTGGTGGGCTGGGGTCATGCACGTGCAGGCCGTGAAGACGGGCGGGATCGTGTCCTCGGTGGTCCTGGTGGGACCCGATGGCGAGTCGGTGCCGCCGGTGACCCGGTTCCTGCGGTACGTGCTGGATTCCGGCCGGAGCCCGAACACGGCGCTGGCGTACGGCTACGATCTGCGCTTGGTGTTCGAGTTCTTCGCCGAACGCGGAATCGATTGGCGCGAGTTCCGGCCGTCACTGGCCCTGGAGCTGCTCGGATGGCTGCGGCGACGCCCGGTGCGTGGGCCGGCGCAGCGGCTGGGCCTGTCGTCCGTCGGGTCCGGCGGGCGGCTGTTGGCGCCGGCGAGTGTGGCGCGGGTGCTGGCGGCAGTATCGAGTTTCTACGACTGGGCGATCGTCGCCGAACTCGTCACCGGCGAGAATCCGATGCGGCGCCGTCGTGATGTCGCGCTGGCGATGGTCGCCGAACGGCACCGCCCCTTCATGGGGAATGCGAGTAGGCAGCAGCCGGTCAGCCGGGAGGTGCGGGTCCGGTTGCCGCACCGGTTGCCACGTCCGATGAGCGAGTCTGAGGTGACTGCGCTGCTGGAGAGCATGACCTGTTTGCGGGATCTGACGATGGTGCTGTTGATGCTCGACGGTGCCCTGCGACCGGGAGAGGTGCTCGGGCTCCAGCTCGGCGATATCGCCTACGGCCGACGGCGGGTCACGATTCGTAAACGAGACGACCATCCGCGGGGCGTGCGGGCGAAGTCCCGGCACGAACGGGTCGTCGACCTGCTCGAGCCTCGCACGTTGGATGCGGTCAATCGGTATGTGCTCCATGAACGTCCGGTCGACGCACCGAGTCCGTTCGTGTTTCTGGTCGGGGGCAGGGGCGCTCGCCGCTGCGAGCCGTTCTCGTACGCCGCGCTGGTGCGGATGTTCGCCCGGCGGCTGGACACGCTCGGGATACGCACGGTGGACAAAACCCCACACGCCCTGCGGCATACCCACGCGACAGCGATGTGGGAGGCGGGGATGCGGGAGTTGGCGTTGCAACGACGCCTCGGACACGCCTCACCGGAGTCGACCCGGATCTACACCCGGGTCTCCGACCACCAGGTTCGTGACGAGTACGCGGCCGCGCTGCGGGATCGCCGATGACCGGGCCGGCAGCCGCTGGGCCCGTACCTCTCCCGCGCCGGCACGTCGATGAAAGCGAATACCGGGTGTGGGTGGACGCGCACGTTCCCCACCTGCCGGCCCGGTGGGAGCGGATGGGTGCCTATCGGCGGTTCGTCGAGCGATGGCCGAACCTCGAGGCGTGGTTCGAGCAGCCACTGCCGGTGCGCTTGGGATTTGTCGGCGAGGGCATGCGATCGAACGGGCGCACCGACTCGCATCGCGCCAGCGGATATCTGGTGTATCTGTCCATGGTGCAAGGGGTTGGCCTGGACTTCGACTTCCTTCTCGGCAGAAAGTACGCACGTCTGCTGGACCGGCGCAGTGGCAGCACCGGCCTCGGCGTCGATCTCGCGCTGCTCGAGCAGTGGGTCGCGCGACCGAACTGGGCCACTCCCCGGCCAAGGCCCGGAACAGTCTGACGTGGTGCCTGGGCCGGCTCATGCTCCACCGCGGCGACCCCGACCTGACCGCGATCACCGCCGCAGATCTGTTCGCATTCGGGTCAGCCATCCGCGCCTTCGCCGCACGCGACGATTTCAATGCTCTGCGCCGGATACTGTTCGCGAACGGTCAGTTCCACGACGACCCCGACGCCAACCGCGGGTTCCTCCGCAACCACCTCGCGAACCTGCACGCCACCCACGTGCTGCTGTACAACGTCGGCCAGGTCACCACCGCGCCGCGCATCGGCACACGAACCATCGCAAACTGGACCGACCGGCTGCTCCCCGAGCCGTGCCCGCCCAAGATCCGGACGGTCATCGAGCGATACCTGCAACTGCGGCTCGACGCCAAACTGGATCGCCCGCAGACGGTGCACAACGCCCGGCAGGCTCTGCGCCGGTTCGTCAACTGGCTCGGCGTCCATCACACCGAGATCACCAGCCTCGCACAGATCGATCGCGCCACCATCGAGGAATACATGCGGTGGCTGCCGACCTGTCCGAGTCAGCACACCGGCCAGCCGCTGGCGACGACCACGGTCAAACACGAACTCAACTCGATCGCCGGGTTCTGCCGTGACACCGCGGTCTGGGAGTGGGCCGACGTTCCCGGCCGACCACTGCTGACCTCCCGGGACACACCCCGGCGCCCGGAGTCGATCCCCCGCTACCTTCCGCAACACGAACTCGACGCGATCATGACCGCGATCGACGACCTGGCCGACCCGCTACAACGGGCCGCGCTGTTGTTGCTGCGCTGGTCCGGGGCCCGCCGCGACGAGATCCGCCGACTGACCTGGGATTGCCTCGACACCTATCCGGGCGGGCATCCACGGCTGCGGATCCCGGTCGGCAAAGGCCGCACCGAACGGATCGTCCCGCTGCACCCGGACGCAGCCGCCGCCCTCGAACACGCCATCGGCCTGGCCCAGGCGCAGCGCTCGATCGCGCGAATCGACGAGGTCACCGGCCGCCGCGTCGACTACGTCTTCGTCCGCCGCGGCAAGCTGCTCTCGGTCACCACCCTCTTCGACGAGGCGTTCCGCACCGTCTGCGCGGCAACGGGACTGGTCGACGATCGAGGATCCCCGACCGTCAGCGCGCACCGGTTGCGGCACACCCTCGGCACCCAGCTCGCCGAGGGCGGCGCCCGCATTCAGACGATCATGGCAATACTCGGACACCGCAGCGCCACGATGTCGATGATTTACAGCCGCATCTCCGATCCCGAGATCCGGCGCCAATACGAGACGGCGCTCGCCGACGGACACCGGATCGCCGGCCCGGCCGCCGACGCCCTCCTGCACGACGCCCTCGACGACAAGACCGTGGACTGGCTGAAGACGAACTTCCTCAAGACCGAACTCGAACTGGGACACTGCCTGCGGCTGCCCGCCGAGGGGCCGTGCGAATGCGACCTGGTCCTGACCTGCCCGAAGTTCCTCACCACCAGCGAGTACGCGCCGCGGATCAGGGCGCGCCTGGCGACCGAGCAGGTCCTGATCGATGACGCCCGCGCCCGCGGCTGGGACCGGGAAGTCGAACGGCACGAAGCGACCTGCCGGCGGCTGCAGCACCTGCTCGACGACCTCGACGACGGCGAAACCCGCTGAGGTTCAGGAATGGTTGGGGCACAACAGGTCCGACTCCACTACCCAGTCCCTGTTGCGCGAGCCAGTCCCGCACCGCCGCCGGGACGTCGTCGCTGCCGGAATCGGTGCCGGTGACCAGCGGACCGTCCCCAACACCGGGAGCAGCTGACCACCAGGACGTGGCCGTGGGGCTGACAGTGGGCGCAGTGCCGGGCCTCGCGCAGCTCGCCGCGATCGCCGAGGTGCAACCAGACGGTCGCGAGATCCGCGCGGTGCGGAATGAGGTCCCGGCGGGTGGCGGGCTCGTATCCGCAGGTCGGACAGGACGACGATCCGGCCGCCGAGGACGAAGGCGCAGCAACGGGTGTCGGGGTCTTCCTGGCCTCGGGTTGCGGGATGTCCGCGGTGAGCGTCTCCGGCGGACGAGACGGGAGATGGCGGTAGAGGGTCGAGCGGGTCAGCCCGGTCTTGTCGGTGATCTCGGCGATGGTGGCGCCGCCCTCCCGGAGTTGAGTGGCGTAGGCGAGTTGGGCGTCGGTGACCACGCTGGGTCGACCGGTGCGTCGTCCCTTCTCGGTGGCCACGGTGCGGGCGTGGGCGGCCCGCTCGACCGCGTAGGTGCGTTCCATCTGCCCGAACAGCGCCAGCAGCACCACCGCCAACTGGCCCATCGGGTCCTCCGGGTTCGTCGAGTCGATTTTGATCGGATCGGCCAGGTTCCGGAATCCGATGCCGCGCTGGTGCAAGTCGTGGATCAGGTTGAGGGTGTCGCGGACGGTGCGGCCGAGCCGGTCGAGGGTGTGCACCACGATCACATCGCCCTCGCGTGCATAACCCAGCAGCGCCTGCAATCCGGGACGTTCGGTGGTGGCCCCGGACTTCTTGTCCACGTAGATGTTCGCCTGGTCGACCCCGGCCTTGCGGAGCGCGTCGATCTGCCGCGTCAGGTCCTGCTTGCTCGTCGACACCCGGGCGTACCCCAACTCCATGTCACGAGAGTACCGAAAGTTAGGTCTGTACGATGTTGTGACACGAATGTAGAACCAATTTCGAGCTGCGTGCTGGGCTTTTGTTTGTATTCGGACGGGCCCGATGGACCGCAAGAACGGGAGCGGCCAGGTATCACTTGGATCGACCGCCCGTGGGGCCTGGTTGGCGATCGTGGCCTAGAATCTATTTTCGTATTACGATAATGGTTATGGCTGAGGAGACGATCAACGGAGCGCCCGTCACGGACGGGATGATCCAGAAGTGGGCAGACGAGGCCGAGGACGGTTACGACGTCGAAAAGTTGCGCAAACGCGGCCGACCGACCGTGGGGGACGGCCCCGGCGCGGTGGTGCCGGTACGGATGGACGAGGCATTGCTGAAGGCATTGAACGCCCGTGCCGAGCAGGAGCATGTTTCCCGCTCCGAGGCGATTCGAGAAGCGGTGCGTGCCTGGACCCAGGTCGCGTGAAGGCGCATAAATCCGCGCTCAAACACGGGATCAGCGAGAACGATGGCATCTACGCGGCAGGGCATCACGTATATACCGCTGGTCTGGACGACGACAACCCCGCGCGCGAGTTCCGGCTGGGTTTCGACCCGAACGGTCGGCTCCTGGAACTGGTTGTCCTGCGCTTCGACAGTGGGAACGAGCTGCTCATTCATGCCATGAAGGCTCGCTCGCAGTACTTCGACCTCTTGTAGCAATCACCGCGCGGCCCGGTGCGAGAGCCTCCCCTAGAGGCGGACGGCGCGGCCGCCGGTCGAGGGTGTGCACCACGATCACATCGCCCGTTCGAACGTAGCTGCCAGTTCGGGACGTTCGGTGGTGGCCCCCGGACTTCTTGTCCGCGTAGACGTTCGCCAGGGGTTGATCCCAGCTTTGGTGAGCGCGTCGATCCGCCGCGCGAGTTCCTGCTTTGGGCGCCGATATCCGTGCGTACCCCAAATCCATCTCCAGGCGCGTACTGAAAGTCAGGGCTGCACGACGGTTGTGGCACGCAATTATGGAATTAACTTATGAGACGCCTCGACCTGGGTTTTTATCGGATCCGGATATTGTCCGGGTGGTGTCTCATTTCCAAGGTAATGAGCCGCCGTTCAGGTTCTCCCCTATCGCTGTGAGTGCCGTGGTCTCAATCGAACTGTCAACGTGGGAAGTCGAGCGCTGGGGCGAGTTGAGTAAGTGTGGGCAACAGGTCTGCGGGGTGGGCGAGGGGTTGGATTGCTACATGGTCGGCCCCGACGTCGAGATGTCCACGAAGTTGGGTGGCGATGGTCTGCGGTTCCCCCTGGGCGACGAGGGCGTCGATCAGTGCTTCACTGCCTCCGTCGCTGAAGTCGGAGTCGGTGAAGCCGAGCCTCCGGAAGTTGTTGAGATAGTTCTTCATTCGCATGTTCAGATAGGTACTCAGGCCCTTTCGGCCGAGGGTGAGCGTGTGGTCGCGGTCCGTGCCGATCGCAATTTTGTGCTCGGGGGCGAGCAGCGGGCCGTCGCCGAGTACGTTCCGGGCCGACCGGGTGTGGTCCGGGTTGACGAGGTAGGGGTGGGCGCCGGCGGTGCGGTCGGCAGCGAGCTCGAGCACGCGGGGCCCGAGTGCGGCGAGAACCCGGCGTTCGGCGGGGACGGCATTCTCGTCGAGAGTGTCGAGGTAGTTAACCAACCCTTGGTACGGCTTGACCGCACCGTTCCCGTTGACCTCACGGTGGCCGGCGCCGAGCCCGAGCAGGAATCGGCCGGGGTAGGCGGTGTCGAGACGGTGATACGACTGCGCCAGCCGGTCGGCGTCGGTGCTCCAGATGTTGACGATGCCGGTCGCGACGGCGAGGTGAGAGGTGGCCGCGAGTGCGGTCTCGGCCGTTGCCAGATCGTCCGCGGGTGATCCGCCGATCCACAGGGTGCCGTAGCCGAGTCGTTCGATCTCGGCGGCGAAGGCCCCGGTGATGTCGGTGTGGCGCACCCAGACGCCGAAGGTTCCTAGCTTGACCGGTGTCGCGGTCAGACTCATGCGTGGGGCTCCTTGATGGTGGGGAGGGGCGGTGCTCGGGCCTTATGCGCCGATCGGCGCGAGTGTGCGGAACGTGCTGCCGTGGAAGACGAGTGGGTTTCGGGTGGGGTCGGCGGCGAGGGTTTCGATGCGCAGCAGCACGATCTGGTGATCGCCTGCCGGGATGTCGCCGATGATGGTGCATTCCATCGTGGCGACGGCGTCGTCGAGCAGCACTGCACCATCGGTTCCAGCGCGCCACTGGACGTCGGCGAAGCGGTCGGTGCCCCGGGCGGACAACGCACGGCACACCAGGTCCTGGCCTTCGGCGAGGACGCTGACCCCGAGCCGTGGGATCTCGCGCAGGGTGGGCCAGGTGGTGGAGGTGTGGGCCATGGCGACCGAGACGATCGGGGGGTCGAGCGAGACGGTGGTGAACGAACTGGCGGCGAGACCGCGGGGGCGCCCGTCGTCGCCGAGACCACACAGGGCGATGACGGTCTGGGGGATGTTCGCGAAGACGGTGCGCAGGGCGGCCGGGTCGGTGGGGGCGGCGACTGTAGTCATGGCGGTGTTCTTCCTTTGGAGGCCGAGGGGGCGTCAGTTCGAGGCGGCGAGGGATTCGGGGAGCGGTGCGGCTGTGACCAGGTGGTGGTGCAGGCGGGTGCGCTTGGTGTGCAGGTAAACGGTGTTGTCCACGGTCGGTGTGGTGAGCAGGGCTTCGCGGCGGGTGATCACGGCACCGGCATCGGTGAGTTGCCGGCATTTGTCGGGATTGTTGGTGAGCAACCGGATGCCCCGGACGTCGAGGTCGCGCAGGATATGCGCTGCAGCGGTGTAGGACCGGGCATCGACGGGAAGCCCTTGGGCGAGGTTCGCGTCGACGGTGTCCATGCCCTGGTCCTGTAAGGAGTAGGCGCGGAGCTTGGCGGTCAGCCCGATCCCGCGACCCTCGTGGCCGCGCAGGTACACCAGGATTCCGCGGCCTTCGGCGCCGATTCGGGCCAGTGCCTGATCGAGTTGCTCACCGCAGTCGCAGCGCATCGATCCGAGGATGTCGCCGGTCAGGCATTCCGAGTGGACCCGAACCAGCACCGGGGTGGTGCGGTCGGTGACGTCACCCATCACCAGGGCCAGGTGCTCGCTGTCCTCGGTGGTGGACCGGTAGGTGATCGCGGTGAACTCGCCGTGGCGGGTTGGGATGCGGGCCTCGGCGGTCCGGTCCAGGGGGTGGTCGTTCCGGCGCCGCCAGGCGATCAGGTCGGCGATCGCGATCATCGCCAGCCGGTGTTCGTCGGCGAACGCGCGCAGCTCGTCGGCGCGGGCCATCGCACCGGGCTCGGTGCGGCTGACGATTTCGCAGATCACCCCGGACGGACGCAGGCCCGCGAGGCGGGCGAGGTCGACGGCGGCCTCGGTGTGGCCGGCACGGGCGAGGACTCCGCCGTCGTGGGCACGGAGCGGGACCACGTGACCGGGCCGCGTGAGGTCGTGCGCGCCGCTGTCGCGGTCGGCCAGGACCCGGATGGTGGTGGCGCGGTCGGCGGCGGAGATGCCGGTTCCGATGCCCGCTGTCGCATCGACCGTCACGGTGTACGCGGTGCCGTGCTTGTCCTGATTGATGGTGCACATCGGCGGCAGGGCCAGGCGGTCGCAATCCTCGCCGGTCAGTGGGACACACACGAATCCGGAGGTGTGGCGCACCATGAAGGCCAGCAGCTCCGTGGTGGCCTTCTCGGCGGCGAAGACCAGATCGCCTTCGTTCTCACGATTTTCGTCGTCGACCACGACGACGGCCTTGCCTGCCGCGATGTCCGCGATCGCGCGATCGATGCTGTCGAATCTCGTCACGGTGGCCTCTCATCCTCTGGATCGACTTTGTAAGCATGCTTATATTAGCCAGCAGGCTTACATCGTGTCAACGGCTACTCGTTGTATGGGGACCCGCGAACAGCACCGGCCACTCGCCGGGTGGTTCTCACCCGAGGAGCGGCCGGTGCCGGAACGGTCTGTGTGCAGTTGTGGCGTGCGGTCAGGGTGCCGACGAGGTGCTCGTCGGCCACGCGAACGCGGGACGGTCACGGCGGCGATCCTCCGCAGTCCGCGGCACGGGCCCGGTGTGGCGGAGAAATCCCGGGCTGCGCACCCCGACGACCTCGGCGAGCCAGGTGGCGGCCTCGACCAGCGCGGGAAGATCGAGGCCGGTGGGGATGCCCATGAGCTCGAGCATCGCCGCCGCGTCCTCGGTGCAGACCCCGCCGCCGCGGGCGGCCGGGCGGGCCGGGTGCCCTCCTGCGCCGCCGAGGGCGGTGTCGATGTTCGTGATTCCGAGGCGGGCGAGTTCGGCGATACCGGCAAGCCCCATGCCTCGGTGGTCGTGAATGTGGACGGTGAGCCGTCCCAGCTCCGTGATCTCGGTGGCGGCTTTCACCATTGCCTGGATCTGTGGCGGTGCCGCGTACCCGAAGGAGTCGGCGAGGATCCAGTCGTGGACGCCGAGCGCCGACAGTCGCGCCCCCAGCGGCGCGAGGTCGGTCCAGGTGCGGGGCAGTCCGGCCGGGCCGCCGAAGGCCCCGATCAGATAGGTGCCGAGGGTGATGTCGGCGGTGCCGGCCACCTCCGACATCTGTTCGAGGGTGGACAGTGCGTCGTCGATGGTGCGGCCGGTGTTGTTCACCGAGAAGGCCTCGTCGGCCGAGAGCAGGAACCACGCTTTGTGGGCGCCGGCGTCGATCGCGCGGCGCAGCCCGGTGAGGTTGCCGACGCAGCACTCGAGGGACACCCCCGGGCGGCGGTGGATGCGTGCGAACACCTCGTCGGCATCGGCGAGGCGGGGCACGAGGTCGGGCCGGACGAACGAGGACACCTCGATCGCCGGAACACCGGCGGCGATCAGCCGGTCGACGAGTTCGACCTTCTGCTCGGTGGTCGCGTCCGCGGACTGGAACGCGAATCGGGGCGCCACGTCGCGCAGCCGCACCGCCGGAGTCGCCCCGATGCCGGGCGCGGGCGCCGGCCCGGTCACCGGGACCACGCGAATGCGCCGCGCCGGGGGTCGACGTCGGCGGCGGTGCGGGGCACCGCACCGGTGCGGCGGACGAACCCGCCTTCGCCGCCGCCGAGGATTTCGTCGAACCAGTTCGCCGCGTCGATGAGAGCGTTCAGGTCCACGCCGGTGTCGACGTCGGAGCGTTCGAGCAGTTGCACGGCGTCCTCGGTGCAGACCCCGCCGGCCCGCGCACCGGGGACGGCGGGGTGCCCGCCGGCGCCGGCGAGGGAGGTGTCGATGTTGCGCAGTCCCATCCGCGCCAGCTCCGCCACGTTCGCCACCCCCATGCCGCGGCTGTCGTGGACCTGCACGGTCAGCTTGTCCATCACATTGATCTCGGCGGCGAACGCCACGGTCTCCCGTATCTGCACCGGGCTCGCGTACCCGCAGGAGTCCGCGAGAATCCAGTCGTCCACCCCTATTTCGCGCAGCCTCCGCAGCAGGGGTTCGAGATCTTCGGGGCGCCTGGGGGTGCCCAGTGGGCCGCCCCAGGCGAAGATCAGGTACGTGCCCACGGTGGTGCCGGTGCCGTCGGCCTCGGCCCGCAGCCGCTCGAGGACGGCCAGTGATTCGTCGATCGAGCGGCCGGTGTTGTTGCGGGAGAATTCCTCGTCCGCCGACAGCAGGAACGAGGCCTTGTGGGCGCCGGCGTCGACCGCTCGGACCAGACCGCTCTGGTTGCCGATGCAGCATTCGAGAGAGACCCCCGCGGGGCGCTGCACCCGGGCGAAGACTTCGGCGGCGTCGGCCAGCCCGGGAACCAGATCGGGGCGCACGAACGAAGACACCTCCACCGCGGTGATCCCGGCGGCGGTGAGCCGATCGACCAATTCCACCTTCTGTTCGGTGGTGGCCGGTTGGGCCTGAAAGGTCAACCGGGGGGCGACGTCCCGGATGCGGACAGTGTTCATCTCAGGGTGCTCCTGCACTGGCGGAAGCGGTGTGGGCCGCCGCCGGGTAGGTGGGTCGGGGAAGCTCAGAGGTTGCGGGTCGGGCGCATGCCGGCGGCGTCGGCGTCCCAGGTTCCGGCGGTGAGGCCGTCCTCACGCAGCGCCACCTTCCGCAGTTTCCCGGTGGGGGTGCGGGGGAGGGTGGTGGTGAGCTCGAAGTACCGCGGAACCATGAAGTGCGGCAACTGCGCATCGCAGTGCCGGTAGAGCACCTCGAAGTCGATGGTGGCCGGGTCGTCCACCTCGAGCACAACCTTGACCTCGTCCTCGCCGAGTTCCGAGCGCACCGCGACCGCGGCCACTTCCTTGATGCCGGGGAATTGACCGACGGCGGATTCGACTTCGTGGGAGGAGATGTTTTCCCCGCGCCGGCGCAACGCGTCCTTCTTGCGGTCGACGAAGTAGAAGAACCCGTCCTCGTCGACGTAGCCGAGATCGCCGGTGTGCCACCACAGATCGGTCATCCCGGCCAGCGTCGCCTCCGGGTCCTTGAAATAGCCGGCGAACATGATGTTCGCCATCGTCGGCCGGTAGACGATCTCCCCCACCTCACCGGCCGAGACCGAGCGGCCCAGCTCGTCGTGGATCTCGACGATCGAGGTGGCGGTGGGCTTGCCGAGCGAGCCGACCCGGCGACCGTGTAGCGGGTTGTACAGGAAGTTCTTGGCCTCGGTGGAGCCGTAACCCTCGACGATGTGCACCCCGAACCGTTCCTCGAAACGGTAGAGCACGTCCGCCGGGGCCGGGGCGGCGAAGACCCGCTCGACCGCATGGTCGCGATCGCGCGGAGACGGTGGCTGCGCGAGCAGCATCGGCAGGATCGAGCCGAGGGCGAAGAACTCGGTAGCCCCGGTCTCCCGGATCTCATCCCAGAACCGGCTGGCGGAAAATCGCGGCGACAGACAGATCGTTGCCCCCGCATAGATCGCGTGCATGCTGCAGGTGATGGTGGCCGCACCGTGGAACATCGGCAGGCAGGTGTAGAGACGGTCCCGGGTGGTCGTGCCCATCGCGACGGCGGCCTCGCGGGCCATGACCACACCCTTCAGCGCCGGACTGAGCACCCCCTTGCTGCGGCCGGTGGTGCCGGAGGTGAAACTGAGGCTGGTGAGATCTCCGGGTGCGACCATCGGGAGGTCCACCGTGACTTGCCCCTTGGTGTGGATGTCGGCCCAAGCGTAAGTTGCGACATCGCCGGCGGGAAGCCGGTCCGGCTGTCCGTCGAGGTAGATGAGGTTGGTCACGGACGCAGGCAGATTTTCCAGATCGGCGAGGGGGCCGGTCATTTGCCGCTCGGTGATGATCGCCCGGGATTCGGAGTGCTCGAGTGCGAACTCGAGGAACGAGCCCTTGTAGGCGGTATTGATCGGCACATACTGCAGGCCGGCCCGTCCGAGACCGAAGAGCGCGATGAGGAATTCGGGCCGGTTGGACAGGAAGACGCTGACTGCGTCCCCGGGCTGCAATCCGATCGCGAGTAGTCCACGGGCCAAGCTGGTAGCAGCGTCATCGAGCTCGCGGTAGCTCAGTTCCGTTCCCTCGAAGACCAGTGCGGTCTTGTCGGGATTTTGACTGGCTCGGGCGGCCAGCAGACCGGACGCGGTTCCGCCGCCGAGATCCCGAAGGTCGTGTGTGCTCATTCTTTTCTTTCCTCCATGTGCGGGCCGGACCGGCCACGACATTGCGGTCGTCGACCGTTGTCACCCTGCGGCGACAGAAATCATCAGGTCAGCATGCCTATCGGTGGGCAGTGCTTAGGTCGGTCAGTTTTGTGCGGCGGATAAGCCCATCATCGCGTCTGCGTGGGTGGCGGTGAAGGCCTCGAACAGCGGTGCACAATCGTCGAGTTCCCAGAGATGGTGGGCGGCATCGATGATCGTGTCGACGGCGGCGGGAGCGAGAAGGTGGGCGGCGGTGGCGCGGAACCGCGCCACGACGGCGTCGTCGCCGAGCCAGGGCACGTCGTCGACCGCCGCGCTGTGCACGGCGCCGTCCGTCAACCGAATCTCCACCTGTGCGGGCTGCTTCCCCTGGGCCAGGAGAGGATCGAGGCCGGGGTCGATCTCGATCCGGCACCGGCCGATCAGCGCGGCCAGGTCCGGGTCCGAGAACCGGATGTAGGTGTCCTCATCGACCCGCCCGTATAGCACCGCCGAGGCCACGGCGTACTGCAGACTCATCTTGGACTGCTGGACCTGGAAGAACGGGCCGGGGTTGTCGCAACCGGGGTAGGCCTGCGCCTGCGCGAAGGTCTTGATGGTGACCGATTCGATGTCACCGGGTCGGCCAGTGATCTTGTTTCGGGCGGCCAGGGCGGCGGCGATCGGGGTCTGGATCAGATTGCAGCCGGCGAACGGTTTGTGCCGCACGTCCAGGATCCCGAACGGCTCGTGCAGGCTGCGCGCGAAGTGCTCGGCGCCGGCGCGGCCTGCGCCGTAGGCGTTGAACAGCCCGTCTCGTCCTTCGAGGACGGACTCCGAGGCGCGCATCCCGGCGCGGGCGAGATCGAAGGCGACCAGTCCGCCGCGCGCGGCCGTGCCGGTGTGCGTGTAGATCTCCTGACCGCCGGCCCAGGGCCACTCGTTCACCCCCGCCGCCGCGTTGGCGGCGAATCCGAGCGCGTGCACGGCCACGTCCTCGTCGACATCGGTTGCCGCGATGGCGGCGGACGCCGCCCCGAACGCTCCGTGGATCCCGGACGGACGGAAATGCCGGGTGGACGGACCCTGACGGACCGCGACGCCGAGCCGCACCGACATCTCGTACCCGCCGACGAGGGCCCGCACCAGTGCGCGACCGGACAGACCGTCACGCTGCGCCAGCGCCAGCGCCGCGGGAATGACCAGCACCCCGATATGGCTGCCGCTGCGCACGTGCATGTCGTCGCGGATCAGGCTGTGCCCGAGGACGCTGTTACCGAACGCCGCATCGTCTGCCCTGATTCGGTGTGCAAGTCCCCACTGATGCGACTGCGGCGTCCCGCCGCCGCTGCCGATGTAGTTCAGCACCGCGGGCGCCCAGGGTGAGGACAGCCCGCCGATGCAGGCACCGAGGTAGTCGAGCAGGCAGATCGCCGCCTTCGTGTGCACCTCCGCGGGGATGTCGAGAGCGGCGAGCTCGCGTAAGCGGCGGGCAGCACTCCGGGTCAGTGACACGGCGTCGGCCGATTCCGGGGTCGTCGCCCAGGGTGCGGCATCGGTCATGGCATTCTCCGTTCTCGGCGACAGCGCGGGGGTGTAGTGCGGTGGCCGGTGATGGTGCGGTCGGGTGAGCGCGTGGGCGAGGTCGGCGGGAGCGTTGAACCCGTGCCCGAAAAATCGGCAATCGGCGCGCGGAAACGGGGCGGCGTGCGGCGCCGTCCGATCACCGGGTTCGCCGGTGTGGCGTCAGAGTTCGCGTTTGACCCGTGCGAGGAAGTCGTCGAGTTCGGGTGTCCACTTCGGTTCGGTGCCGGTGGTCAGCAGGAAGGCGTCCACCCCGAGGTCGCGGTACTGCCGCAAGGATTTCATGATCCGGTCGGGGGTGCCGACCAGGGCCGCGGAGTTCGCGAATCCGCCGAGGAGCGAGACCAGGCGGGCCCAGAAGCAGTCGTCGTGCAGTTCCTCCTGGGCGTAGGCGAGCTGACGTTCGCGGCCGACGGAGGCGTCGGTGCTCGACGAGCGCAGGAAGGTGTGGGTGCCCTGGGCCTCGAGGATGTCGTTTTCCGCGCGGCGGGCCGCTTCCCAGGCCAGATCGTCCGTCTCGCCGAGGAACAGCCGCAGGCTCAGCGAGAACTGCGGGGCGCGGCCGTAGGTTGTCGCCGCCGCCTGCACCCGTTGAATCCGTTCCCGGGTGCCGGCGAGGGGTTCACCCCAGAGCATGTAGAGGTCGGCGTGGCGGGCACCGAAGTCGATGGCCTCGTCGCTTTCGCCGCCCATGTAGATCGGGACCTGCCCGTTTACCGGGCGGACGAGCTGCTTGACTCGTTCTTCCTTGTAGTACTTGCCGTTGTGGTCGAATGCTTCGGGGTTCGCCCAGGCCTGCCGCATCACGTCGAGATATTCGATGGCGCGTTCGTAGCGGGCGGTCTTCTCGGTGTAGTCCCCCTCGCGGTGCAGGTCCTTCTCGGAGCCGCCGCTGACCATGTTGATCGCGATCCGGCCGCGGGAGACGACGTCGAGGGTGGAGAAGTACCGGGCCGCGGCGGCCGGGTCCATCACTCCCGGGCGGTGCGCGACGATCAGTCCGAGCCGCTCGGAATTGGCCAGCATGTACGGGGCGTAGGCGTGGTTGTGCGGCCAGATCGAGGAGTAGCCGACCAGCACCCGGTCCAGTGCCTGCGAGCTGTCCAGTTCGCGGGTGCTCTTCTCGAGTTTGTCGACGGCGGCCTCGTTGAACGGCATTGCGTTGGCCACACTGAATATCTGAACCATCAGGTCTCTCCTCGAGGTATTTCGTCGAACCGATCACCGGCGGCCGGTGCCGCGGGAAGGCCGGAATGTCGCCCGCGAGCCTGCCCCGCGAGTCAACTCCCACTTCGTATGCGTCAAGACCACCGAAGGCATGTAAGCATGCTGTCAATTATGACAGCATGCTTACATACTGTCAATCAATCGTCGTCTCATTGCCCGCGCCACACCGGGGCGCGCCTCTCGGCGAAGGCGCGGGCGCCTTCCTGTGCGTCCTTCGACGCGAAAACCGGTTCGGTGTACCGTTTTTGCGCAGAGAAGGCATCCGGATCGGTGTAGCGCGCGGACATCGCGACGACCTGTTTGGTAGCGCGGATCGCGAGCGGGGCGTTGCGGCCGATCCGGCCCGCCAGCTCGCGCGCGGCGGCCAGGGCGCCGCCCGGGTCGGTGAGGCGGTTGACGAGGCCGTGGCGGTGGGCGGCCTCGGCGGGCAGCGGGTCGCCGGTCAGGGCCATTTCCATGGCGAGCTGGTAGGGCAGGATCTTCGGCAGCCGCAGCAGACCGCCGCCGCGGGCCACCAGCCCGCGGGTGACCTCGGGGATACCGAACTTCGCATCCCTGGCTGCGACGATCAGATCGGCAGACAGCGCCAGCTCGCACCCACCGGCCAGCGCCCACCCCTCCACCGCGGCGATCAGCGGCTTGGACGGCGGCGCCTCGGTGAGCCCGGCAAAGCCGCGGCCGGCAATTGTGGGCCGTTCTCCTCTCGCGAAGCCTTTGAGATCCATTCCTGCGCAGAATGTTCCACCGGCACCGGTGAGAATTGCGACGGTCAGGTCCGGTCGGGATTCGAATTCGTCGATCGCGACCGCCAGCGCCTTCGCCAGTGCGAGATTGACCGCATTCTTGGCGTCGGGGCGATTGAGAGTGATGACGAAGATTCCGTTTTCGGCCTCGGTCAGGATCTCACGCACGCCGGTCTCGTCGGGGTTGCGCATGGACGGCCCGGCTCACTGTGATGCCGCCGCGTTCGGTGTGTCCTGCGGGCCGAGGACTCGGAGCGCATCGCGTTCCGGGTTGATCGCGAGCAGCGCCAGGGCGGCGCCGACGATCGAGACGAAGCCGAACACCTGGAACGCCTGGGCGTAACCGGCGGCGGGTGAGGCGGCGGCGTCGACGATCTTGCCGGTGATGAACGGCGCGAACACCCCGCCCAGGGACATCAGTGCGAAGAACACCCCCAAGGCGCCGGCGAGCTGACGCTGCGGGCAGATCTGCGAGATCGCGCCACTGAGCTGCGGATAGATGACGGTGCCGAAGCCGTAGCCGATGGACACCACCGCGACGACGAGACCGGGAGCGCCGAGATACGGCACCGAGATCAGGGAGAGTCCGCACAGCAACAGCGCGATGCCCGGTAGCACGCCGCGCAGTGCTCGCGCGCTGTACCCACGGCTCATCAGGAAGTCGCTGACCGGTGTCACCAGGAACAGCGCGAGGATGGCTCCGACGGCGGGCAGGACAAACAAGGTGCCCGCCTGAACCCGGGAATAGCCCAGACCCGCTTCGAAATACGAGGGAAGAAAGGTCAGGGTGACGGAGAGTACGGCGTTCATCGCGATGACCGCGCCGGTGGCGGCGATAAACGTCGGGGTCCGGAGGATGCGCAGCCACGGCACCGTGGGAGTCGCGCCGGCCTCGACGTCGTCGGCGGTGATTCCCTTGGATGCGGCGGCCGCCTTGGACTCACTGTACGGGCCCTCGGTCCAGGTCAGGAGCCACAGCACGCACCACGCGACACCGATACCGGCGAGGATGAGGAATCCGGTGTGCCAACCCCAGTGCACGATCGCCAGGGTGAGGCCCGGGACGATGAGGAGCTTCGCGAACGAGCCGGCCGAGGTGATGAACGCTCCAGGGAGCGAACGCTTTTCCATCGGATGCCAGGTATACACCGCGGTGTAGATGAGCGAGGCACCCGGCCCCTCGGACAGGCCGAGGAGGAACCTACTGGCCAGCAGCACGGCAAAACTGGCGGCGAAGACCATCGGCAACATGCACAGCGCCCACGCCAACGACATCAGGATCAGCGACCAGCGCAACGCCAGCCACTTGTTGAGCAGCCCGGTCGCCATGCCGCCGATGATGTACGCCAGAAAGAACGCGCTGCCGGCCAATCCGATCTGGGACGAGGTCAGGCCCAGATCTTCCTGCAGGGGCCGCGCGACCAGGCCGAGCAGCAGCTTGTCCGCGTAGGTGATGACGTACAGGACGGAGAGCACCAGGGTCAGCCCCCACGCCCGAAACCGGGAATGGGACGATCCGGACGAGTTCAATGGCGCTTGCGCCGAGGTCTGCAGAGCGGCTTCGGACATGGTGGTCCCTTCGAGGAGGGGAGGAATGGATCCACCCAGGATTCGGCGCCGCGATCGTTTTCGGGGGCCCCGATCATCAGGGTAGCTGCTATGTACGCATGCTTACACTAATCAGCATGCGTACGTGATGTCAACCACATGTCCGCTCCATTGGCGGGTCGCACTGAGCGCCCACGCCCGCGTTACAGCACGTCGTCGCCGGAGAATTCCTTGATCTCCGCCTCGATCGCATGTGCGCACTGGCGCAGCATGGTGTTCAACTGCTCGATCTGCTCGTCGTCGAACAGGTCGGTGAACGTCGAGTTGATCTTGTTGACCCGTGCCCCCATCTCGGCCAACGCTTCCCGGCCCTCCTCGGTGACATGCAGCGACAATGCGCGCTCATTCTCCGGGCGTTGGCGGCGCTCGATGTAGCCGCGTTTCTCGAGCTGGGTGACCATCCGCGTCATCGTCTGCGGCCGGACGAACGCCCGTCGGGACAACTGGATCAGAGACAGGCTCGGCTGATCCGCCATGATCCGGAGTGCGGCGTAGCTCGACAGCGTCAGGTTCCACGGCGCCAACCGCATCGTTCCGATCTGATGAACCGCGCGCTGCAGCCGGGACACGGCGTCGACCACCAACGTGGCGGGCTCCATGGGCGCAAGTTCGGTGGCATCGCGGTTTCCGGCCGAGTCGGTGGTAGTCACGGCTACAGAGTAGGCGCTCGGTCGCACACCAGGTCTGCTCCTCGCGCTCGGTCGGTTTAGGCGACACGCCATTGACGAGTATGTAAGCATGCTGATGTAATGCAGCAGGCTTACATCCATCGGTGGTCCCCACACGCCCGCCATCCCACGTGCACGTGATGTGACCTGGACAAGGAGATACCGCAATGATTCTTTCCGTCGACAACGCCCGATCACTCGCCGAGGCCGCGATGACCGCGGTCGGGCATACCGACGCCGAAGCGGCGATCATCGCCGATCACCTGATCGACTGCGAATTGCGCGGGCTGTCTTTCGGCGGACTGCCGCGGGCGCTGTCGGTGATCGAACACCTCCAGTCCGTCCGCCCGACCCGCCGGCCCATCGAGATCGTGCGGGAGACTCCGGTGTCGGCGACCCTCGACGGCGGTCAGCAGGTCGGCTACCTGGTGGCGCGGCGCGCCACGGATATCGCAATCGACAAAGCCGCCGCCTCCGGTGTGGCCGTGGTCGGCGCGTCGAAAACCTGGTACACCGGCATGTTCTCGTACTACCTGGAAAAAATCACCCGGGCCGGACTCGTCGGCATGATCGCCGGAAGCGGTGGCCCGAAGGTCGCCCCGCACGGCGGAACCGAGGCCCGGTTCAGCACCAACCCCATCGCGTTCGGATTCCCCACCCAGGCCCACCCGGTGATCTGGGACATCGGCACGTCGAGCATCATGCTCGGCGAGGTCATGCTGGCAGGCCGGCTCGGCACCGAACTGCCCGAGGGCCGCGCGTTCGACACGGCCGGCCAGCCGACCCGCGATCCCAATGCCGCTCTCGACGGCGCCTTCACCGTCTGGGGTGGCCATAAGGGCTCGGGGCTGGCGATGATGGTCCAACTGCTCGGCATCCTCGGCGGTCAGGCGGCCGCACCCCAGGGCCTGACCGACTGCGGATTCTTCGCCGTCGTGGTCGACCCCGCCGTCCTCGGTTCGGCCGAAGACTTCCGGCAGAAGGCCACCGACTTCACCGACAGTGTTCGCGCGACCCGCCCACTGGAGCCCCAGGCCCCGGTCCGGGTGCCGTTCGACCGCTCGGTTGCCGAACGGATCCGGCGTCTCGCCGCGGACGCCATCGAGGTACCCGATCAGGTCGTCGATGCCCTCACCCGGATCTCCGGCGTGAGCGTCTCGGCCTGAGCGGCGATTCTGCCGCCGTCGTCATCATCACAAGTCACCGCCACGAAAGGACAACACACTTGTCTATCAACCGGATTCGGGTCGTCGGTGCGGGCGCCATGGGCCGGGGTATCGCCCAGGTTGCCGCTGTCGCCGGGATCAGCGTCGAGATCACCGACGTCTCCGACGAGGCGGTCACCACGGCGCTGGATTTCGTGGCCAGGATGATTCGCCGATCGGCGGAGAAGGGTCAACGCTCGGTCGCCGACGCGGAGGCTGCGGTAGCGCGGCTGCGTCCGGGAGCCGGTCCCACCGCCCCCGATCACGGTCTCGACCTGGTCATCGAGGCCGTCGTGGAGAACCTCGAGGTCAAGCAACGGCTGCTTGCCGAAATGGAAACCGCCGCACCTCACGCGATTCTGGCATCGAACACCAGCTCGATTCCGATCACCACCATCGCCGCCGCGCTCGAGAATCCCGGCCGGCTGGTGGGGCTTCACTTCTTCAATCCCGTGCCGCTGATGACCCTGGTCGAAGTGATCCCGGGCTTGCGGACCGATCCGGCAGTGGTCGGAGAGGCCGTCGAATTCGTCGACACGCTCGGCCACACTCCGATCGTGGCCCGGGACACCCCGGGATTCCTGGTCAACCACCTCGGCCGGGGACTGCCCACCGAGGCACTCGCCCTGCTCTTCGAGCAGGTCGCCTCCGAGGTCGACATAGACCGCATCGCCCGCGACACCCTCGCGCTGAAGATGGGGCCGTTCGAGCTGATGGACCTGACCGGCCTCGACGTCTCCCACCCAGTGATGGAGATCGTCTCCGCCGGATTCTACGGAGATCCACGCCTGCGGCCCTCGCCCCTGACCGCCTCGCGGGTGACCGCCGGGTTGCTCGGCCGCAAGACCGGCGCCGGGTTCTACCACTACCCCGGCGGTACCCAAGCTGTCCCCGACGAGGAGTTACCCGCCGCGAACCCCGGGGCGGTGCCGGTACACGTGCACGGCAACATCTCGTTCACCGACACCCTGCGCTCGGTCGGGATCACCGTCACCGATACCGCCGAACCGGACGCCGTCTCGATCGTCTTCCCTCTCGGTGAGCCCGCACACCGCACCATCCTCCGCACGGGACTTGACCCGGCCCGAGCCGTGGGCATCGACCCGCTGACCGTGTCCGGACCGCGGCTCACCGTCGTCGTCCCCGCCACTCTCGATCCGGCGGCCGGTCAGGCGGCGCTGAAAACCCTGGCCGCGCTGGGCCGCCCGATCACCGTGACCGCCGACGGGCCCGCACCGGTGGCACAGCGCCTGCTCGCCGCCATCATCAACATCTCCTGCGCCCTCGCCGAACACGGCATCGGCTCGCCCGTCGACATCGATGGGGGTGCCCGTCTCGGTCTCGGCTATCCCCGCGGCCCCCTCGAATGGGGTGACCGACTCGGCCCCGATCTGATCGTGCGGATCCTCGACAGGTTGCTCTCCTACACCGGCGACCCGCGGTACCGCGCCAGCGGATGGCTCCGCGCACGAACTGAACTCGGTATGCCCCTGCGCGAACAGGGCACCAGGCCTGCGGACATCACCCACGCACACGCCGGCATGACCGGATGACACGTCCAGCGGAGTCGATGAGCGACGAACACGCGTTCTTCACCGCCACCGGCCGGGAGTTTCTGCCCCTACCGACCGCGAGGGGCGGTTGGTCCGCCGACATGATCACCGGGCCCGCGGTGACCGGCCTTACAGCGCGGGCGCTCGAGACGGCGCACAGCGCGCCAGGATTTCACCCGGCCCGCCTGACCGTGGATCTCTGTCGGCCCGTGCGAAACAGACCGCTGACCGTGGTGACCACCAGCGTCCGGGAGGGCAACCGAATTCGGGTGGCCGATGCCGAACTTCTCCAGGACGGCGAAACGGTGGCCCGCGGATCGGTCGTGCTGCTGAAGCGCTCCTGCCCGCCACCCGGGACAGTGTGGCAACGTCCCCGACTTCCCGGATCACCCCCGCCGCACCTTGTCGATGACCTTTCCGTTCCTCCGGGATCGACATGGTTCGGCAGCGATGACCACCCAGCCGGATGGTCCACGAACCGGACCGAACACCAGGGCCCCAGCAGAAAGCGGATGTGGCAACGCCCAAGCAACATCGTCGCGGGCGAGGAGCTCACACCTTTCATCCGCGCCGCCATCGTCGGCGACGCCACCAACCTGATGACGAATTGGGGCACCGCCGGCGTCGGATACATCAACGCCGACCTCACCCTTGCCCTGGCCCGACTACCCGACGGGGCGGAGATCGGGCTCGAATCGGACAATCACCTCAGCGCCGACGGTATCTCTGTCGGAACAGCGACCATGTTCGACCGCCACGGACCTGTCGGGACATGCACAGTCAGCGCACTAGCCAACGAGGGGCGCCAAATCGACTTCGCGTCACAACGCCCAAAGTGCACTCGCGCCTCCCGCAAAGAACACCCGAAACCTGGCACTTCGGTGTACGCGGATCCTGACGGGCCGCGTTTATTGTCAGCCAATTGACTTGTGAGGATTGTCCACATAATCGAGACGGAGGGGGATACCGAGGCCGTCGACAAGCTGATGACCGCTGGCCGGTACCAGTTCCGCTACATCGCGCAACGGCTGCTCGACGACCGCGCGGAGAAGGCCGAACGCGCCGCCGCCGCCCAGCCCTACCTCGACAGGGGATACGCGATCCTCGCCGAAGAACCCCAGTACGGCACAGATGTCCTGCTCGCCGACCTGGTCGCCGCCGACGGCAGCGAGGTCGCCGCCGCCTACACCGAGACCGACCCGGCCCGGTGGGCGGTGTGGCTGAGTAAGGACGAACGCTACTTCGACACCGAGAGCGGCGAGGAAGTCGACGGCGAGGACGTGGACTGGTCCACCGAGAACCACCCCAACGCCACCCCGTACGAGGGGCACCGGCACGCGAACACGGTGCAAACCCGCCAGGTCTGGACGCCGGAGTACGTGTGCCTCGACCTCGACGGTGCCGCAGTGGCGCTCTCACCGGTACTCGCAGCGGCCCGAACCGCAACCGAGGGTGAAGGCACCGAGGACGACGCTGCTGCAGCCCTGCGGATGGAAGCCGAGTCCAAGGAACGCCAGCGTAAGGAACGCCGCCAGGTGCGGGAGCTGAACAAGCAGGCGCCGCCGCGACCACCGTCCGCCGCGACTTCCTGCGCACCACACTGCTGGCACGCAAGACCGCCCCGAAGGGCACCGCAACATTCATCGTGGCAACCCTCGCCGCCGACTCCGGACTGCTCTCGGAGTACAACGCCAGCACCCTGGTTCCCGAGCTGCTCGGTTTCACCGACTTCAACATCGGCAGCGGCGTGCTCAAACTGCTCGACACCGCCACCGACAACCGCGCCCAGGTGATCACCCTCGCGCTGGTCGCCGCCGCGCTGGAAGCCCGGATGGTCAACGACGCGTGGCGCTCGCGTCCCCGAAGCGTCGACCGCTACCTGACCTTCCTGACCGAGCACGGCCACACCCTTGCCCCGGTCGAGGAAGTCATCGCAGGACAGCGCACCCCCGACGACGTCGAGATCGACTGACCACAACCCCCTGGCCGAGGGGCGAGGACCCACCTCGCCCCGGCCAGTGGGGCCAGCCGGGTTACCGCGAACACGCGGTCGGCCGCACCCCGCGCCGAAGACCCAGCCCCAACCCACCAGCGCACACGCGGCGCGGGCTGCGGCCGAAGGCGGACCACTCGCCACCGCGGCCGGCCCGCGGACCCGGCGCACCAACGGCAGGTGCCCCGAGAAAAAGAAAAAGCGCCGAGAAGCGAAAAGAAAAACAATCCGGGCACCTTTCCCTTTTCTCTTTCAGTTTTCTATCGCCACGCCTCCGCATCAAGTCCGCTCCTCGGAAACTTTTCCACGCGGTCGTCCACTCCCTTATTTCGCGGAAAGCTTTCCCCGCTCACCCTGACGCTCCGGCGACGCGCCAGAACCTTCGCCAGTGCAAGGGAAGGCGGAGATATGGGCAGGTGAGAGGGCTTGAGCGGTCTGCTCACCGGGGTTGACGCGGGCCGACATATCGCAGAAGAAAATGGCGTATCAATCATTTATTAATGGCCTGTAAATTTCTCTTCGAATAACTGGGAAAGGCTTGGAAATGACGCAATTATTCGATAAAATAAACACAATCAGAAATGTGACGGAGGGGGAAATTATGACGGTCACCGTATACACCAAACCGGACTGCGTTCAGTGCAACGCCACCTACCGCGCCCTCGACAAAGAGGGGATCGACTATTCGATCGTCGACCTCACCGAGAACCCCTCCTCCCGCGACCGTGTGATGGGACTCGGCTACCTCCAAGCGCCCGTCGTCGTGGCCGGCGACCAACACTGGTCCGGCTTTCGCCCCGACCGCATCGCGGCACTCGCCGCAACCTGACACCCCGATGTCCGCGAGAAAGGATCGAACCGGCATGAGCACCGCACTCTCCGTCGTCCCCGGCACCCCCGAGCTTGCCGGTGTCGACCCGATTCAGCCCGAAGACTACGCAGATGACCTGCACAACGACGTCGAAGCGCTGTTCCTGTGCGCCCTGCTCTGGGCACCGGCCGAAGCCGCCACCCGAGCCGTCGACCTCCTCGAGACCACCGACTTCGAACGCACCACCCACCGGGAGTTCTTCCGCCTCATCACCCGCCTGCTCCGCGGCGGCGCACCCCACAACCCGGCCATGGTCGGAGCCGCCCTCGAACAATCCGGTCACCTCGCCGGCCACCACGGATCCGAACGCTCCCGCCACCTCGCCAACATCACCACCCTCGGCGCCGAACACACCGCCCTCGACCACTACACCCGCGCCGTCATCTCGCAGGCCTACCGGCGGAGCTTCCGCGCCGCCGCCGAATCCCTCGCCCAAGCCGCCGAGCAACTTCCCGAAGACCAGTTATCTACAGTGCGAGGACGAGAGATGTACAACGCGCCAAGTCAGGCTCTGACAGTGATCTCTGTGACGAAGATGGTCGCGACTGTTGGGAACGCCTGTCGATTCCGGCGCAACGAATCACATCCCCCCATTGCGGAGTCGGCCCGATGACCGCGGCTGCGTTCGTTCCCGAAACGAGCAACGGAACGGTTCGAGCGTGCCCCTCCTGTGGTCACGAACCGGCGACCAGGGCTGAGGCGGCGCATCAGTCGGCTGATCTCGAGGTCACCTGGCTCAGTGCCGCCCCGGACCGTATCGGCTCGCTCGTCGTCCAACGCTGCTGTCGCCATTGCGCACCGACCACGCCGGTATTCGACATCGCCTGTACCTTGTGCGGTGACGGTCCGATCCTGACCGGTCAACTCGCCGTCGCGGCATACAGTTCCCTGCCTGTGGTGGTGCAGCGATGGCTTGCCGGGGCCGGTTGGCGCACCTCGCCGATGCTGCTGTGCCCGGACCATTGCCTTCGCGCCCGGCCTCCGCGTGGTTGTCGACTCAGTCGCAATCGAGCCGTTTAAGGCCCCGGCAATGGGAACGTCACCGGACGGGCTATCGGGTTTGTGCTGGTCAGCGAGTTTCGGTCAGGGCTGGCTTTCGGGACGTGGCGGTCGGCGTTCCGCAATCGTCGTGCGTCTGCCGAGATTCCTCCCAGCGGCGACTCTCCTACAGCGATTTGGCGATGATGCTCTTCATCACCTCGTTGGCGCCGGCGTAGATTTTCTGGACGCGGGCGTCTTCGTACATTCGGGCGATGAGATATTCGCGCATGTACCCGTAGCCGCCGTGCAGTTGGACGCACCGGTCGATGACGGTGCACTGCTGTTCGGTGAGCCAGTATTTGACCATCGCGGCCTCCGCGGGGTCGAGCTGACCGGCGAGGTGTTCGCTGATGCAGTGATCGAGGAACACCTCGCAGGTGCGGGTGATGGTCTGGCATTCGGCGAGTTCGAAGGCGGTGTTCTGGAATTCGAACAGGCTGTGTCCGAATGCCTGCCGTGATTTGGTGTAGTCGACGGTGTCCTCGACCGCTCGCCGCATGGCACCCCCAGCCTGCGCGCCGATGATCAACCGTTCCTGCACCAGCTGCGCGATCATCTGCCCGAAGCCCTGTCCCTCTCGTCCGAGCAGGTTCGTCACTGGGACGCGGACGTTGGTGAAGGACAGCTCGGAGGTGTCGGCGCCGTGCTGGCCGACCTTGTCGAGGACTCGCCCGACTTCGAAGCCGGGGCAGGCGCGTAGGTCGACGATCAGCAGCGACACCCCTTTGGCTCCGGCCTTCGGGTCGGTTTTGACTGCGAGCACGATCATGTCGGCCGAGGAACCGTTGGTGATGAAGGTTTTGGAGCCGTTGACCACGTATTCGTCGCCGTCGCGGACGGCGGTGGTCTTGATGGCCTTGAGGTCCGATCCGGCGCCGGGCTCGGTCATGCCGATGGCGCCGAGGATATCCCCGGTCGCCATGCCGGGCAGCCACGTCGTCTTTTGTTCGTCGGTGCCGTATTCGAGGATGTAGTGCGCCACGATGCCCGAGTGCACGGAGATGCCGAAGGACAGGTCACCGGCGTAGCCCTGGGCGTCGAAGACGGCGAGGTCGTGCGCGAACGTGCCGCCTCCGCCGCCGTACTCCTCGGGGATCGAGCAGCACAGCAGTCCGAGTTTGCCGGCTTCGAGCCACACCGAGCGGTCGATGCGGTGCTGGGCGTCCCAGGTTTCGTTGTGGGCGACGACTTCTCGTTCGAAGAATTCGGCGGCGAGGTCGGACAGTGCTTTGACCTCCTCGTCGTGCCACGACGGGACGTACTTCTTCATGGATGTTCCTTTTCGATCGTTTATGGTGCGGTGCTGCGAGGCGGCACCATCGCCTGCGTGGGTGTGCGCCTCGCCGTGGCGGTTCCGCCGGTTTGTGGGCGCTATACGGCTTGCTTCTCGGCTCGGGCGGTCGACGGGTACGCCTGGAGGAGCTTGTCCAGTTCCTGGTGGTACGACTCCACGTTGGCGACCTTGATCTGTTCGTATCCGCGGACGAGGTCGGGCAGTTCGGCGATCTGCACCGCCGCGGTGAGGCTGTGCGGGTTGAGTAGGTGAAGGAGTTGCTCGATGGTTTCGCGGTATTCGGTGATCAGCTCGCGTTCCATCTTCCGGATGTGGTGGTAGCCGAAGAGGTCGAGCTTGGTGCCGCGGATCTTGCGCATGCGGTGCAGGGTCCGGAATCCGGGGTTGATCCAGGATCCGAGTGAAAGCTTGTTCTTCATCCCCATGGCGCGCAGCACCGGGGGGTGTAGCCGGACGGACCGTTTCGCACTCTCACCGAAGGCGTCCTTGACGGCGGCGTCGAAGGCAGGATCCAAGGCCAGGCGTGCGACTTCGTACTCGTCCTTGTAGGCCATGAGCTTGAACAGGTTCTTCGCGACTGCCTCGGTCAGCGCGGTGGAGTGTCCGGCCAGCGCAGCCTCCTGCCTGCGTACCGATTCCACGAACTGGGCGTAGTCACAGGCGTAGTCGGTGTCCTGGTAGTCGATGAGTTCGGCGGTGCGCAGCCCGACGATGCGGGCGAGTTCGGAATCGGCTGCGGTCCGGACCGTGCCGGCGAGGGCGAGGGCCTGGGGGGACGGGGCGATCGGTTCGAAGTCGGCCCGCCGGTTGCCGTCGATGGCGGCGGTGAGGGCGTCGGGGTCCGCGATGGCCTGGCGGCCGCGGCGGAATGCCTGCAGGTTCGTCTCGATCGAGACACCGTTGAGGGTGATCGCCTGTTCGATTGCGGTCGCAGCGATGGGGAGGACACCGGTCTGGAAGGCGGCTCCGATCAGGAGCATGTTGGTGTACTGCTCGTCGTCGAACAGTTCACGCGAGAGCAGGGCCGGGTCGAGGTAGATCGCGCGGGAGGTGGCACCGTCGATGGCGCTGCGGATGGTGCTCAGTTCCGGGAAATGCACTGCGGTGTCGACGATCATCTGACCGGTGGGGATTTCGGTGGTGGAGACGACGGCGACGGTGTCGGAGCTGTTGGCCACCTTCAAGTTGTTGGGGTCGGTGGCGACGAGGGAGTCGCAGCCGAGGTAGAGACCGCAGCGGCCCTCGCCGATCTTCGAGGCGCCCTCGCGGGGTTCGGCGCTGAACTTCAGGTCCGACACCACGGCGCCGCCCTTTTGTGCCAGGCCGGTCTGGTCGAGGCTGCGGACGAACTTGCCGTCGATCACGGCGGCGGTGGCCAGGATCTGCGCGACGGTGATGACGCCGGTGCCGCCGACGCCCATGATCCGCATCCCGAACTGGTCGTCGATCGCCGGCACGTCGGGGTCGGTGATCAGGTCGGCGGCGATGGGCGGGACGGGTGTGCGTTGTTCCTTCGGGCCGGGGGTGATGGTCACGAAGGACGGGCAGTCCCCTTTCAGGCAGGAGTAGTCGAGGTTGCAGGAGGATTGGTGGATGGTGGTCTTGCGGCCGAATTCGGTGTCGGTGGGGTGCACCGACAGGCAGTTGGACTTCTCCCCGCAGTCGCCGCAGCCTTCGCAGATGCGTTCGTTGATCATCACCCGGGTGGTCGGGGTGGGCAGGGTGCCGCGCTTGCGTTTGCGGCGCTTCTCGGCGGCACATTCCTGGTCGTGTACCAGGACGGTGACCCCTGGGATCGTCGCCAGTTCCGTCTGAACGTCGACGAGGTCGTCCCGGTCCCGGATCTCGACGCCCTTGGGGAGTTTCAGTGAGCTGATGCGCTTACGGTCTTCGGTGGTGACCACTACCTTCTCGACGCCTTCGGCGAGGAGCAGCCGGGTGATCTGGTCCAGTGGCATGGCGCCGACCGGGTCCTGTCCGCCGGTCATGGCGACGGTGGCGTTGTAGAGCAGCTTGTAGGTCACGTTCTCTCCGGAGGCGACGGCGGCGCGCAGCGCCAGGCTGCCCGAGTGCATGAACGTTCCGTCGCCGATGTTCTGGATGAGGTGGTTTTCCTCGAGGAACGGGGCCATGCCGATCCATTGGGCGCCTTCGCCGCCCATCTGGGTCAGCCCGATCACGTCGCCGACCTGTTTGTCGTCCATCATCATCACCATGGCGTGGCAGCCGATTCCGCCGCCGATCAGCGCGTCGGGTGCCACTTTGGTCGAGGAGTTGTGCGGGCAGCCGGAGCAGAAGTAGGGGGTGCGGCTGAGCAGCGGCAGTGCGATTTTCGAGGTCCTGGGGCGCTGTTTCCACTGCTGGACCGGTTCGATGCAGTATTCGTCGCCCAGTCGGCGGCTGAGGGCGTTGGCGATCAGGTCGGCGTCGAGCTCTCCGAAGATGTTGATAAGGGATTTGCCGTTCGGGTCGGTCTTTCCGATGACAACCGGGGCGTTGGCACGCCGGTAGAGGATGTCGCGGACCGCGGTCTCGATAAAGGCACGTTTTTCCTCGAGGACGATGATCTCGCCGAGCCCCGTGGCGAACCGGTGCACGATCTCGGGGTCGACGGGGTAGATCATGCCGAGCTTGAGGATGCGGATCCCGTACCGGCGCAGGTCTGCCGGTCCGAGGCCGAACAGTGAGAGTGCCTCGCGCAGATCGAGATACGTCTTGCCGGAGGTGACGATGCCGATCCGGTCGTCGGGCCCGGACTGCACGATCTCGTTCAGTTTGTTGATGCGCGCGTAGTCGAGGGCGCGGGGCAGCCGGTCCATCATCTGGCTGCGTTCGAGGGTGAGCAGATTGGGGCCGACGAGGTTGGCGTTCGGGGTGTACGTGCTCGGTCCGATATCGCCGAAGCTGGGGTCGATCCGGTCCGGGTGCACGACGGCGGAGCTCGCGCCGTCGGCGACGGCGGTGACAATCTTCAGTCCCGACCACAGGCCGGTGAACCGGGACAGGAACGGTGCATGCAGCCCGTAGTCGAGCACCTCCTGGGAATCAGCCGGGTACAGGGTGGGGATGAGCAGATCCGCCATGGCAACCTCGGATGCGCACGCCAGGCTCGAGGACTTCCCGCCCGGGTCGTCGCCGACGAGGGCGACGGCGCCGCCGTGCGGATCGGTGCCGACGAGGTTGGCGTGGCGGATGGCGTCGGAGGCGCGGTCGAGACCGGGGGACTTGCCGTACCAGTACCCGGTGACCCCGTCCGAACGCAGGTGTCCGATCTGCGGTGCCATTTGGGTGCCGAGCACGGCGGTGGCGGCCAGTTCTTCGTTGACACCGGGACGGTGCACGAGGTCGTACTCGTCGAGAAGCTTGCGTTTGCGGGCGATCTCGAGGTCGTACCCGGCCAGCGGTGATCCTTCGTAGCCGGAGACGAAGGACGAGGTGCGGTGACCGCGCCGCCGGTCGAGGATGGCCCTGTCCCGCAGCACGCGTACCAACCCCTGGATGCCGGTCAGGTAGACCGATCCGTCTTCGAGGACGTAGCGGTCGTCGAGCGAGAACGTGGACGGGCGGGTCTGCATGGTGGAGGACAAGGCGGTGTTCCTTCGAGTGATTGTGGTCGGCGCGAGTCAGGCGGGGGCAGTGCCCGGGGCCAGCCCGGCGACGAGTTCTTCCAGCGTCGCGGCGGCGTCGATGCGGTCGATGAACGCGACCTCGGCCCGGTGAGCGTTCTCACAGAAGTCGACAACCCGTGGGACGTCGAAGAACGGGATCACGCACACCCCGTCGATGTCGGCGACGAGATAGTCGCCGGGGTTCACCAGGTGACCGCACAACGAGACCGGCCCGTTCATCTGCACCGTCTCGTAGCGGTAGCGGGCCGCGGCGGGCCGGCGTGCGGTACTCCACACCGGCAGCCCGCTCCCGATGATGGAGGCGGTGTCGCGGATCGCGCCGTCGACGACGCATCCGCCCATCTCCGCCTTCACGGCCCAGCGGGCGGACAGGGCGCCCATCACCGCGCCGGACGACGACCCCGAACAGTCCATGACTGCCACGTCGCCGGGACGGCCCAGGCCGTAGAGGTCGCGGTCGCCGAAGGTCGTGCCACGCCCGGCAACGCGGTTTCCGGTCACATCCCCACCGAGTGGGACATATCGGAGGGTTACCGCAGGGCCACACATGCGAGCATCGTTCGTCACCGGGTTCAGGTCGGTCGAATCGATCACCGCACCGACGCCGAGTTCGTCCAGGGCGTCGGCGACGGCGGATGCCGTGTCCGGGATCGACAGCAACCGGGTCGCATAGTCTTCGACATAGCGCGGGATCTCGGTGGTGAGGATCTTCGACGGCGGAACGGTGCCGGTCATGCGCGCTCGGCTGTTGGTGAGGTCGGTGTCAGCCACGGCCTGCTCCTTCCATCGCGACCCGGCGCGATGTCGGCAGGGTGCGCCGGCGGGCCGCCTCGTAGGTGTCGATGTCTTCGACGTCGCGCAGGGTCAGGCTGATGTCGTCGTAGCCGCCCAGCAGTCGCCAGCGGGCGTTGTCATCGAGGTCGAACGGGTAGGTGGCACCGGCCGCGCGGACCTCGCGCCGGACCAGGTCGACGGTGATCGGGAACTCGGGCCGTGCTTCGATCGTGTCCCAGAGTTCGTTGATCACCGACTGTGCGAGCGTCACCGTCAGCAGCCCGTTCTTCAGGGAGTTGCCGCGGAAGATGTCTCCGAACCGCGGGGCGAGAACGGCTTTGAAGCCGAAGTTCTGCAGCGCCCAGACCGCCATTTCCCGGGACGATCCGACGCCGAAGTTCTCCCCGGCCACCAGGATCGTCGCGTTCCGGTAGGTGGGTCGATTGAGCACGAACTCCGGGTCGAGGCGCCAATCGTGGAGCAGGGCGTCCTCATAGCCCTGCTTGGTCACCCCAGTGCAGAACCGCGCGGGGATGATCTGGTCGGTGTCGACATCGGAAACGCGCAGCGGTGCAGCGATTCCGGTGTGTTCGGTAAAACTGTTCATGGGTGGTCAGTCCTCCAGGTCTGCGGGCGCCGTGAGGCGTCCGGTGATCGCGGTCGCGGCGGCCACTGCGGGTGAGACCAGGTGCGTCATCACACCCCGCCCCTGCCGGCCCTCGAAGTTGCGGTTGTTGGTCGACGCCGCCCGCTGGCCCGGCCGCAGTCGGTCGTCGTTGAGCGCAACGCACATCGAGCACCCGGAGTACCGCAGCGGGGCACCGGCGGCGGCGAAGATCTCGTCGAGGCCTTCCTCGACGGCCTGGGCGCGGACGGCCTCCGACCCGGGAACGACGAGAACGTCGACACCGGGTGCGATGCGCCGGCCCTCCCACACGGCGGCCACCTCCCGCAGGTCCTCGATCCGGCCGTTGGTGCACGACCCGATGAACACCGCATCGACCGCGATGTCGCGCAGCGGCGTTCCCGGAGTCAGCTGCATGTAAGCCAGAGCGCGTTCGGCGGCGGCGCGATCCACCGCGTCGACGAAGGTGGTCGAGTCGGGGACGTTGGCGTGGAGTGGCAGGGACTGGGCAGGGTTGGTTCCCCAGGACACCCGCGGGGTGATGGTGGCGGCGTCGAGGTGCACTTCCTTGTCGAAGACGGCGTCGTCGTCGGAATGGAAGGTGCGCCAGTACGCGGCCTCCTCCTCGAACGCGGCCCCGGACGGCACGTGCGGGCGGCCGCGCAGATACTCGATGGTGACGTCGTCGGGGGCGATGAGACCGGCCCGGGCGCCGGCTTCGATGGACATGTTGCACACCGTCATCCGGCCTTCCATGGACAGCGCACGAATGGCCTCGCCCTGGTACTCGATGACGTGGCCCTGCCCGCCGCTGGTGCCGATCTGTTCGATCACCGCGAGGATGAGGTCCTTCGGCGTCGCGCCGGGCGGCAGCTGACCGTCGACGACCACGCGCATGTTCCTCATCGGCGCCATCGGCAGTGTCTGGGTGGCCAGAACGTGCTCGACCTGGCTGGTACCGATGCCGAAGGCGAGAACACCGAAAGCGCCGTGGGTGCTGGTGTGCGAGTCACAGCAGACCAGCGTCATCCCGGGCTGGGTCAGTCCGAGCTCGGGACCGATGACGTGCACGATGCCCCGCGCGGAATCACCGAGCGAGTACAACTCGATGCCGAAATCCCGGCAGTTGCGCCGAATGTGGTCGAGCTGCTCGACCGCGCCCGGGTCGGTGATCGTGCGCAGCACATCGTCGGTCGGTGTGTTGTGATCCTCGGTGCCCAGCGTCAGGTCGGGCCGGCGGACGGTGCGGCCGGCGGCACGCAGACCCGCAAACGCGGCAGGGGTGTTCACCTCGTGCAGCAGGTGCATGTCGATGTAGACCAAGTCCGGTTCACCCTCGGCGGAGCGCACGACGTGGCTCCTCCAGATCTTGTCCGCCAGCGTGTAGCCCATGGTCAGCGCCTGTCCCTTCCCGTAACCCACGTCCGCCTCCGGTGATGGAGGCGATGACGATGGCAAGCGGTGCATGCGGATCGAACGCTCGCCGATCGCACCGCCGTGCTCTATGTGACCCACAACATAGACAGGCCTGTGCCGTGAGATAAACCAAGAACCGAAAATTGCTACCAAGTGCTCAACGACTACGGTCGAATGCGCAGCCGAATGCGCATGTGGACCAATTTCTCACCCTCACGACAGGACTACCGATGGACGGCTTCGACAAACTCGACCTCGACCTGCTCCGACTCATCGTCGAAGAGCCCCGCGCGGGGGTGCGCGAGTACTCCCGCAGACTCAACATCGCCCGCAACACCGCCCAAGCCCGGATCAACAAACTGGAGAAGGCCGGTGTGATCGTGACCTGGCGCCCGCAGATCAACCTCGCCCCCCTCGGGTACGCCGTCATGGCCTTCGTGCACGTCCACATCGCCCAAAGCCAGGTCAACGAAACCCTGGAACGGCTCACCGCGATCCCGGAACTGATCGAGGCCAACACCGTCTCCGGCGAAGGGGACCTGTTGTGCCGCTTCGTCGCCCGGGACAACTCCCACTTCGAGGACGTCCTGCAGGCTGTCATGAAAACCGAGGGTGTGCTGCGGACCCGTTCCGAGATTGTCCTGAGTCGGCGAATCTGGCCGCGAACCATCCCGATCGTGGAGAAACTGCGGGCCGACAGCTGACCCTGCCCCCGATGCCCCTCCGTCGAGCCTATGGCTCGCTATACGCAAACCGGCTGAACGATCAGCACGACGAGCTCGACGATTGTGAGCCATTGGCTCAAACCTCGCGATGACGAGCCAGCCCTGTTGAGCATCTGGACGCATTCTCGCCGAGCGAGTTGATTCTGTGACAGCGATCACCCTTCAATAGCGATGTGCAGCGGCGCGCTACCTGCAGTCACCATGCGGGCACCGCCGCTATCGGCTCACTGCCACCGGCTTCACGCCGGGCGGCGGCCCGAATCCCCGGGCATCACCGAAAGGGTTATCTCGATGGTTTACTTCGTCTCGATCGCGGCGCTGATAGCGCTGTTCGCGATCGGCACCATGACCCCCATCAACATGGGCGTCCTGGCGTTCGCCGCCGCCTTCGTGATCGGGGGCTGGCTGTCCGGAATGTCCATGGACGACATCTTCGGGTTCTTTCCCGGCAGCATCTTCACCATCATCGTAGGAATCACCTTGCTGTTCGGGATCGCCCGGGTCAACGGCACCGTCGACCTGATCGTTTCCGGCGCCCTGAAACTTGTCCGCGGCAAACGCTGGGCCATCGTCTGGCTGATGTTCTTCCTCGGCGCCGGACTGATGACCATGGGCTCGGTACTCGCCGTCGGGATGCTCGCCCCCATTGCCATGCCGATCGCCAAGCGCTACAAGATCGACCCCCTGCTGATGGGCATGATGATCAGCCACGGCGTACTCGGTGCCGCCTTCTCCCCGATCACCGTCTACGGGGCATTCACCAACGGCTGGTTGCAGTCCGCGGGCCTGCCCACCAACCCGCTCGCCCTGTACCTGATTCCCCTCGGCTTGAGCTTCGTTCTCGCACTCGGCCTCTTCCTCGTCCGTGGCCGTGACCTGCTCCGCCCGGACGATCAGATCGTCGACGTCGACGACCTCATCGGCAGCGGCGAACCCTCGATCGCCGACGGCCCCGCGCCGGGGCCGCGAGGCGGTGACCTCGTTCCCTCCGGCGCGAGCGCCGGCCAGCACGCCACCTCCGCCCGACCCGGTGCCGGTCCGATGGTGGTAACGACCGGAGCACCGCAGCCGACCCGCGAGCCTGATCGGCTCGAGGAGATCGAGTCCACCGGGTTCACCCCGCTGCGCGTCCTGACCCTGATCGGAATGGTCGCCCTGCTTATCGGTTCGGCCGTGTTCCAGATCGACGTCGGCGTGTGCTCGATGGTCATCGCGGCCATCCTTCTTGTCATCGCCCCCAACAAGCACAAGCCAGCCGTCAACAACGTCACCTGGTCCGCCGTCCTCCTCGTCTGCGGAATGCTCACCTACATGAGCGTGCTCAAGGCCAACGGCACCCTCGAATTCCTCGGCGACGCGGCAGCGTCACTCGGATCGCCGCTGCTGACCGCCCTGATTCTCTGCTACGCCGTGGCCGCTGTGTCTGCGGTCGGCTCGTCCATCGGCACGCTCGGCATCGTCCTTCCCCTCGCCGCCCCGCTGCTGATGATGGGCGAGGTCGGCCTCATCGGTTTCGTCGCCGCCGTCTCGTTCTCCGCTGTCATCGTCGACGTCAGCCCCCTGTCGAGCAACGGCGTCATGGTCCTTGCCAACGCCCAGGTCCCCGACCGCGACAAGTTCCAACGCTCCCTCTTCAAATACACCGGCTACATCGTCCTCGTCGCCCCGATCCTCGCCTGGCTCTTCGTCGTACTCCCCACCTCGATGTAGTCCCGTCAATGACGACGTCTCCAGCGGCTGAAGCGCCGCGGCGCCCCATGTGGGGCGACCGGCGCTTCCCCTGTCCTCAGAGGCGCTAAGCCGGAATACCGATCGGCAGTCCATCGACGAGATATGCCGATCCTGCAGAACAGCAACCAAGCCGATCTGGAACATGAGTGAAGCCAGAGCCTGCGATTGGCCGGCGGTTCGGCCCGTCCGGTCAACGATTCTTACGGGATAGCGACCTAGATGAGGATTCCGACAAGAGAATCATGCACTTACACGACGTTGAGAACCCACAGGTCGGAAGCAGCGAGAAGTGACGCCGAGCCGTGGAACCTACACACGTTTCGGTTTCCAGATTCGTGTCGGTGGCGTGTCGGTTTCCACATTTCATGTCGGTCGGGACCAGACTTTGAGCCATGCCGTGGACCGATGCGGTCGAGGTCAGGTACGTGCCCGACAATGGAAGTGCTGTTGCGACGACGGCCGCTTCGGTTGACCCACGTCAGGTTGTTCGCGGACGGCCCATTCGGCAGGTTCGAAGTCACCACCGGCGGCGCTACGCGGGCTTGTTCTGGTCGGCCACCAACTGCGGCCATGCCGCGTATGAAGCTGACTGGAACTGGACCGTCTGTGGATGGCGGACTCTGCGCCGAAAGTGACGCGGATCGCCGCGCAACCGTCGTGACTGAGCGGACCCGACGGAGCAACTACGCGCAAACATGTGCCGGATCTGTTGCTTGAGAGCACCGATGGCGGCTTCACGGTTGTCGATGTCAAACCGGCGGAGTTCGCCAAGCGCGACGAGGCCGTGCGGGTGTTCGCGTGGAACGAACGGTGTGTGCGGCGCGAAGGCGGGCGTACGAGGTGTGGTCCGGTGAGGACGCGATTGTGCTGTAAGACGTTCACCGAACACGCATAACTTTGGGTAAAAGGCTCAACACTCTCGCTGGCCGTACGACTCGCCGCCGGCGGCGATGAAATGACCTGGGCGATTCGACCTGGCCGGCGGCGAACCAGTCGGTCAGCGGTCGATGGTGGCCATGTTCGTCTCGTCGTGGCGCTCGCCTGCCGCTGGGGTGAGGTTGTTCAGGCGGTCGAGCTGAGCGGCGCTGAGTTCGATGCCGTCGGCAGCGGTGTTCTCTTCGACCCGCGAGACCCGCCGGGTCCCGGGGATGGGGGCGATGTCGTCGCCGCGGGTCAGCAGCCACGCCAGCGCGGTCTGTGCCGGGGTGGCGCCGACCTCGGCGCCGATGGCTTGCACTTCGTCGACGATGCGCAGGTTGCGCTGGAAGTTCTCGCCGGTGAACCGCGGGTTGGTCTTGCGCCAATCGTCATCGGCGAAGTCGTCGACGGTGCGGATCTGCCCGGTCAGCAGGCCGTGCCCGAGCGGCGAGTAGGGAACGAACCCGATACCGAGCTCGCGCAGCAGCGGGAGCAGCTCGGCCTCGACGTCTCGGGTCCACAGAGAGTATTCGGTCTGCAGCGCGGCCACCGGATGCACGGCGTGCGCCCGGCGGATCGTCTCGGGGCCGGCCTCCGAGAGTCCGATGTGACGCACCTTGCCGTCGGCGACCAGATCGGCCAGCGCGCCGACGGTCTCCTCGATGGGCGTTTTCGGGTCGACGCGGTGCTGGTAATACAGGTCGATGTGATCGGTGCCCAGCCGCCTGAGCGATCCTTCGACCGCGGCCTTCACGTTTCCGGCGCTGCTGTCGATAACGCCCGGGCCGCCGCCGGCGTGGGAGACGAGACCGAATTTCGTCGCGATCACGACGTCGTCGCGCCGGCCCTTGATGGCCTTGCCGACGATGTCCTCGCTGTGGAAGGGACCGTAGATCTCGGCGGTGTCGATGTGGGTGACCCCGAGGTCCAGCGCCCGGTGGATGGTGCGGATCGACTCGGCGTCATCGAGCCCCCCGCCCGTGGTGTACGTGCCGGCCATGGTCATGGCTCCCAGGCCGATGCGGGAGACATCGAGCCCACCGAGGGATACGTGCTTCATCAGTTACTCCTTGTCGGGACGGCACGGAGTGGCCGTCCATAATTTCGAGGTCGTCACGGCACGCGGTGGCCGTCTGTTGGGGGATTTCGAGCTGGCCGTTGTCAGCTCGGGGTTCGTCGTTGGTGTTGCCGGGGTCAGGCGGCGGGGATCCGCAGGCTGAACCGGCCGCGCCTCGTCAGTGCTCCTGGGCCGCCGGCTCCAGGACGAGGACCGGGATCTCACGGCCCGTCTTCTTCTGGTATTCCGCGTAGTCCGGGAATGCTTCGACGGCTCGAGCCCACCACCCGGCCTTCTCGTCCCCCGCCACCTCGCGTGCCAGCATGTCCTGGCGCACCGGGCCGTCCTGAAGCTCGACCCGCGAATCGGCCAGCACGTTGTGGTACCAGACGGGGTGGTTGGGGGCTCCTGCCATGGAGGCGACCACGGCGTAGGAGCCGTCGTGCCCCACCCGCATGACCGGGGTCTTGCGGATCTTGCCGCTCTTCGCACCCAGGGTGGTCAGGATGACGACGGGCAGGTCCCGTAGCCTCTCGTCTTCTTCACATGCGACCAGGACACGCAGCGTCGTCCCTCGCGTACCACCGGAGCTCTCGTAGAGCTCCACCTGATCTCGCACGAATTGCGCCTTGCTCGGCTCATACTCGCCGTTGAGCGGCATGTTGCCTCCTCTGTGCTGTCGAAAAATTTCACCCGGCAACGGTCGTCCGCCTCGGCCGGGATTAGGGGCGTGATACTCAGGCGCGGGCGTCGTCGTAGGCCAGGCTGCCGCCCAGTTCGCGGGATGCCTCGGCCTGGGCGAGGAGTTCTTGTGCTTTGGTCTCGGCGGCCTCGATGGCATCCGCGCCGGCGACGAAGCGCTGCAGCGGCTTGTCCTGGCCGGCGAGAGTGAGCAGGGCGCGGGCGAGCTTGGCGGGGTCGCCGGGCTGCCGGCCGTTCATGCTCTTCATGCCCTCGATCCTCGGGGCGGTCCGCGGGGCGTAGTCGTCGATGGACAGCGCGGGCCAGATCGTGGAGCCGTCCACGAGGAGTTCGGTGCGGAAGTAGCCGGGTTCGACGACCGTGGTGTGGATGTTGTACGGCTCGACGTCGTAGCGCAGCGACTCCATCCAGCCCTCTTCTGCGAACTTGGAGGCAGCGTAGGCGGAGGTGAATTCACCGCCGACCAGGCCGGCGGTCGAGGTGATGGTGATGACGTGGCCGGCGCGCTGCCGGCGCATGATCGGCAGGACGGCGCGGGTGACGTTCATCGGACCGAACAGGTTCGTCTCGAACTGCCGGCGCATCTGCGCGGGCGAGATTTCCTCGAAGTAGCCGGTGAAGAGGTTCCCGGCATTGTTGATCAGCACGTCGATGCGACCGAAGTGATCGACCGCGGACTGCGCAGCGGCCTCGGCGTCCTCCAGGCTGGTGACATCCAACTTGGTGACCAGCAGATTGTCCTGCGGCCCGCCCAGGATCTTGTCGACCTCTGCTGGGCGGCGACCGGTAGCGACCACCTGATGACCGGCAGCGAGGGCCTCGCGGGCGATGTCCGTGCCCAGACCGCGTCCGGCACCAGTGACGAGAATGACCTTGCTCATGGGGGTCCTTTCAGGCGCCATGATCGGGCACCCGGTGTGTGCGGTGATGATGCGTGCGCCGCGGACGGCGCCGCGGACGGGCTGGAGACCGGCGGTACAAGCCCGCCGTATCCGAGCCGTTCGCACTGCCGTGGGCGGTGCACCACCAACAGAACCCGATGTCACGGGCGCGTGGGAGTCCCTGATGAGGGGGTCACTGACAGGGACCCCCAACCCGGCGGACGCGCTCGTAGAGTAAAGCCCATGGCAGGCACCGACCGTGACATCCGTGATGACTTCCGCGCGGAGATCCGGGAATTTCTGGGCACGCGACGGGCCAGGGTCACCCCCGAGCAGGCCGGACTGCCCCTCTACGGCGGAGACCGCCGACGGGTCACCGGGCTGCGCCGCGAGGAGGTCGCCCTGCTCGCGGGCATCTCCAGCGAGTACTACACCCGGCTCGAACGCGGCAACGCCACCGGCGTTTCCGAAAGCGTCATCGAGGGCATCGCGCGAGCGCTCCAGCTCGACGAGGCCGAACGAATCCACCTGCTCGACCTCCTGCGCGGCGCCGGCACAACCCGTCCACCACGCCGCCGGCCCGCCCAGCAGCGCGTCCGGCCCACAGTGCAGCGCGTCCTCGACTCAATGAGCGGCACACCCGCATTCGTCCTCAGCGGCCGCGGGGACATCCTGGCCGCCAACCATCTCGGGCGCGCGCTGTTCTCGCCGGTCTACGCCGACCCGGTGCGGCCGCCCAACAACGCCAGGTTCGTCTTTCTCAGCCCGCACGCGACCGAGTTCTTCCGCCACTGGGACGAGGTCGCAGGGGACACGGTCGCCATGCTGCGCGCCGAGGCCGGCCGTGATCTCTACGACCGGCGACTGACGGACCTGATCGGGGAGCTGTCCACCCGCAGCGAGGACTTCCGTCGCCGCTGGGCGGCCCACAACGTCCGGATGCACACCACCGGCGTCAAGCTCCTGCACCACCCGGTCGTCGGCGACCTCGACCTGCCCTTCGAGACCTTCCCACTCGGCGACGGCCCCAGCCAGTTCCTCCTCACCTACACCGCCGAGCCGGCGTCACCCTCGCAGGACGCGCTGAACCTGCTGGCCAGCTGGGCCGCGACCAACGACGACATCGAGCGGTCCGTGCCGGCCACCGATTCCGAGCCGGCCGACTCGGCCGAGACACCCGACTGAACAACGAGCCATGCGAGATGATGCGCGGCAACGTACGACGAAGTACCCGGAGAATTTGAACAGTCGGGCGACGCGCCTCGCGGTGGGGGGCGCGCCGCCCGATTCGTGGGGCACGGGTCGGCTCCGGATGCCGTACCACGAAACAGCTCGGCACCCGTAGCACTACGCAACTGGGCGTGCCAGGCCGAGATCGGCGACACAGAGCGGTCGCCGAACCTGACCAGGGAGAGCATCCGCCTCCTGGATACCGTTCACTCGCCGGGACGCGCCATGATGGTCCTGGTGTGCAATTCCTCCGCGCCGCCGGTTCAGCTCGGCGTCGCCTTCGGGTGCCGCAGCAGTAGTTCGCGTTATGGGCAGAGCGGATCGAGACGATCAGTGCCAAGTGAAACGCCCTCGCGGACGATGCTCCGATCGGCGCCGTGTGGGCGCCGCGCTCTGGATCTCGTTGGACCGCTGCAGCTTCCCGGTTTCACACTGTTCGGTCGACGATCTGCATGTTCGCGTCATCCATGCGTTCTCCGTACACGGTGATCGCCGAGAGCTGATTGTCGATCTCACGAAGATCCTCCGGTGTCAGCTGAACATCGAGGGCTCCCATGTTCTCGTTCAGGTGATCAACGTTGCGTGTACCCGGGATGGGGACGATGAACGACTTCTGCGCCATCAGCCATGCAAGCGCAATCTGAGCCGGTGTCGCGTTCTTCTTCTCGGCAAACCGTTTCAGCATGTCGACGAACGGCATATTCGCTGCCAGATTCTGAGGAGTGAAGCGCGGGAACCGGGATCGAAGGTCCGTTGCCGGGTCGAACTGAGCACGAGCATCGATCTTCCCGGTCAGATAGCCCTCTCCCAGCGGAGCCCACGGGACGAAGCCGATTCCCAACTCCTCGCACGCGCCGAGTACGCCATTCTGTTCAACATCTCGCGTCCAGACCGAGTACTCACTCTGAACTGCCGTCACCGGCTGCACGGCATGCGCGCGGCGGATCGTTACCGCGCTCGCCTCGGAGAGACCGAAGTGCAGAACCTTGCCCTCATCGATCAGATCCTTGACGGCACCGGCCACCTCTTCGACCGGCACATTCGGATCCACCCGGTGTTGGTAGTAGAGATCGATCCGGTCGGTTCTGAGGCGCCGAAGTGACCCCTCGACCACTCGTTTGATGTGATCCGGTCGACTGAGCGGTCCACCCGAACCCTCGACGTCGAAACCGAACTTGCTCGCGATGGCCACCTCGTCGCGGAATGGTACGAGTGCTTCCCCGACAAGCTCTTCGCTCGTATACGGCCCGTACACCTCGGCTGTATCGAAGAACGTCACGCCGTGCTCATGTGCCGCGCGAATGGCGTTGATGCCCTGGGTCTTGTTCGCGGGGGGTCCGTAGTTTGCGCTGATGCTCATGCAGCCCGCCCCGATTTCCGAGACCGTCAATGCTCCGAGACTTCGTGTTCTCATCGAGTTGCTGCTCCTGGTGGTTTCCACGGGCTGATCCGAGCATGCGGCCAACAACGACGGCCCGGCGACGAGACCTGCGCCGAGCAGGGCAGCTTTAGTGACAAAGTCCCGGCGATTGATACCGCGGATCCTTCTCTTCTCAGCCATTGCGGGCGTCTCCTTCATGTTCGCCGGTGCCGATCAAGTGGTGGCAGCCACGTCCTTCGCGGTCTGTGACCAGGGAACCTGAGATACCGGGACGGTGGCAGTGCCTGGTTATCCATGCACTGACAGACCACCCCTACGCATGGTCGGGGACCGTAGGCTGGCTTCGTGGACAGCAGGAACGACATTCGCGAATTCCTGGCCTCCAGGCGGGCCAGGATCACCCCTCAGCAAGCGGGCCTAGCCACCTACGGTCGGCGGCGTGTGCCGGGACTGCGCCGTGAAGAAGTCGCCATGCTCGCCGGCGTCAGCACCGACTACTACGCCCGCCTGGAACGCGGAAGCCTCACCGGGGTGTCCGATAGTGTGCTCGACGCCCTCGCCCGTGCCCTGCAACTCGACGAAGCCGAACACGCACATTTGTACGACCTGGCCCACGCCGCCAACGCCACAGCCCGCACCCGCCGCCGCCCTGCCCCGCCGCAGCAGGTTCGTTCCAGCGTGCAACGGATTCTCGACGGCATGACCGCTCTACCCGCGATCGTGATGAACGCGCGCCTGGATATTCTGTCGGCCAACCGGCTCGGATATGCCCTGTACTCCGCGGTGTATGCCGACCCGGTCCGACCCGTGAATCTCGCCAGGTTCTGTTTTCTCGACCCGCAGGCAAGAGCGATCTATCCGAAGTGGGACGATGCGGCGGACATCACCGTGGCCATGCTGCGCACCGAAGCCGGGCGCAACCCCTACGACCGTGGCCTGACCGACCTCGTCGGAGAACTGTCCACCCGCAGCGACACGTTCCGGAACCGCTGGGCCACCCACAACGTGCGACTACACCGATTCGGCGTTAAACGATTCCATCATCCCGCAGTCGGCGGCCTGAGCCTCACCTTCGACGTCATGGAACTTCCTGCCGACACCGGCCTAACCCTCACCGCATACAGCGCCGAACCCAACAGCCCCTCCCATGACGGACTGACGCTTCTCGCCAACTGGGCCTCGACGATGGACCAAACCGGTCAGACAGAAACGAATTTCACCACAGATCAACGAAATCTCTGATGGGGCGGACTGAGTAGTTGGATTCGTAAGTTTGTCGGGGCCATACCGCCTGCAGGGCTTCGGTGCCGAGCAGGTCGCGATGCGCGACGGTGTAGCTGGCCATCTTGTCGGTGACCAGCACCAGCGGCACGTATCGCAGGCCCTTGGGCAGCCTACGGAAGAATCGTTTGGCAGCCTTGGCATTGCGGCGGGACTGCACCAGTACGTCGAGCACGTTGCCGTGCTGGTCGACCGCCCGCCACAAGTAGCGTTGTTCGCCATCGATCCTCATAAAGACCTCGGCGAGGTGCCACTTATCGCCCGGTCGGGCCGAGCGGTGCCGCAGCTGGCTCGCCCAGTCCTGCCCGAACTTCGCGCACCAGCGCCGGATCGTCTCGTAGGACATCACGACACCGCGTTCGAGCATCATCTCCTCCACATCGCGGAAGCTGAGGCTGAAGCGGAAGTACAACCACACGCAGCGCTGGATGATGTCGACCGGGAAGCGGTGACGCTTGTACGACGGCGCTGCGGTGTTCACCAAGCCGATCCTGCCAGCCGGACCCCACTACCGTTAACGTGACAATGCCGTTGAACTCGAGGAGAACTGGCATGCGCAGGCACACGCACGGCCGCAACATTGCTCGATGCGATCACCGCCAAATCCTGGCGGATTAAAACCTTCACCTCGCCGAGGCCAGTACCGTCATGCAGACCGGCGACTACGGAATCAGCCCCAGCCGGCGGGCACGGGAAACTGCCTCATGCCGGGTGTGGGTGCCGAGCTTTACTGCGGCACCACGCAAGTAACCCTTCACGGTCTCAGGCCGCAGGGACAGCCGTTCGGCGACCTGCTTATTGGTGCACCCCAGCGCGACCTGAGCCAGCACATCGATCTCCCGGCCGGTCAACGGCCCCGTGCTGGCGGGAGCCTCTCTCGCCAACGCCCGCAACAACTCATCGGCCAGCAACCGCAGCTGCCCACCCGTGGCAGGTTCGGGATCGGCCGCCAACCGGCGCAGCTCGGCATGCACCTCCCGGACCCCCTCGACATCAACCCCCGCCTCACCCGAATCAACTAGCTGCGACTGCTGCATCAACAGGCGGCGGTCCACCTCGTCGCGGATCTGCAACTCCTGGCCCAGCCGACGCGCCGAATCGACCATCAGATCGGCGATGGAGCCGCCGAACGGCGCGGCCGTACGGTAGGCGCCATAGAGAATCGCTCGCGGCATCCCGTCGACCAGCACCGGCACGGCCAGCACTGATCTGATTCCCTCCGACAGCACCGGGGTGTCGTAATCATGGGTGATGCTCGCTGCGGAGTGGTAGTCGGCGACGGACAGCGGACGACCGGCAACCATGCTGGCTCCACCGAGCCCCGATCGCGACCGCACCACCAACCCGCGCAGCACGCCGGTCCTGGTGCCGACAAGCTCGCTGACCAGCAGCGAGTCGCCTTGCACCTCACCGCCGAACAACACCGGCACGGAGCCCTGCAAGGCGACCTGCCGCAACGCCGCTCGCAGCGCATCCGTGTCGCGCGGCCTCAGTAAAGACGAATGGGCAGTCACGGTTACCTCTTCCGAACCGGCGGAATTGTGACCCAGATCATATCGGGATGAATAGTTACCAACGACGTAGTTTCGCTTGCGCCTGACAGGCATCGGACTACCGTCCTATCGCCGTCCACCGCGATCAGGAAGAGAGGTCCTGCGTATTCCTGCGCTGGGTCGCGCGCACCGTTGCCGACGCGATCCATAGCTGGCCGGTGGCAAGGAATTCGGTCATGACGCGTATTCTTTCGTGTCGGTGGTGTCGGTGTGCGGGGTGACTCGTGCGAGCAGCTGGTCGACCATCACCTGGTCACCGGGTGCGACGAGGATGTCGACGA
>NZ_JBHXWI010000063.1:0-53113 GCF_042671975.1 Rhodococcus sp. NPDC127593 | reverse complement strand
CTTCGCTACTCAATGCTTCCTACTCCGAACTCGCCCTCAAAACCTCACTGATTACAGACACAGATTGTGTCTCAGACCAGGTTGACAGAGAGGGGTTTCGTGTCCCACGATGCACCCGGGTAGCGACCGCGGGGAGCCGTTCTTCGACGTTAGTATCTGGCGGCGCAACCGCTAGTGCGGCGTTACATAAGTGCTTTGACAGTCAGGCGAACGCGGCTGCCACTCCGGGCATGTTCCTCGCTGCCGTGGTCTCCGATCTTCCAACCCTCCCGCAAGTCCCCATTAATTTAGCTGCGTGAATTGCCATGAACTCTCGTGAGTATCAGAGGTGGCGTCAGAGGCGTCGCCTCGCTTGGCTCGAAGCCAACCGCAAACGCACCCATTCTGAGGCGGAGGCGGAACGCCTAATCGACTTCGCAAGAAGGTGGGCACCATTCGGCGGCCCTTCCGAGGAGGACGTCCTTGTGCACTTCGGAATGACATCGCGCCGGTTCATCGAACGCTTGTGGCAGGTCCTCCCTGAATCGAACGGCATCCAAGACGAGATGCACCTTTTGGCGAGTGCATACCCGCCCCCGCCCGGCAATCCAGTCGGCTGACGGAGGCCGCCAGGTGCGCTGAACTGCGGCGGGTGAGGATAGTCGGCGTGTGGTTTCGAGGCATGCGGGCGTTGCTGCACCATATGGTGGTCTCGTTGTCGCGGTGGTGCGTCGGGTCGGTTCCACGATCCGAATCACCGCAGAGCCGTAGGGCGACCCGGGACGATGTCCGCGCTGTGATGGTGAGTCCGCTCGCGTGCATTCCCTGTACCGCCGGCAGCTGGCCGACACCGGATCGGTGGACATCCGGTCATGATCGACCTTCGGGTGCGTCGGTTCTTCTGCGACACCATTGATTGCACGGCAAAGACTTTCGCCGGAAAGGTACCGGGCCTGCCCCGAGCACGGTCACGACGCACTCCCACGCTCGGGGCGATGGTCACAGCGATCGGATTGGCCAGGGCCGGACAGGCTGACCCGCCACCCGGATCGGCACTCCGCCGACGACCACATTCAGCTCGATGCGCTGCTGGAGCGCAGTCCCGTCTCGGCTAAAACACGACAGCTTTGTCCACGACTTCGCCGAGATCATGATCGACCGTCGCGGGACGACCTCGGCGCTTGGATGATGGCCGTCGACACCAAAGGAGATCGGGCACTGCGGTCGTCCGTCACAGGTTTGCGCCGAGAACTAGATGCCGTCACCGCAGGGCTGACATGGTCCTACAGCTCCGGGCCTGTGAAGGACACATCGACCGCACAAAAGTGCTCAAACGCCAAATCTACGGACGCGCAAACCTGGACCTTCTCCACATGCGCATCCTCCACACCGTATAGCGAAGGCCAACAACAGAATCACGGCAATTGCGCCAGATCCACTTCAAGCTGGCTAGCCGCCCAGGTCGTGATGAGCACGGTGACACCCAAAGGTTCACGCCGATCCTCGCGCCGATCCCTGGCGTGGGCCGAATCGACCGACAGATCGGCGCAGGCCAGGGTGTTGCACCGGAGGACCGGAATGACGAAACAGAGCAAGTCGTGTGGCCCATCGTTGGACCGACCTCGGCCCGGTCGCGGCGAACCCGTCGGCTCAGGATTCATAGACATTCCAAAATCGCTCAAGGACTTCCGGTCCCGGACTGCATAGTATTTCGAGGCCGATCTGAATGATCGAATGTGGCGGGCTGTTTCGGCGGCTCCGTGACTGCACTGGGCGTCAGGCGTACCCAAATGTCTGGACCGGTGGTCCGGACAGGTCAAGAAACGGCGGCAGCTACTGGGCGACCAGCGAGCAAGCGACGATTCCGCGGGTGCGGGGCGGGGACGGCTTGCAGCAACTCGCGGGTGTACTCGTGCTGCGGGTCCTCGTACAACTCCTCGACCGGGCGACATTCAACGACCTCACCCCGACGCATCACGGCGACCCGGTCCGCGATCACCCGAACCAGGGACAGGTCGTGAGTCACGAACAGGTAGGCGAGGTTCCGTTCAACCTGGATGTCCCGAAGGAGATTGATGACCTGTGCCCTGATCGACATGTCCAACGCTGCCACGGGTTCGTCGCACACGATCAGGTCCGGCTCGGTGGTTAGCGCGCGGGCAATCGCCACTCGCTGGAGCTGCCCACCCGACATCTCATAGGGATAGCTGTCGAGTCGCTCCACCGGGAACCCGACTTGGGAGAGCAGCGCGGTAACTCGCTCATCGCGCTCGTCACGGTTGCCCATGCCTTGTGAGAGGAGGGGCTCGTGAAGCGAGTAGCGGATCGTACAGTGTGGGTCTAGGGACTTGAAGGGATCCTGGAAGATCATCGCCGCTCGAGCCCGGAAGCGTCGCATCTCGCGGCCGGAAATTCGTGCGAGATCGGTCCCGAGAAGTTTCACCTGACCCGAATCGGGGTGTTCCAGGCCAAGGGCCATCCTGCCCACTGTTGACTTGCCGGCGCCGGACTCACCCACTACGGCCAGGGTTTCGCCCTGCGCGACAGTGAGGTCGACTCCTTTGACGGCATCGAACCTCTCGGTCACGCGACCGAGGATGCTGCGTTGCGTCACGAAGCTCTTGCGAACCCCACGCAGCTCCAGCGCCGGCTGTTTTGCACTCGACTCTTGCTGGTACTCAGGCACGGAACATCTCCTCCACGTTCACCTCATGGCTGCGAACACAACGGACCTTTCGCTGTGGTGTGGTCTCCTCCAGCGAAACAAAGTTGTCCGTACATTCGTGCTGCTGCGCCGGGCATCGAGGTGCGAATCGACATGAATCAACAAATGCTCGAGCGGACGGAACGGTTCCGGGAATAGCGCCGAGTCGGCTGCGGCTCTTCAAGGGATCCGGGATCGCATTGAGCAGTCCGGCCGTGTAGGGGTGTTGAGGCCGGTCAAAGAGGTCGAGCACAGGTGCTTCTTCCACCGGTCGACCCGCATACATCACGATCGAACGCTCGCAGACCTCGGCGACGAGCCCGAGGTCATGTGTGATCAAGAGGACTCCAAGGCCGAGAGAGCGCTGCAGATCGTCTATGAGGCCCAGAACCTGCCGCTGAACGGTGACATCCAGCGCTGTTGTCGGCTCGTCAGCGATCAAAAGCTCCGGCGATCCCGCAAGCGCCATGGCGAGCATCACCCGTTGGCACATCCCGCCGCTGAACTCATGCGGATACTGCCGAATGCGGCGTCGCGCGTCGGGGATCTGGACAAGGTCGAACAACTCAACGACCCGGGCGCGGGCGTTCTTGCGGGACATGCCGGCGTTCTTGCGCACGGCCTCGGCGACCTGGTCTCCAACGGTAAAGACCGAGTTCAGGCTGCGTCGTGGCTCCTGGAAGACCATGGCCATCTTGGATCCGCGCAACTGGTTGAGTTGTTTCGTCGACAGCCCAGTGAGTTCCTGGCCGTTCAGCCGGATCGATCCGGAGGTTGTGGATCCTGCGGGGAGCAGTCGCATGATGGCCAGGGAAGTCACCGTCTTCCCCGAGCCGGACTCCCCCACGAGACCTACGGTCTCCCCACGGTTCACCGTGAAGGAGACGTCATCGATCAGGCGTAGGGGTTCACCCTCTGTCTTGACATCAACTGCCACTGAGTCAAGGGCGAGGAGTGGCTCGTGCAGTTCGGTCTTCAGCATCTCGTTCACCGTTCCAGTCATCGTCCACTCGCATCACGGAGGCTGTCACCCAGGACCGAGAGCGCCAGCACGACAGCGATCAGCATTACTGACGGGGGCAGGATGCTCCAGGCCGAAGTGCTGAGTATGTCGAATCCATCCTTGGTCATCGATCCCCAACTCGGCGTCGGCGGCTGCACTCCGAGTCCAAGGAAGCTCAGGCTCGCCTCTCCGATCACCGCGACTGCCGCAGCAAGTGATGTCTGTACCAGCAGCACCGAGGTGCTACCGGGCAGGATGTGACGAATCAGGATCCGCGCCGGACCGGCACCGCTGCAACGCGCAGCCTCCACGAAGTCCTCGTGCTTGGACTCTAACGTGGTCAGTCGTGACAGGCGCAGGAACCGGGGCAGCAGAAGGATGCCGATCGCGATCATCGCGTTGGTAAGTCCGCTGCCGAGAACACCCACGATTGCCACGGCGAACAAGACCGGCGGCAGCGCCATCAATACGTCGTTGAAGCGCGAGGTCACCGCATCGGTGATGCCCTCGAGGTAACCCGCAAGTACGCCGATTACCATCCCGAACCCCAGCGCGATGGCGATTGCGATCGCAATCGCCTTCATCGTGACCCACGTCGCCACCATCAGCCGGCTCAGGATGTCGCGCCCGACGGTGTCCGTCCCGAGCCAGTGCGCGGCGGACGGCCCTTCAAGTCGGGCCTGGAGGTCCGACGCCAGTGGATCGTAAGGCGTCCACACCAGAGAGAGCAGCCCAATCGTGCAGATCAAGATCACGATGATCAGGCTGAAGATTCCCGCCTTGTCCGCGAGCATTCGCCGAACCATGCGGGAGCGATGAAGACGACGGCTGACGCGAACACGACGTGATGCGGTGATTGCGGCGCTCATTTTGCCCTAATCCTTGGATTGACGATTCCGTACGACAGGTCGACCGCGAGGTTGACCAAGAGAACCACGGCGCCGCTGACGAGTACCACACCCTGGAGGGTCGGGAGGTCTCGGTTGAGGACTGCCTCGTATCCCAACTGGCTGAATCCGTTGATGTTGAACATTGCCTCGATGATGACCGCGGCTCCGAGTACGCGACCGATCTGCAGACCCAGCACCGTCAGATAGACGCTCGCCGCGTTCTTGCCCGCATGCTTGAGCACAATGACGCTTCGCCCAAGGCCCTTGGCTCGGGCCGTCCTGATGTAATCCTGTTCGAACGCCTCTACCATCGAGCTTCGCAGAACCCGAGTGAGCTCGGCCAGGCCGACCAGGGCGAGCGCCAGCGCAGGGAGGGTCGCATATCGGAGCCATTCGCCGAACCCCATTGACATCGGCGCGTAGCCGCCCGGCGGGAACAATGCGCCACTCCCCAGGGCGAGCAGGAGGATCAGCACGGCAGCAAACACGAAGGGGGGGATGGCGATGGCCAGCGCCGATCCTGCAGTGATCGCCCGGTCCAACCGCGATCCTGGTCGACTGGCCGCGAATACTCCCAGCGGGATGCTCAAGCCAATGGACAGCAACATCGCCAGTAGGGCGATGCTGAGGGTCCGCGGGAGTCGCTCTCCGATCATCTCGGTGACCGGCTGTCGCGTGGTGAAGGATGTCCCGAGATCGCCTTTGGCGAGGTCAGTCACGTAGGAGATGTATTGCACTGGCAAGGGTCGGTCGAGCCCGAGGTCGGTACGAATTTCCGCGATCGACTCTGCCGTCGCGTCGGGACCGGCAATGGTCGCGGCGGGGTCCCCCGGAGAAGCCCGAACCAGCAGGAACACAAGCAGAGTCAGGATGAGCAGTAGCGGAACAACGAGAAGGATCCGTTGCACGGCGAAGCGCGTCATGGCTGGGACCTCATGGTGCGTCCGCGCCGACGACAGCCGGGTAGGGAAGGCCGTCATCGCTCTTCGATACGGCCAGGTCCCCGTCCGCGGTGCGCACCAGTGTCGGAATCGTCCCGTCCAGGTTCGCCTTCAACTGCAGCGCGAGCAGCCCACAATAACGACGAACATCCATGATGCCGCCCTGGATGAACCAGAGTCCGGCCTGCGCGGTGGGACGGCAGTTGTTGCGCAGTTCGCCGTCATCGGGCGACATGCCGCCGACGTCGCCGACTCGATTAGCCACGTCGGGTCCGACGAGTCCGGCGATTTCCTCGCGGAGGTTGGCGAACCCCGTCGCGAGTACGACGGCGTCCAGCTCGATGACCGAACCATCGTTGAGGCGAACCCCTTCGGGCACGAAACTCTCGAGGTCAACTGCCTGGACGACCTTTATCCGTCCTTCGATAATCGCCTCGGAGGCACCGACGTTCAGGTAGTACCCGGAGAAGTCACGGAAGACCTTGATCGCCCAGTTCTGGGTCCAGTCGTCGCTGGTGACCTGCAGGCCAGCTTTGCGGAGGTCGTCGTAGAACTCCTCGTGACGCTGGTCGGCCTCGGCAGCGTAGGTCTGGACCTTCTCCAGGACCTTCGGATAGATCCAGTTCATGTTCCGGCGCTCGTCGATCTCCTGCTCGCTGCGTTCGCCGGAGGTGTAGTCCGCATTGAAATTGATGGCCTCGGTGATGTTGACGACCGTGGTGGAAGAGCGCTGGAGCATCCAGCTGGATCCCCCGTTGTTGACGGCTTCCAATGCGATGTCGTGGCCGCTCGTCGACGTCCCCACCACCATGACCCGCTGGTCCTTGAAGTTGGTGCTGTCCGTCAGGTCGCTGGAGTGCAGCACAGTGCCCGAGAAGCTGTCCAGGCCCGGCAGCGACGGTCGGATCGGGCGCACGCCCACGCCGCCCATGGCGATCACGACGTGCTTCGGGTGCATCGTCCGCGTCTGTCCGTCTGCGAGCTGGAGCTCGACGTCCCATTCATTTTTGGTCTCGTTGTAGACGGCGCTACGGGCCTCGGTGCTCGACCAGTAGTTGAGGTCCATCGCGCGAACGTAGGCCTCTATCCAGTCGGCCCACTGGTCCTTCGACATGAAGTTGGGGTGTGTCTTCGGCAATTGGAGGAAGGGCAGATTGTTGGCCGGAGTCGGGGTATGCAGTGCAAGCGAGCCGTACCTGCGTCGCCAGCTGTCACCGGGGCGTTGGTGGCGATCGATCACCAACGAGGCCACGCCGAGGCGCTCGAGCCGGGCGGTGAGGCTGACACCGGCCTGTCCGCCTCCGATGATGAGGACCTCGGGGTCGCGCTGGGTGAAGTCACTCTTGGTCACGCTGCGGCGTCCCCAGGTCTCGCCGGGGTTGATCGGGTCAATTCCCTGGCGGGGGTGCGGGACGCCCGCGCCCGGTTCCGGAATTCCGTCAAGTGCAGCCAGGCTCGTTCCGATGGTGATCGCTCGCAACCCACCGTCTTCCTGGACTCGCAACTGGACCAGCCCGCGACCGTTGCCGTGCGCAAGTGTGAAGCGGAAGAACACCTCGATCCTGCTTCGCTCGACGTCGAGGTAGTTCGGCGCGGTGCGCTCGGGGTCGATCTCTATGTCGCGGAGCTTGGCCGCGTCGTTGTGCCGGAACATCTCCTCGCGCAGGGTTTCGCGCGACCAGCGCTGCCGCAGGTCCCATGTCAGGGCGATGAGGTCGCGCCAGGCGGCCTTTTCTTCGAACAGCTCATCGAAGGTCGCCGCGTCGCGGTCGGCCAGAGCAGTCTCGAAGCTGCGCAGCCAAACCTTGATCTTCTCTTCGGCCGATGCGTCGACACGCACCATTTCGTCGTTTGAGTGCACTGCGTTCCTTTCAAGCGGATCCCGACTCTTCAGGGTCGGGAGATCTCAAGGGGCTCTTGCGGTTCGGTGAGAGCGTCGCTCCAGGCGCCCCATCCACCCACGGGTACTTGCGCGGAGCGCTGGCTCAGGCCACCGTCGACAACGATGTCTTGACCCGTCACGTGCTTTGCCAACGGAAGTGACAGGTAGAGCAGCGCAGAGGCGATGTCGGAGGGCTCGGCGAGCCTGCCGAGTGGCGTGATCGCGGTGTTCGCACGGAGCAGCGAGGCGTACTCCTCCGACCTGAGCAGTGGTGTCCTCGTGACTCCGGGCGAGACGGCGTTGACGCGAATCCCCACGGGCCCAAGTTCCACTGCTGCTGATCTGACAAGCGACAGGATTGCGGCCTTCGAACTGCCGTACACCGCATTGAAGGCCGAACTTCGGCCTCCGTTGACTGACGCAACGAAAACGATGCTGCCGGGTCCGGTCATGAGCTTGGCGCCAAGCCGGAGACAGGCCAGCGCCTGCACGGCACCGAGTTCGTAGACCTCGTCGAAATCCTTGCGGTCGAACTCACTGATGTGGCCGTGACGGCCGCGCCCGACCACATCGATCACGCCGTCGAGACGGCCGTGCTCTTGCACGGCGGATGTGAGCGCTTCCGCAAAGGCCTCATCGTCGCGGACATCAGCGACGGCCGGCGTACCCCCCACCTCGGCAGCCGCGTTCTCGGCAGCGGCCGGGTCCGAGTCCAGGCAGATCACTGTCGCTCCGAACGCCGCCAACGCCCGAGCCGACTCCAGACCGATCCCACTGCCTCCCCCGACGATCGCGTGGACCTGGCCGTCAAGGCGCGCAAGCGCCTGGTAATCCACCAAGTCGCTCTTGGTTTCGCTCATCGACCGTGCTCACTTTCGCGCGTGCTGCCAATGTGACAGGGGCAACATTAAAGCCGCTACTGCTATCTGTCAACAGTTGGCCGTCATCAATCGGTGAAGAGGCGTCGCGCATTTTCATACAAGAGGTGATGCTTCTGCGCAGAGGAAAACTCGGGGTGCTCCGTCACGATTTTCAGCAGATCCGACCAGCTGCGACCGGACCCGTCCATCGTGAGATCACTCGCCCACAGCACGCCCTCGGTTCCGAAGGCACTCACCGCACGGCTCAGTTGAACCCGCTCCCCATACCCGTCCCACTGCAGGCGCGCCCCATGTGCCCACTTGAGTGAGATCGACGGGTGCCCACCAACGTCGAGGACCGCCTCCCAATCACTGGGAGCCTCGGGGTAGCCACAATGGTCCAAGACTACCTGCAACCCATCGATGACATCGACTGCGCGCGCGGCACTCTCGGGGTTGGGCTGCAGGAGGCACACGACCACGCCTCGCTCAGCCGCGACCGCGAGCAATTCGTCGTACGCTCCGTCGGCGAACAGGCAACGTTCGGCGGCGTCCCGGAGGTTGAACCGAATCCCCCGCGGGGACGGGAGATCTGCAAGCAGCCTGATCAGCGCCGCGGCCTCTGGATCGTGTCGATCGATCCTTCGCAGCACGCCGAACCGGCTCGGCTCGCTCACCGCGAGGTATTCGGCCAATGGTGACAGCGGCCGATAACCGCCCTGCTCCAGTGGAATGGAAGGCATCGAGTACTCGGGGTTGTCCCGATACCAGTACTCGTCAACCATCAGCAGGTCGACCGGCTCGGTTGCCAGGAGTGCGCGCAGATCACTCTCTCCGAACGTCTCGGCGAGGTGAATTTGCGCATCGATGACTCTGAGTGCATCACCCTGGGGCATCGGCGTAGCCCCTCCACCCCCGGGCGAAGACGGCCGAGGATGCGATGCATCCGGCCTGAGCCGGCACGACGCCGGTATCTCAGCCGACACGGGCCGAGACTACGCCGGCATCGCCGATCCCGAGCGCACGAAGCACTTGGTCATTGTGGGCCCCCTTGGGGACGGCCGCAGACGGTTTCCGAGCCGCGGATCGGCTTAGCTTGATGGGAACACCAACGCCTCGGTAGTCACCACTGTCGATGAAGAGATCCCGGTGCTTTACCTGGGAACTCTGCAGCGCATGAGGGATCTCCTTCACCTCCGCTGCAGGCACACCCGCCTCGTTCAGTTCGCGAGTCAGCGCCTCGAGGTCGCGGCCACTGATCTGGTCCGAGATGATCTTCGCCAACTCCGTGACGTTGCGTAGTCGCGCCTCGTTCGTGGAGAACCTCGCATCCTCGACCACCTCAGGACGTCCTAGGACCTTCATCAGGGACGTGAACTGGCGCGGGTTGCCGGCGCAGAGGAAGAAGTCTCCCCGGTCGGTCTCGAAGGTCTGGTAGGGGGCGACTGCCGGATGTGCCTCTCCGGTCCGCTCGGGTCGATCACCATCCATGGCCCACAACAGTGAGTGCGGGAGCAGCATCGAGACGACCGAGTCGAGCAAAGTCGTGTCCACGAACTGCCCCAGGCCAGAGTCACGGCGCTCGTAGAGCGCCAGCATGATTCCGCTGAAGGCAAGGTTTGCTGCGACGATGTCGACGATGGGCACACCGACCCGCAACGGACCCCGGTCGGAATATCCGTTCACGCTCATGAGGCCGCCGTACGCCTGGAGCACAGCGTCGTACCCTGGCAGCCCGCCCAGGGGGCCATCGGCTCCGAAACCGCTGATGCGGCAGTAGACCAGTTGCGGGTGGCGTGGAGCCAGGACGGTCTCGTAGTCGAGGCCCCATCGCTCCATCGTCCCGACTTTGAAGTTCTCGATGACCACGTCCGCCTCGTGAATGAGCCGCCCGAGCACCTCCTGGCCCTCTTCGGTCGCCAGGTCCAACTCGATGTTGGCCTTGTTGCGATTCAGTCCGTAGTAGTAACTGCTCGAGGAACCATCCGGCGTGAGCTTGCCCCACTGCCGAGTGTCGTCGCCCGCAGGGCTCTCGACCTTGATCACGTTGGCCCCGTGGTCCGACAACATCTGGGCACAGTACGGTCCGGCGACGACTCGGCTGAGGTCGAGGACCTTGATCCCTCCCAGGATGCCGCTCGCGCGCTCGTCGACCGGCCACACAGTCGAGGACCTCTCGGATGTACTGACTCCTGTGGCGCTCATGCATCTACTCCCATCATCGTGTCAAAAGTTCGTGTCGATCCGCACCGTGCGTCGAGGGCGACGCGAGGGCATCGGGCGCGCGAAACACACACGGATGTGGTGTCGTTCGCGGCCTGCTCCTCCGGCGAGGCCACTGAGTCACGGTGCTCAATGTCGTCGGAGATGACGTCCCTCTCGCACGTGCCGTCTCGTCGGGACGAAAAGACCTCGATGCGGTGTTCTTCGAGTACGTCGGGGATTGCCTCGTCGAGGTCCACCGACAGAACCTCGCCGGTGGGGGCCAGTTCGACCTCAAAGCCGCTCGCCCATACCGGCTCCGTCTGCTTCCTGCTCGGCTGTGCGGCCTGCCACTCGAAGGAGCAGCGTGCGCTCATCGACGGACCCGGTGTCACCTCGCCACGCGACGTGCCCGTCGGGACGGACGAGCGTGAGCTCGGTCGGGTACAGGTCAGTGAGGGAGGAGGGTAATTTCTTTGCCGCGAGAGGAACTCCGAGTTTCCGGGCACTGTCGATTAGCTGAGGTGGCGCCTCGCTCCCTTGGTGCAGGAGCATGAATCCCTCCCCGAACCAGTCGAGGACGGACGTGGTTTCATCAATCCAGGCATGCGGTGCGCGGTGGCCGGCACGATTCGTCGGTGTGTAGGTGCCGAACGTGTCTTCTGGTTCCGGCGAGTCGTCGCCCACCACGATGGGTGAGTTCTCGTAGCGGTATCCGAGTGCGACCCCGATCGACTCCCACTCCTCGCGGGTGCCGTCGAAGAGCTCTTGGCCAACTTGCCGACGCACGCTCTCGGCCTCGTCGCTCTCTTCCATGATGAGGCTCGTGTCCGACTTCGCATACCAGCCGTAAAAGTTTCGGGTCGCCGCCGAGGCGTTCCTCTGCGCGATCGGACGGCGCTCGAGCTCGTAGGAATCGAGAAGATCCTCGCCGCCCCAACCTCGAAGTCGGGCGTCCAACTTCCACGCGAGATCGACCGCATCCCCGATCCCGGTGTTCGAACCGTGACCACCGGTGGGCGACATCGTGTGTGCACTATCGCCCGCAAGGAAGATGTTCCCCGAGCGATAGCTGTCAGCCACCAGTTGCGAGCGGCGCCAAGGCGCGATGTCGAGGATCTCGATGTCCGGTTCGGGGCCGAGGGCCCGGCGCATCACGCGCTCGACGCCGGCCACGTCCAACTCCTGCCGATCCGTCCCTTCAAGGATGTGGGTGAACCGCCACAGGTCGTCACCATTGACCACCGTCAGATTGCCGATCGGGCCCTCGGGCGAGATGAAGACCCAGCGCGCGGAGGGGCGAACCCCCGCGCGTTCGACGAGGTTCTTGGACCGGAAGAAGACTCCGATCGAGCGATTGAGCAGCGGGATGCCGGACATCTCGATACCGAGGGCCGACCGCAGGGGGCTGGCGGCTCCGTCACACGCCACTGCATACCGCGCATCCACCGTGCCTGCCTGACCTGCGGCATCGGTGAAGTGCGCTGTCACGCCGTCGGAGTGCGATTCGAGGCGGTCTACGGTGACGTTGAACCGCAGGTCGACATTCGGAAGTTTCGAAGCAGCCTCGGTCAGGATGGGATCGAACCACAGTTGGGGGCACCGCTGACGACGCTCGGGCGTCTGGGGCGGCGTGGGCATCAGCCCAAGGGGCTTTACCTCGTGGCGGTACAGCTCGTGCCGGTCAAGGCCCGTGCTGAAGACGATGTCGAGCGGGTAATCGGCTGGGAATCCACAGCCGCGCACCTGATCTGACAAGCCCCAGCGCCGGACGAACTCCATCGTGCGACTGTTGACACCGCCCGCCCTTGGATGGTGGACCTGGCCATTCCCCGCTTCGAGGACCAGTACCTCCTGGCCGCGAAGTCCCAGTTCCAGCGCTGTCGCCAGCCCCACTGGTCCTGCCCCGACCACAATGACGGACGGCGTGCTCATCTAGTTCTTCCTCTCGCAACAGCGACGCAGCGCGTCACCAACGGTGATGTTCGACGATGCGGCGGGCCCCACCGCGTTATGCGCCTTCGATGACGAGCGGCAGGGTCTCGAGGCCGTTCATCATCAGTCCACGCACGGACTCGGGTTCCCCGGCGAGTGAGAACGAGGACGTGCGCGCGAGCAGTTCCGTCAACACGACTCGCAACTCGAGTCGCGCGAGGGGTGCTCCGGCGCACTGGTGCGGCCCGAATCCGAAGGCGAGGTGCTGGTTGGGGGCGCGATCGATCAAACAGTCCGTGGGACGCTCGAACTTCTCCTCGTCGTGGTTGGCCGATCCGTAGTTCAGGGCTACCAGCGAACCTTCGGGAATCGTCACGCCGTGCAGTTCGACATCGGTCGATGTGTGACGGCCCCGCTCAGGAAGCGGGGAGTCCAGGCGCAGGAACTCCTCCGATGCAGGAACAATTAAGTCCGGGTTGTCCCGCAGGCGCTGCTGGAGCTCCTGGTCCTGCGCAAGGCGGTAGATCGCCGATCCCAGCGCGTCGGCTGTGGTGGCGTGACCCGCGCCGATCAGTGCGACGCCCACGGCCACGGCAGTCTCGTCGCTCGTGGGTACCCCGTCGACCTCCATTTCGAGTATCCCCTGGAGGACATCCACGGCAGAATCCCGGGGGTTCGCGCGGCGATCGGCTACGACTTTGCTGATGTGACCGGCGAAGACCGAGAACATCAGCTCATTCATCCGCTCGGGATCATCGAAGTCGCCGCCGAGCTGCGTGAAGTGTCCAAGCAGTTGCGTGTGTGCGTCCTCGCCGAGTCGCAGCCACGTAGCGAGCGCCCGCGCAGGGACGGGCTTGCAGATCGCCGCGACGGCGTCGCCGCAGCCGGCAGCGGTGAGTTCGGAGATTCCATCGACAGCGTATCTGGTGATGGCATCTTCGAGTTCATTCATGATCTCGGGTCTGAAGTAGGTGTTGAGCACCTTGCGGTAGGGGCCGTGCTCCGGCGGGTTGAGCGAACTCGGGATGAGTCCGGACATCCCGGGCACCCGGATGAAGGGCTGGCCGGAGCGGTAGGTGCGGAAGTCCCGGGATGCCTTGGCAACATCCTCGTATCGCGAGAGCGTGTAGAAACCGCCGAACAACTCGGTGTGCGCCACAGGACACTGCTTCCGCAGCCGCCCCATCTCCGCTTCCCACTCCGGGGTTCGCAGGTTTGTGAATCGTTCCTCGGTGGGCGTCCAGTCATTGACACCCTGTGCCGACTGCTGGTCACTGGTCATAACTTCACCTTCTGTGCCGCGAAAACGGTTGAATGACTTTAGTTGTGAGCCACGCTCGTGGTTAGGCTGGCGTCCAGACGCCGTCGATCCGTGCCGGCAATGACCAGGGGTTGTCCGATCGGGCGGGCTCTGGGAGCCATGCGTCGTGCCCACTCTGGTAGGCGATCGGGCGAACGAAGCGCCCAATCGCGTAGGCACCCAAGGAGGTCGTGCTGGGCGCCGATGTCGATGGCCAGGGACCACCGTGCTGCTGAGCCCACGTCACCGATGCACCCATGGCCCATCCGTCGAATATCACCCGGCCCACTCGCTCAGCCAGGACCGATGCCATACGTCCGGCGGCACTATCAGAGGGACCCCCGGTGAGGACGCTGGCCGCCAATGACGGCTGCAGTCGTCGCAGGGCGACGATGAGCTGCTCCTCATCGTCGTACTCGACGACGACGGCAACCGCACCAAAGGTCTCCTCCAGCAGGCGACTTCCTGCAGTCAGCGCCTCGATTGGAGCGGTCAGCACCGCCGCCGGTGCGCTCCATCCCGTAATTTCAGAGCCCACCGACGTGACCAATTCCGCGCCGGCCGCAACCATGTCGGCCACGCCAGCAGCAACGTCCGACGCAATGGCCTGAGTCAACATCACCGGCTCGGGATCAGCCTCTTTCAGTGCCTTGCCGATCAGTTCTGCCGCTCCGACGCCGCACGGGGCGAACAGCAGACCGGGTTTGGTGCAGTACTGACCGAAGCCCAGCGTGAATCCGGCGACGAATCGGCTGGCCACTTCCTCCATGTCCTGAGCGCCATCAGGGGTGACCACGACGGGGTTGACGGTCCCCATCTCGGCGTAGACCGGGATCACCCGATCGCGGTCGTTTGCCGCCCGCCACAACGCCAGTCCGCCTGCCTGCGAACCGGTGAAGCCAACCGCCGAGACCTGGGGTGCCTTCACGAGTTCGATGCCACTTCGACGTCCTACCACGGCCTGCAGCAGCGCATCGGGTGCTCCGGCCGCGCGAAGGGTTTCCTGTGCGATCTCGGCGAGTCGAAGACCGAGCTCGAGGTGGGCGCTGTGCACCTTGGTGACCACTGGGCAGCCACTGGCGAGCGCCGAAGCGGTGTCATTGCCGAGCACTCCCATGAAGAACGGGAAGTTGCTCGCCCCGAAGACTGCCACTGGACCGAGGGGGTGATTGATGCGGACGAGCGGAGGAACGTCTGGAAGCGTCTCGTCGCGGGTGAGCTCGAAACAAGAACCCTCCACCACGACGTCACCGAAGTAGCGCAACTGCTGTGCGGTACGCGCCAACTCACCTCGGAGCCGTTGCTCTCCAGCACCGGTCTCGCGGTCGGCGATGACCACCACCTCATCGGCAGCGGCCTCAAGTGCATCGGCCAGTGCATACAGCCACGTACGACGCTCCGCCGGTGCGGTGCGTGCCAGGATCTCGGCAGTTCGCGCTGCCTTCTCCAGGATGGAGTCCAGCTCGCTCGATTCGGTCTCTTGCGCGTTGAAGCTCGGCTGGCCGAGTCGCGCATCGTAGGATACGACAGTCATCAGAGACCTTCCGCAGGTTCGGGCCAGGCGACATACTGGCCTTCGAGGAACTCGAGAACGCCTTGAGCGCCCATTTCGCGGCCGATGCCGCTGGCCTTGAACCCGCCAGAACTCTGGTCCGGTCGTCCGATCCAGCCGTTGACCATGACCGTACCGACGCGTAGTCGCGGTGAGATCTCCTTGGCTGTGTCAGCGTCGCCGTAGATGGTCGCGGCCAGGCCGTACTGGGAATCGTTTGCGATCTCGATGGCCTCGTCGATGGTGTTGTAGGGAAGAACGACGCCCACGGGGCCAAAGAGTTCCTCGCGGCAGATCTCAGCGGAGTTGTCGAGACCTGCGATCAGAGCAGCGTTCATGAACCAGCCACGCTCGATGTCCGGGCGTCCACCTCCGGCGACGATGGAGCCCCCGTCGGCGACAGCGCGGTCCACGAAGCCCTCGACACGCTCGCGGTGGCGGGAGGTGATGAGAGGACCGGCGACGGTGCTCGGGTCCCAGGGGTCTCCGACCTTCATCTCCGCGAGGACAGGTTTGCTGGCGTCGATGAAGTCGTCGATCTGGGACTTGTGGACGAGGATGCGCGTCGGAGATGAGCAACCCTGACCCGCGTTCCGCGCATAGCGGGCGTGCACCTGGTCAGCAATCGACGGTGCATCGACATCGGGAAGGATGATCGAGGGAGACTTGCCGCCAAGTTCGAGGACAAGCCGTTTGAGCCCGGGTGCTGCCTGCGCCATGATTTGGCGGCCGACAGAGGCGCTGCCGGTGAAACTTACCTTGTCCACATCGGGGTGGGTCGTCATGCGTTGGGCGACATCGACGCCGCCCGCCACAACATTGACCACTCCCGGCGGAAGGTCTGCTTCCTGAAGCAGCCGCGCCAGGAATAGAATGCCCAGGGGCGCTTGCGGGCTCGGCGTCAGCACTGCGGTGCAGCCAGCCGCGAAGGCGGCGCCGAGTTTGGCGGCGGCGAAGAGGACGGGGTAGTTGTAGGCCGCGATGGCCGAGACTACGCCGGTAGGTAGGCGTCGGATGATCGCGTCGCTGCGCAGCGGACCGTCCTTCACGCCGAGGTAGTCTGTCCAGTCCCGTACGGCGTAGTCGGCGAAGGAGCGGAAGACAGCCACGGGCTCGCGGGCCTGCAGGTAGGTGCTGAGGGAGATCGGCGTGCCGACCTCGCTGATGATGATCTTGTTGAGTTCGTCCTCGTGCTTTTCGAGCAAGTCTGCGATTCGCTGCAGTCGATCCCTGCGCAGTTCGGGGTCGCTCCACACGCCCGAGTCGAACGCTCGCCGGGCTGCTTCGATCGCCGCGTCGACCTGGTCCTCCGATGCCCCGTCAAAGGTGGCCAGGGTCTCCTCGGTGGCCGGGTTGTCGACCGTGATCTGCGCGCCTTTGCCGGGCACGAGTTCCCCTGCGATCAGGAGGTTGACGTCATATGTGGCCATTGTTATCTCCGCTCTCCCTCGCCGGTCTCAGCGGACCTGGGTCTGGCCGCCGTCGATCATGATCGTCTGGCCCGTGATGAAGCCCGACCCTTCACCGGCGAGGAACGCGAGGACGGGGACAAGGTCGGATTCCACCTGCCCCATGCGACCCATGGGGATGATCGACTTAATTAGGGCGTCATGCGCGGGGAGGTTCTCGGGGGCGATGCCGGCGCGAGTCTTGTCGTACATCGAGGTCCACATGAGCGGCCCGATGGCGTTGACGGTGATGCCGAAGGGTGCCCACTCAACGGCAATCGTTCTTACCCAGGCGAGCACCGAGCCCTTGCTTGCCGCGTAGGCGGCCTTGCTCGGGTAGGCGGCCATGCCTGCTGCCGACGCGAAGTTGATGATGCGGCCACCGTTGTCCTTCAGCCGCTCGAATGCCTTGAGGTTGGTCAAGAATGTGCCGGTCGCGTTGACGCGGTGGCACAGTTCCCAGAGCTCGAGCGGGGTCGAGGCCGCAGCCTCGGCGGGGGCAACACCCGCGGCGTTGATGAAGCAGTCGAGGCCACCGAGCACACGATCGGCTTCCTGGAAAGCAGTTGCCACCGACTCAGGATCACTGATGTCGCAGGCCGCGAACCCCGTGCCGTGTTTGTCGGCATTAGCCTGACCTGCTTCGGCGTCGAGGTCGAAGCCAACGACACGGGCTCCTCGTTCGGTGAGCCCGGCGACCAGCCCGGCGCCCACGCCGCTGGCTGCTCCAGTGATCACAATTCGACGTCCATCAAGGTCACCCACGGTAACGATCCTTTCTTTTGAGGCCTGAGCCTCGTAGCGCGCACGTGCATTGCTCACACACGTGCTGGATGTCACATACGCTAACGCTGCACTCAGACAACTGTCAACAGATAACTAAAATCAGATGGAGTCGCAGTACATAGACCGTCGACTGACACACAGCCTCATCAGGCGCCGGGCATGGGCAGTCGCAAACGGCGAAGCCGCGAGTGTAAATCGGCGCACGTTGTATCCAACTCCGTTCCCCCACAGCCCTTTGAGCTGCTGCAGAGCGATGATATGGAAGGGAGATCCCGAGTCGGCGCTTGAATTAACGAGGTAGGACTGGCCGGCGCTGCGCGACATCAGCCGAGGACCCATGCGCGACGCTGTCCAGCAGCTGAGCGCGAAAGGTCCCATCGAGTTCGAGGGCAACCGCGGAGCCTATGTTCGCGACGTCTCGCCTGGAGAGGCGACGCACCATGTACGGGATCCGCATCCTCCTCGAGGCACAGGTAGCGCATCCTGCGACCAAGCACAACGGACCAGGAGAGCCAGATCCGCCAGATCTTGCGAGACCAAGCCGTGGAGCAGCTGCTGAACCCCAACCCCGAGAAGCCCTACCCCGGTGATGTGGATTTCCATGCAGTAGCCCTGGAGCGAAGGATCCGCACTTGCAGCGCGCGTCGCGAACTCCCACCACGGCGGCGCCGTGCAACTGGTGGGCCGATCGACGCGACGGTGCAAACTTCCGTCGCCGGATCAGTCATGGCGGCAGCGATGGCAGAGCCTGGCCACATCGCTCGTGTTGGCGAGACCCGGCTATCAGAGACCAGTCTCGACATCAACTTATACATCGCCTGTGCGCGCCCAGGGGCTGACCGACTGCTCGCGCGTGCGTCGCGCGGGGACTCTACAAAGGGAGCCCATGAACTCTTCGCTGGCGGCGTACGTACCTGCTTGGGGAAGATGGACCAAACCAGGAAGTGGTGGATGTCGGGTTCGGCACAAAGCCGGAAGGGACGATGAAGTCTAGTCCAGGTCGGAGCCTCCCACACCGCCATTAGCACCACACCACAGTTGTGTGGGGTGGCCAGGGCATAGGCGGGTGAACCTTATTGGCCAGGAAGATCATTGAGGTCTGCGTCGAAACGCGCTTCACATGCGCCTTGCACACCTCGATGTCCTCGTTAACCGATGTCAGGGCGGCGTGGAAGCTGCTGCGTCGGCGGACTTGGGCTTCGCCTGCTGTCTTGATGCGCTCGCCCATCGTGGCGGTGACTCAGGAAGTCGTTGACGTCGGCGGGAGTGAACCCGCTCGGCACGCTGGCAATGGTGAGCCCTGCTGCGCGGGCGCGGGCGACCACGACGGAGGCAGTCCTCGTACAAGCCCGCTGGCGCATCCGTCCCCGCATCCACCCAGAATCGAGCCCTGGTATTCCACACGGCCAGAGCCGTGGTCTTCGCATCAGCGTACTCAGTCCCGCCGCTTCCCACTCTTGTGGCGATTTCTGCTGTCCCTCGTTTCGTCGGCAGGCCGCGTGGCCGCATTTATCAGTATCGGCCGAACCTACCTTCGAGCCCGTCGAAGAAGTCCTTGCGGACCAGAGCCTGGCGTTGCTCCCAAGTTGCGCGCGGTGCGCCACTGTCGGCACCGCGATGCTCCTTCAATCCAGTCAGGGACTCGCGAATCCCATGCACGCCCGCGAGAAGTGCGAGGTTGGCGTAGAGCAGTATGGAGAACCCCAGGTCGTGGGCGTGCTCCCAACTCAGTTCGGGGGTCTTGCCGCCCTGCACGATGTTCAGCACCTTGGGACCCTCGACCTCTTTGGCGATCCGTTCGATCTCGTCGATGTCCTGGGGTGCTTCCACAAACGTCACATCGGCGCCGGCATCCCGGTACATCGATGCGCGGCGGCACGCCTCGTCGATGCCTTCGATGTAGCGCGCGTCAGTGCGGGCGACGATCAGCAGGTTCTCATCGGTACGGGCATCAATCGCTGCTCCGATCTTGGAGACCATCTCTTCAGCGCTGATGGTCTCCTTTCCTTCGAAGTGCCCACACCGTTTGGGGAAAGTCTGGTCCTCTATCTGCAGGGCGCTGGCACCTGCCTTCTCGAGGATCCGCACGGTGTGCCATGCGTTGACCTCGTTGCCGAACCCTGTGTCGGCGTCCACGACCATCGGGATGTCCACGGCCTCGCTCATCGCAGACACGTGATCAGCAAGCTGACTGAGAGTCAGTAGACCGATATCAGGAACTCCCAGGTAAGTGTTCGCCACGCCGGCACCAGTCACGTAGACGGACTTGTAGTCAAGATCCGCAATGATCCGCGCGGTCAGGGAATTGGCTGCCCCGGGGACGACCACCGTCTCGCCGGATTCGATCAGCGCACGGAAGTCACGACGCTGAGCTTCTCTCCTGGCAGTCATCGCTCCACTTCCTTGTAGGTCCTGCTGAGCAAGTGCGGTCGCGGCGGATCACTGCGACTCCCGGTCATCGCAATCATTTGATCTCTACGACCTGTTCAGGACGGTCATCAAATTCCAGGCGCAGGGCCCTCGCCATCGTGGCCGAGGACTGGTACGTCAGGATCATGAACGTCAACTCGAGGATTGCGCGGTCGCTAAGTTCCTTCTTGAGCTTCTCAAAAAGTTCGTCGGTGGTGCGCCCAGTGTTGGCGACCAGGTCGTCGGTATAGGCCAGAACGGCCCGCTCGATGTCGCTGTAGCACGACGCCGAACCCCAGTGCGGCACAGAGGTAACCATCTCTTCGTCGACGCCCAGTTTACGCAGCATCTTGGTGTGCTGGGAGAAAACGAACTGGGATCCCACCACCCAGCCAGCCCGCGTAATGGCCAGCTCGCGCAGCACCGGCGGGACAAGCCGCTCCTCGCTGAACTGCCAGGCTTGACGGTCCTGCATCAGGCCGAAGAGCTGGGGGTCGAGTGCGTAAACCGTCCACCAGTGGCCTGGCGTTCCGCCGTGGGTACCGGGCTCGGCGACAGGGTCTTTGCTCCCGAATGCCTTGTCGTACTGGGCGAGAATGCGCTCATCGGTCACTTCGGTCCGGGAGACCTGCTTCAAACGTGGCATCTGGAACTCCTTGGTGGTTCGTGGTGTGCCAACTGCGAACACTTGGCAGACAAATCGAAAAATTAGCAGTTCTGCGGCGATCGCTCAGTAGCCGCGGAAGCGGGGCGGTCGGCGTTCCGCGAACGCGTCGACGCCTTCCTGGTAGTCGTGAGTGCCGAATAAGGGAGCCACCAGCTCAGACTCGAGCCGGAGGGCCTCATCGAGCGGCAGCTCGATGCCGGCATCGATAGCTCGCTTGGCAGCAGCAATGGCGAGCGGTGCTCGCGATGCGAGATCGTCGAGCAGGTTCTTCAATTCCTCTGCCGCGGCATCGGCAGAGGGACAGAATCGTTGGGCGAGACCTGTGCGTTCGGCCTCAGCGCCGGAGACTCGCAAGCCCCAGAAGATCATCTCTTTGGCCCGAGCGGGTCCGACCAGGCGAGTTAGTCGCTGGGTTCCGCCGGCACCAGGAATAACACCGACTGCCGTCTCCGGCAGCCCGAAGACCGCACGGTCCGTCGCGATCCGGATGTCGCATGCGAGCGAGAGTTCACACCCGGCTCCAAGCGCGAAACCGTCCACGACCGCGATGGTGGGCATCGCTAGGTGTGCGATGCGCGCTGCGCTCTGCGCGATGCGCGAGGCATGTGCGGCCCGATCCTCAGGCGCCATCCCCGAGCGAGCCTTTAGGTCGGCTCCGCTGCAAAAGCTCCCGCCAGCACCTGTGAGTACGACGGCGCGCGGTGCCACGGTCGCGTGCTCGATCCTGTCCAATGCCTCGTGCAATTGGTCAATCATGACAAGGTCGATGGCGTTGCGACGTTCCGGACGCGACAGTTCCAGTGTCCACACTGCGTCGTCTATTTCGACCCGGACGGGTCGATCAACTTGCTGAAAATTCATCTCGGCGACGTTCCTCTCCGTCGGTTTTCAATCCTTTTGGCGTCCAGCCGCCGGTCGGGGTCGGTCGGAACGCAGGCTCCGACCGACCCCGACAAACGAGAAACGTCAGACCGAGACTTCGTCGTTCATGGGAATGGCGTCGTTCGGCCAGGACTGCCAGATCGGAAACCACGCGTTGAACTCGAGCTCAATGCCGTCGGGATCCGTGAAATACACAGAGCTCATCAGGGCACCCTCACGGGCAGGCAGAAACTCGTTTTCGCGCTTCTCGGCAACGAGTTGGCCCGGACGCTCGGGGTTCTCGTACCGGACCGTGTGACTGAAGGGGATGTCGACCGATTTGAGACGGTCGCAGTACTCCTCGATACGATCCGCATCTACGCGAAGGTTGAAGTGCATGAGCTCGGCGATTGGATAGGCGCGCTTGTTGATCGGCTTCACCGGATGGCCCGGACGCCCCGGGACGGTTTGGTAGCCGTCCTTCCAGTAAAAGAGCGCGAGGTGCGAGCCATCGTTGCCGACACCGAAATACCAGTGCTGTCCAATGACCTCGCCCTCATCATTCTTGTACTCCATCGTCCAGAGGATCGGCATGCCGAGCTTGTCGTGATAGAACTCCACGGCTCGCTTCATGTCGCTCACCGTGATGGCGAGATGATCGATGCTCTTGAAGTCAAACTTGGTGTTGGCCGGAACGCTCACGCTGCTCCTCCTTGGGTCGAATTTATGGGATGTGTGTCGGCCGACCGATGGTTGAGGGCCTGGCGCTATGAGATACGCGCCACATAACGCTGGATACCGTAACTCGCCCTTCGCTCACTGTCAACAGTTGTCTGTTTGCTGGCGCCTCGATCCTTCTTCGCCCGGCGTGAGGTCTGGCGCGGTGCTCGCGGCGCGGTCAGCCTGGTCGGAAGTCTCTGATATGGGTGATCCCGACAGCGGTCGCCTGACCCCATTCCACAGCCTGAATGAAGGGTTTGTTGATCCAGGCGGCGGTTGGTACGGCCAGGTTCTTCGACATGGGTCCGTCATACCGAAGCGGGTGGGGCGGGTGCGGCGGGCGTCAGCGAGCACGTCGGCGCGTGCGGCCGCCTTGGGTGCCGCGAGACAGAAGTGCACATCGGCGGGGTAGTTGAACGTGATTTCGATGGAGGTGTGGCAGCGCCGCAACTCCACCGCGATCGCCAACCTGCCGGCGGCCCCTTGCCAGTCGGACCTCGAGCATCTCTGCGAGATCCCACCGCTGCGCTTTCGCGGTGGCCGACACCTGCGGTGCAGCAACCCGGAGGTGGGGCAGACGCATCCGCATTAGGACGGCGACCAGATCCTCCGTCCAGTGACCCTCACGTCTGCGCCGAAAAATTTACGCGGCGACTCGACGGCCGATGTGGTTTCATCCGTGCCTTCATCAGATTGCACGATGTTGACAGTTTGCAGACTACTACCATCAGTACTCGGCGTGTGGTCAACTGTGATGCAGGGCGGGTCCCAATTCCCAGCCTTCCAGATAAGTCCCCTTGTCGATTGGACCATCATGTTTCAAGGCAAAATGGAGTTCGCACCTGCAGTCAGGCTCAGCCCGGGGTGCGCCAACTATCGGATCTGCCACCGATCGGCACTTCGAACTGTGGTTGCACGATGACCCGGACCCTCGCACGACGATCATCCCGGTCGAGGCTGCACAGTCGTGCAACGCTTCCCTCATTGTGCCTCGCCGTCTTGAGCTTTCTGCTTACCCAGACCCTGGTAATACCTGTCCTGCCGAAATTGGGCGAGTCGATGTCGGTAAGCCCGACAGCGGTGGGGTGGATCGTCACTACCAATCTGTTGTTCGGTGCCGTGCTCGTTCCGATCATGGGTCTACTCGGTGATCGCTTCGGACACCGGCGCGTTCTCCTATTTGCCCTTGCCATGATGACAGCGGCATCGGCATTTGCTGTACTGTCTCCCAACCTCACTACTTTGCTGGTAGCCCGCGCAATCCAAGCGGTGGGTACGGGAACGTTCCCCCTGGCGCTGGCGATCGTGCAGCACAACTTCTCCGGCGAGTCACAGCGATCCGCCACCGGCTGGTTGTCAGGCGTACTCGGGCTTGGTTCAGCAATCGCACTCATCTCGGGCGGAATAATTACCGATGTGTTCGGGTGGCGAGGCCTCTTCGGGACCATGGCGATAACGGGCCTACTTGCGCTAGTAGCTAGCATCCTCTTCGTGCCGAACACGGCCGAACGGAGCCGAACGACGGATCCCATCGATTGGGCCGGGACCGCACTCTTCGTGCTGGCACTGTCGTCGTTACTGCTAGGGATCTCGCAAGGATCGACATTCGGTTGGTCGTCGTGGCAGACCGCCATCATCTTCCTCGTTGCTGCGGGCGGAACGACGGCATTAGTCCTCGTTGAACTGAGGCTCCCGATTCCTCTCCTGGACATACGTTTCCTGGTCCTCGGAAATCTGGGTGTCGTCAACGCCTTGGCGTTCCTGCTCGGGTTCATTTCCTTCCTGTTCTACATCGTCGTCCCCGCGATCATGCTCGGCTCGCGGCAAACGGGCGGTGGCATGGAAATTCCGGTTATCGAAGCCACGCTGTACATGGTCCCGAACACTCTCGCGGTGATTGCGGGGGGACGAATTGCCGCGACGCTCGTTCGCAAGTACGGCGATCGTGCTACCGCGATGCTCGCGATGATATGCCTGTTCATCGGAGCCGTGATCCTCGCTCTCGGACATGAATCCGTCTGGGCGGTCATGTGGTCCTACGTCGCCGTCGGCGGTGGCATCGGGATCGGCTTCAGCTGCTGCTCCCAATTCGTGCCCACTCTGACACCGACCGGGAGAATCGCGACAGCGCTCGGAATCAACACCATGATCCGCACCGTGGGCCAGGCATCCGGAGCAACGGTCGCCACGACGTTTCTCACCAGTGTCGCGGTCACCGACCAGCGGGTGGCCACGAGTACAACTTACGCAATCCTGTTCACGTCCGCTGCCGTCGTCAGCGGTTTGGGGGCGTTGATGTGCCTTCTCATCAGACAAGCCAAGAACTCCTAACCCACGGCGCCGCCCTGCCCCATCCGACCGGTCGGGCGGGAAGGAGAAATGATGTATCAAAAGCGAACGCAGAAGGTCGGCGAAGTTGACATGGCCTCTGTCGACGAGGGCACCGGTGACACTATCCCTCTCCTGCAGAGCAATCCGTCGCTGTCCTACATTTGGCGCACTTCCATCGCCGATCTGCGCGATCGAGGACGGTACCTCGCACCCGACCTGCTCGGTATGGCCGACTCGGCTTCGACGTGTCGGTCGCTGGCGCGAAGTGGCAGTCCCAGAATTCGGCGACCGGTGGGTACGGCGCGGTCGAGAGTGTGATACTCGGCATGCCGCTCCCCCACCGCCGGATACTAGTTCATCGCAGGTCAGGAGCGCGGCGGCCCGGAATCTGCTGGGCCTGGCAATCAGACGGGAAGGACACCGAACGCACTGGCCAGTCGGGTGATCTTCTGGGCGCGGCCGAGGCGGGGTAGGTCGCTGCCGTCGCGGATGATGCGGCCACGGGCCTCGAAGTCGGCGAGGAAGTCCCGCGCCCAGGTGGCGTCGTCCGGGGTTGGGCTGATTGCGGCGTTGACGACGGGCAGGTGGTCGATGTCCAGGCACAGCTTGCCGGTCAGTCCGAGAGTGGTGGCCAGCGTGGACTTCTCGCGGAGGACTGCGTGGTCGTTGCTGACGGTGGGTCCGTCGATCGGGCCGGGGAGGTTACCGAGTCGGCTGGCGATGACCAGGCGTGAGCGCGGGTAGGCCATGGCGAGGTCGTCGGCTCCGGTGCCGGTGTCGCGCCGGTAGTCGCCGCTGCCGAAGGCCAGGCGGAAGGCGCCTCGGGCGCGTGCGATCTGTGGGGCGTCCTCGATGCCCAGGGCGGATTCGATCAGTCCGAGCACCGGGGTCGCGCCGCCGAGGCGGTCGAAGGTTTCGGTCATGTGCTCGGCGGACTCGGTCTTGGCGAGCATTACCCCGGCCAGGCCGGGAAGGCCCTTCACGGTGTCGACGTCGTCGGACCAGAACGGGGTCGAGCGGTCGTTGATCCGCACCCACGCCGATCGTGCTTCCAGCCATCGGGCGACGTCGGCGCGGGCGGCAGGCTTTGCGGTGGGGTCGACGGCGTCTTCGATGTCGAGCACGATCTGATCGGCCCGGGACCGGTCGGCGTCGTCGAAGGTGTCGGTCCGAGTTGCGTTGACCAACAGCCAGGTGCGGGAGATGTCAGCCCCGACCGTGCGAGGTGGTATCGAGAGTTTCTCGGTCAATGTCCTACCGATTTCTGGTCGACGGGGTGGGCGGGTTCGCGGCCGGCGAGGACGTCGATCACGGCCTGGGCGGCGGCGAGGCCGGCGCGGGTGCGGGCCTCGACGGTCTGACCCGCCAGGTGTGAGGTGATGAGCACGTTGTCGAGGCCGCGGAGTCGGCTGTCGGCGGGGAGGGGTTCTCGGGTGACGACGTCGAGTGCGGCGGCGGCGATGTCCCCGGCTTCGAGGGCGTCGGCGAGGGCGTCCTCGTCGACCATGCTGCCTCGGGCGGTGTTGATCAGGACCGCGGTGTTCTTCATCGCCTGCAGGCGCTTGCGATCGATCAGGTGCTCGGCCTGGGCGGCGGCGCGGGTGTGCAGGGACAGGTAGTCCGCGGTGGCGGTGACGGTGTCGAGGTCGACGAATTCGATGCCCGGGTCGTCGGTGGGGTGTGCGGTGTGTACGGCCACCGACATCCCGAACGCCAGACCGAGTTGGGCCACGGCCCGGCCACTGGGTCCGTAGCCGATGACACCGAGGGTCGATCCGCGCAATTCGCGGCCGGCGTCACGGGGCCAGCGGCCCGCACGGACCCCGGCAAGGATATGGGGGAGTGCGCGGGCGGTCGTCAGGATCAGCGCAATGGTCATTTCGGCGACCGCGTCGTGGTTGACGCCGGGGGTGTTGCACACCCGGATGCCGTGGCGGGCGGCCGCCGCGAGATCGACGGAGTCGTAGCCGACGCCGCTGCGTGCGATGACTTTCAGGGAAGTCGCGTGGCTCAGCATGTCGGCGGTGACCGGTTCGCTCGCGATGACCGCGCCGTCGATTCCGTCGAACAAGGCCAACGCTTCCGCGGGGCTGCGGGCACCGCGGGCGGGTGCGTGGGTCACCTCGTGTCCGTGCCGGCGCAGCAGGTCGTCGATTTCGTCACCGGGACCGAGGTAGTCGGTGGTCACCAGAACGCGTGACATACAGGTCATTTCCTCTCGAGTTCGTGTTTGTTGCGGAATGCGGCAGGGCGAGGTGGCCGCGTCGCCGCGGCCGCCTCGCCCTGTCATGTCAGCACTGTTGGTTACTTTCCGGCTTCTTCGTGCTTGCCGGGCCCGGCACCGAGCACTGCTCGGGCCTTCTCGGCGTCGAAGTCGTTCTCCCACTTGCCGATCACGATGGTGGCCATCGCGTTGCCGAGAACGTTGATGAAGACCCGGCCCTCGTTGAGGATGCGGTCGACACCGACGATCAAAGCGAGCGCGGCGAGCGGGACGTGGCCGACGGCGGTGATCGTGCTGGCGAGGACGATGAACGCACCGCCCGCGATACCGGCGGTCCCCTTGCTGGTCAGCATCATCACGCCGACCATGACCAGCTGCTGCTGCCAGGACAGGTCGATTCCGACTGCCTGGGCGAGAAACAGTGAGGCCATCGTCAGATAGACCGCGGATCCGTCGAGGTTGAACGAGAACCCGGACGGGATCACGATGCCGACGACCGGCTTACCGACACCGAGGTCCTCGAGCTTGCGGACCAGTTGCGGCAGCACCGCCTCGCTCGAGCAGGTGCTCAGCGCGACCAGCAGTTCGGCCTTGAGGTACCGCATCAGCGAGAACAGGCCGACACCGCAGGCCCGGCTGATGACCCCCAGCACCACGATGACGTACACGACGCAGGTGCCGGTGAACAGCAGGATCAGGTAGCCGAGCTGCTGCAGGCTCTCGGCGCCGTACTTGGCGACGACCGAGGCCAGCGCGCCGAAGGTGCCGATCGGGGCCAGCCGCATCACCCAGCCGACGATCTTGAACACCACGGAGGTCAGCGCCGAGATGCCTTCGTTGATCGGTGCGGCCTTCTCGCCGGAGACGTTGAGGGCGCAGCCGAACACGATCGAGACCAGCAGTGCGGCAAGGATTTCGTTGCCGGTGACGGCACCGAACAGGTTGGTCGGGATGATGCGGTCGATGAAGTCGACCGCGCCGTGGGCCTGGCCGGCGCCGGGAATGCTCTCGGCGTCGAGCTCGGCGAGATTGATGTTCATGCCCGCACCGGGCTTGAAGACGTTGGCCACGACCAGCCCGATGAGCATCGACAGCAGCGACAGGACCATGAAGTAGCCGAGCGCCTTGGCGCCGATCCGGCCGGCCTTCCGGAGGCTGTCCATCGACGCAATGCTCTGTGTGACCACACAGAACACGACCGGGACGACGATCATCTTGACGATGCCGATGAACCAGTCGTTCAACGGGCTGAGCGCGGCGCCGACGTCCGGGAGCAGGACGCCGACCGTGATTCCGAGGACCGCCCCCAGCAGCACTTGGAACCACAACTCGCGCATCAGCCGGCTGAGCCGCGAGCGTTCAGGTTCGGTGTGGCTCGGGGACATGGTGGTAGTAGTCATCGCGAGTGCTCCTTCGCACATCGGACCAGGTGGCGGTCCCCGCATCCAGCCGGAACCATGGAGGTTGGGGATCAGTGGTGCAGTGCGCGGAGCACCTTGTAGAAGGCGGCCTTGCCCTCGAACCCGATGCCGGGGATCTCGGTGAGCCCGACCCGGCTGTTCTCGACGACCGCACCGTCGGCGAAACCGCCGGTCGGCTGGAATTCGCCCGGGTAGGACTCGTTGCCGCCCAGCTTCAGCGCGGCCGCGATGTGCAGGGAGAACTGGTGTCCACCGTGCGGGATGCACTGGCGCGAGGACCACCCGTGGTCCTTCAACATCTGCTGCACCCGCAGGTATTCGGTGAGGCCGTAGCTCAGGGCGGGGTCGACCTGGATGATGTCGCGGTCGGGACGCATACCGGCGTAGCGGATCAGGTTCCGGGCGTCCTGCAGCGAGAAGAGGTTCTCGCCGGTGGCGATGCGGCCGGAGTAGTTCTCGGACAGCACGGCGTTGAGGCGGTAGTCGAGCGGGTCGCCGACCTCCTCGTACCAGAACAGGTTGTAGGGCTCGATGGCCTTGCCGTATTCGAGGGCGGTCGCCAAGTCGAAGCGTCCGTTGACGTCGACCGCGAGGCGCGAGCCGTCACCGCCGAGGACCTCGAGGACGGCGTCGATGCGCTGCAGATCCTCCGCGAGGTCGGCGCCGCCGATCTTCATCTTGACCACGTTGTAGCCCATGTCGAGGAAGCCGCGCATCTCGTCCTGCAGGTCTTTCAGGGTCTTGCCGGGCGCGTAGTAGCCGCCGGCGGCGTAGACGAAGACCGAGTCGTCGGGCCGGCCGTCCCCGTACTTGTCGGAGAGGTAGCGGTAGAGCGGCTTGTCTGCGATCTTCGCCGCCAGGTCGAACAGGGCCATGTCCATGACACCGACCGCGACCGAGCGCTCGCCGTGACCACCCGGCTTCTCGTTGCGCATCATGATGTCCCAGGCGCGGGTCGGATCCAGGTCGCCGGCCTCGTCGAGCAGCGCTTCGGGGTCGGCGTCGAGGAGCCGGGGAATGGCGCGGCGGCGCAGGATCTCGCCGGCGCTGTAGCGGCCGTTGGAGTTGAAGCCGTAGCCGACGATCGGCTCGCCGTCCCGCATCACATCGCTGACGATCGCGACGATCGAGCAGTCCATCTTGCTGAAGTCGATCCAGGCATTCCGGATGGACGAGCTGATCGGGACGATGCCCTCGTGTACGGAAATGATCTTCATGTGCTTCCTCTCCTCACTTTCAGTTGTCTTATAACGCTTATAAGACTTATAAGATGCAAGAGCGATGTTAGACTGATCGTGGCGCCGGACACAAGAGTCAATTTGTGGCCGGGAGCACAGACCGAGGATTTAGGCGAGGGAGGGCACATGCAGCCGACGAACGTCATGAACGTCTATTCCAGCAAGGGCGACGTTGCATACGGCGAGCTACGTCGGCTGATCTTGAGCGGCGAGCTCACCCCGGGATCACGCCTGGCGCAGTACGAACTCGCCGACAGCCTCAAGATGAGCATCACCCCGCTGCGGGAGGCGATCCGCCGCCTGAGCAGCGAAGGGCTCGTGGAGATGGACTCGCACCGCGACGTGCGAGTGGCACAGATGAGCGCACAGGAGGCCCGCCAGCTCTTCGAGGTCCGACTCTCCCTCGACCCCACCGCCGCCGAACTGGCCGCCGCACGGCGCACCGACCAGGACATCCTGTTCATGCGCTCCGCCCTGAACCGACTGGTGCCGGTCACCCGTACATGGGGCGAAGAAGGCCTGCAAGCCCACCGCGAATTCCACCGCGCCCTCTACGTCGCCTCCCACAACGACGTGCTGATCCGATTACTCGACGACGTCTGGGACAAATCCGACCGGTACCGCCGCGTCGGACTCGAACTCCCGCCCGGAGACGAACCCCGCATCCGCGACCTCGACGAGCACCACCAGCTGTTCGACCTGGTCGTCGCGGGAGATGCGGCCGGCACCGGCGAGCTGATGCGCCGACACATCACCGAAAGCCTCACCGCCAGCGCCATCCGCGCCCTCGAAGAACGCGAGGGTGCGACCTCACGCGAGCTCGCCTGACCGGCAGGCCTCACCGGCCTCCACAACCAAACACCCGAATCATCCCCAGCGGCAGCCGATAGTGCTGCACGCCAGAATTTCTGGACCCTGAAGGGAAGCCACCACACATGGGCGCAACACATCGGATCGCAGTCATCCCCGGCGACGGCATCGGCACGGAGGTCGTCCCCGAAGGGCTGCGGGTCCTCGAAGCCGCGGCGTCGGCATTCGACTTCCGGCTCGACTACGAGCAGTTCGACTACGCCAGCGCCGACTACTACACCAAGACCGGCACGATGCTGCCCGACGGCTGGTTCGACCAGCTCAACCAGTTCGACGCCATCTTCTTCGGCGCCGTCGGCTGGCCCGACGTGGTCCCCGACCACATCAGCCTCTGGGGAAGCCTGCTGCAGTTCCGCCGCCACTTCGACCAGTACGTGAGCCTGCGCCCGGTCAAACTCCTGCCCGGCATCACCAGCCCACTGACAGGCCGCGAACCCGGCGACGTCGACTTCTACGTCGTGCGGGAAAACACCGAGGGCGAATACTCGAGCATCGGCGGCAAGATCTTCGAGGGCACCGACCGCGAAACCGTCATCCAGGAAACGGTCATGACCCGCACCGGTGTGGACCGAATCCTCAAGTACGCCTTCGACCTCGCCCAGTCCCGGCCCAAGAAGCACCTCACCTCCGCGACCAAGAGCAACGGCATCTCCATCACGATGCCGTACTGGGATCAGCGCGTCGAAGCAATGGCCCAGAACTTCGCCGATGTCGCAGTGGACAAGTACCACATCGACATCCTCACCGCGAACTTCGTCCTGCACCCGGACTGGTTCGACGTCGTCGTCGCCAGCAACCTCTTCGGCGACATCCTCTCCGACCTCGGCCCGGCCTGCACCGGCACCATCGGCGTGGCACCCAGCGGAAACATCAACCCCGAGCGCACCTTCCCGAGCCTGTTCGAACCGGTCCACGGATCGGCCCCCGACATCGCCGGCAAGGGCATCGCCAACCCGATCGGACAGATCTGGAGCGCAAGCATGATGCTCGACCACCTCGGTGAGGCCGCGGCCGCCGCCGCCATCATGACCGCAGTCGAAGACGTCCTCGCCGCCGGCGGCGACACCCTCACCCCCGACATCGGCGGCACCGCCACCACCCAAACCCTCGGCCACGCTATCCGCCGACAGCTCGAAACCAACACCACGCGGGTCACCTCCTAGACCGGCTGAAAGCCGAGTTCGAGGGCCGCACATGATGTACGAGGTCACCAAACCGAATCCCTCACACACCGCGACCGGGGAGCACCCGTGACGGTATCCGTACCGTAAATAACGTAACGGGCGTCAAACGGTGCAGACATGTGCTCCCAACCGCGGCAAGTATCGGAATCTGCGAGAAACTCGCGGATTGCACGCGTAACTCATGGAATCCATCAGTTTCGAGCGAAATCGAGGGCAGGGCTACTTGGCGCCGTGTACCGCCGCGACCAGCTGAAATCGGAGGAGTCCGCATGCGACGGCCCAATCGAACCTGCGCGCACTCCGGTACCGGCCCAGTCCTTCCGTTAGGGGACCTGTCATCACTGCAGGTCAAACCCCATTCTGCAGGATCGGGCGCCGGTCGGACGAATCGCCGTCACCCCGCGGGCCGCGTATCGGCGGCCCGTACCCTTGCCCCATGTCCGCTGATCCCGGCAGCATCCGCGCCGACGACCACCAGGCGCTGCCGAACCTGGCCGTACAGGATGCTTCGGCGGATCCCCACATCATCACAGCTGCGGCGCGCACCGGAACGGACATCGAGCTGCAGGTGCACACGACCGTCGCACCGTTCGACGTTGCGGCCGCGGAGTGGTTTCCGGCGGCGACCGGGTTCGCCGTCACGGTCATCGTGCACATCGTCGACGCGCAGACGGGCGTGCCGCGGTATCTGCCGCCGGCGGAGCCCGCCGAGTGGGCGCGGGCGATCTTCTCGACCGTTGACTCCGCGCACGGGTACTTCCTCGGCGCCGTCGACCCGGGCACCGGCGTCCATCGACGTGGGCAGCTCGTATACCGCCTCTACGTCGACACCGACCGCCGGGTGATTCCCGTTCCTCGGCAGGTGGTCACCTGCCCGCACTATTTGCTATCGGCCATCGACGGCAGAGCCGAGATCACCATTCCCACGACGGCCTGACCAGGAAGGCTGGCCGGGAGCCGGACCACGGTCTGCGGGCGCTGCTTCCTCGGGTGCCTGAATTGCACGCCCTGCGAAGGGTGCGACCTTGAAGTCACGTCGTTGTTGCCTGCTCATGCGGTTTCTCCATCCGTCTCGATCCGATCCCCTGCCAGAGACAGCTGGTCGCAGTGCCCCGCAAAATCGAGGACGACGCCCTGGGGCGGAATCGAGACGGTTGATCCACCCGGGGAGGGCTGCGGCACGTGGATACACTTGTGCCACAAGCTCATTGCCACTTCTGAAGCCGACCACGACAGACCTCAGGAATCTCCCGGGTGGGAGCGCGGCGACAAGACTACCAGCGCACGGAACCACAGGGCAGGGGACGTGTCATTTTTGCTGTTCAAAGGACAATCCAGGGGCGGATACGACACCACCAGCACTGATAGCGATCCGGTGCCGCCGGTGCGAGTTCTCACACGGCGAGGCCTGGCATGGCTGGCGGTCGGCTGGCATCACAATCGCGGCGGTATGGTCCGGTTAGACTGCCCCGCATGGCGCTTGGACTCACGCGACGCATGCGCGCCCACCCCGTGGATCTCGAAAACCTCGCCTACGCTGCACACGAGTTCCGGGAAGCGCTGATCCCGCGCCGCGGCCTCACCCCCGACCGCCGCGATGCCGCAACCACCGAGTTACGGGACAGAGCACGCCAAGCCCAGGAACGATTTTTCGCAGCTGTCGCTGGCCTCCCCCGCCGCGAACGCGCACTCGCCCGCCACTGGGAGAACGCCGCGGTCCTGCGCTACCGGCGCGGGCTGGAGGTCTTCGCGCGCGCCGAAGACCTCGGCGCCGATATGCTCGCCCAACTCGCCACCCGCCGGCGGCCATCTGTGCCCGCGCTCACCGAACTGGGCGACGCCTGTACCGATGCCCGCACCCTCGATCACCATCAACGACCCGAGATATTCGGGGCAGTACCCCGCAGGACCACCCGGCGGCTTCGCACCGCCCCCGGCGACTCGGCCGGAGCCGACCACGATCAGGCGGGTATCACGAAATCCCGTGTGGTGGTCATGTTCTCGAAAGAATGACGTGAGACACTTGCACTCACCTTGGATGTGTCCCATGCCCGTATACGGGCCTACTTCGAGGACAGCCACAGCCGGAATGCTTCGGCCGCCGCTGCCTGCAACGTCGTTCCGCGGGTGGCTACTTCGATTTTCACCTGCCGCAGCAGTTCGGGGTCCACCCGCGGAGAACTGCGGGAGCTTGTCAGCGCCCGCGGCCGGCGTAGCGGACTCGACCGCAGTCTGCGGTACGCAGCGAATCTGAATCACCATCGGGGACCGCATGCGACACCGTGCTGTCGAACGCTCCCGCGGGTTGGTCCTTGGACATCTTCATCTCCCGTTCGGCAACAGGCGGTGGTGTTTCAGCCGGATGCGGGGCCGGGCTGATCCGACTTGGGGCGGTGGGTGTGCTGGAGTTCGGTGTTGATGCGTCGGGCCTCGGCGAGTTGGTCTTCGAGGATGATGATGCGGCACGCGGAATCGAGTGCGGCGCCCTGGTCGATCAGTTCGCGGGCGCGGGCGGCCAGACGCAACTGATATCGGGAGTAGCGGCGATGGCCGCCCTCCGAGCGTCCGGGGGCAAGCAGCTTCGCGGCGTCGAGGCTGCGCAGGAATGCCTGTGTCACGCCGAGGATCTCGGCGGCGTGACCCATGCTGTAGGCCGGGTAGTCCTCGTCGTCGAACTTCCCGGCCGCGCTTCGGTCGGGCGTATCTTCCTGAATGGGGTGGCCCCTTTTCAGGCGGACAGGGCCCCCGGCGCCGTGAGGCACCGGGGGCCGGAGCGGGTTTTCACTTCCTATTCACTGCACTTCTTTCCGACTGTCGGGCTCGTCGGGCCGCCCGGCCGCCGACCGGAAGGTGCCGGGGCCTCACACACTCACATCAACCCTCTTGTGCCCCGGCACATCCGTCTTGCGGTACTGCTCTGCGGGTAGTTCGTCCCCTCCCGCACCTCGTGAACTCTTTCTTGCGACGACAGGAACCCTACAACAGCGACACTCCAATGTCTACACTCGCCACTACAGAAATTCTGGAGTAGCTGACCCGGGATTTTACCCGCCGGGGGTGAGTGGGTTCCGTCGCCGTCGCGGGGCGGTCCGTCGATGGATCGGCTCTCGTTGATTGATGACGGGTGGCGATGCGGCCGATAGGGATGGTTCGTCGCACGACGACCGGGCCTTCGCCGCTCGTGATCACGAGCGAACCCCGATTGACGCAACCTTCCCCGACGAATACCCCGTCTGCGTCCCGTTGCCGTGGGCGCAGCGTCCGCTTCATTCGTCGCTGAAGAGTGACTGGTGGATCTCGGCGGATGTCGGCGAGGGTGAATCACCGATACGTGACGCCTCGGCGACCGGCGGTGGGGTGCTGTCAGTCAGCGTTCGCTGCGCGGAGAAAACTGGAAGTTCGCACTTGTCGTGATCGACGGTCATTCGGTTCCTCGATTCAGGTGTAATGGGTGCAGTCGGACGGCGCGATGTCGACCGAGTAAGTCAGTGCTGGAATGTGCGGTCCGTCTGATGGCGTAGAAGCATGGGCTGAACCTGGACTGACTGGACAATCACAGACACTCTTTCGGCTCTTCATCAGCAGCGATGTCAGCGCCGGATCCGAGAAGGCGGCGGTACCCACCCTGGGCGATGACCAAGTCGTTGCAGCTGAGTGTGCCTGTGACCATTAGCGTCACGCGGACGTTCCCTACACCGGCCACGAATCGGCGAGCGTACTTTTCGAATCCGGGACCGCCTGAGCCGAAGCGCACGACGCGACATCCATTCCTATGGAGTTTAGCCTATACAACGACACCGTCCGGCTGCTGCACAGTGAACGATCTCACTACCTGGCTTCGGTGCTCGGACAGCGACGCCGACCAGCGTGGGTAATGGCTAGCCCAGCGGGATCGAGTCGCGAGGAGAGCCAAAACAAGCCAATCGAGCACCACGTCATCCGTAGCCCGGCTCGTCGACGCGTCGAGCGCACGACCAACGACCACCTCGAGCGCGGCGCCCGCCACGACAGCCGCCGCCCTTCCGGTGACCACTACATCGACCGTCGTACAACCGGCAGCGCCGGTCGCGCCCCACAACCGTCGTCGTCGCTCCCCCGCCAGCGCCATCATGATTCCGACGAATCCCCGACGCCGATCCACACCGTTCCGCAATCGTCTATCAGCTACGCGTCCTGCGCCGAAGCGAAAGCGGCCGGCGCAGCACCGATCTGTCGGGGCGAACTCGAACACTCGACGAGCCCGACCGAGACAAGGACGGCATCGCCCGCGACAAGTGATGCGACGCAATATCATCGATGTCTAGCGTGGTCGGGCAGCAGTTGCTTCAGCGACCGTCGGTGACAGCCGCCGCGAGGAGGCGGCGTGTGAATCGTCCGGATTCCCGCCGCGACGAACAACATTTTCACCGACCCCCACACCACCAATCGCACGCTTCGGCACCGCCCGGCACCCGGTCTCGCCCGCCAGAACGACCTTCGGCACCTATCGTGGGGCTCATGGGAATGTGCCAACTGGTCCTCGACCTCCCCACCGCATGCCCACCACACGACCTGTTCGACATCGCCGCCACCGAACTCACCGAACGCGGCACCTACGGCTGGACGAACCTCGATCTACGCACCACCGGGACGACCGGAACCGCACTGATCCGGCACGTCACCTTCACGTACTGGCTTCCTGCCACCGCCACCGTCCATCCCCAGCAGCTCAGCTACCACAGCCTCTGGGCGCAGATCGAGGACACCGACCGCACCGCCCTGCTCAAGCTCACCACCGATGGAACCCTCAGCCTCGCCATCACCCGCCTGCTCACACACAAGGCCGGCCGGAGCTTCTTCGTCCGCGACCAGGCCGGTGACCACCGGCTCCCCACCAGCTTCCGCATCTTTCTCCGCACAATGGCCCACGACCGCCCCTGACCCGGCCGGGCGCGGCGGCGCAGAGGAACCCTTCGGGCAACGAGGATCCGCCGCCCTGCGCCGAACCAGCCCGTTCACTGGTCAGCTACTCTTTCAGCCGTCAACCCACGGTCGCAGCCGGGATGGTGCTGCGCCGTGCGGAGTCCGATACGTGCGATTCAACGGAAAGTCTCGTGGTCACGATGGTGTGGTGCTGGTTCTGCACGCGGTAGCCGCACTGCTCGTGCTGTTCGTCAGCACCTGTTGACGGATGCTAGTTTTCATTTTTTCATGAGATCGTTAGGTGCCGCGGGAACGAACACTGGCATACGCTTCGCCCCCGATCAGGTTGTTCAGGAATCTTCTGCTGTCGGGAACCTCGGACGAACCCACCGACCAGGGACGCCAGGGAACGGGGCACCGAAAATGGGTGGAGGCGGGTGCGTAGGGCGGCGTGAGCGGGGTATTCACCGTCGAGGCTGCGCCGGTTCCTCCCAGGACATCGCCGAGCGCGGTGGCCGGGGTGAGCACGCCTGCCTCGTCGGGGAGCCGGCCCCGATCTCTATCGGCACGCTAGCTGCGACGCTCGATAACCTTCTGCGCGAGGACGCTGAGGCGGGTATTCGTTTCCTGCGAAAGCTTCGAAAGCATCTCGAAGGCACGGATCGCGTCGACATCGAATCGCTCCATCAGCATTCCCTTGGCCTGCCCGATGACATCGCGCGAGACCACCGCCGACCGCAACTGCTCCTCGGTGCGGGCCGCCATCAACGCCAACGCGGCATGGGCGGCGAAGGACTCGACCGTCGCTTCCTCCTCCGGGCCGAACGCGTTCGGTTCGAATCCGAACAGATTCAGCGCCCCCATCTTCCCGCCCGAGGTGTACAGCTGAACGGAGATCGAGCTGAGCAGGCCGAGGCCGACCGCTGCCTCGGCGAACTGCGGCCATCGAGGCTCGGAGCGGAAGTCGTCGGTTCGCACCACCAGATTGTTGACCGCCGCCGCCACACACGGACCCTGACCGAGCACCTGCTGAAGGTGGTCGAGTTCGGGAAGCAGGTCCGACGTCGTCGCCACCGACTCGAAGTGGTTGCCGCCGGAGACCAGGAGAATGCCCGAGCACGCCTCACAGGGCATCAGCTCGACCACGGTCGCGGTGACGGCTCGCAAACGCTCGTCGAGGGTCCGTGGGGCGGAGAGACTGCGTGCGAGGTCAGCCATGGTCCGACCGATGTTCCCGTCGCCGGAATCGCTCATCACCGCACCTCACTGATCGATACCTGGACCGAACAGCCATTGTTGGCCTTCGACCCACCCTATGCCCACCCACTGATGCACCTGAACCGAATACACCCACATCGGGTCAGGTCGCCTGACCTGCGTGTACAGGATTCGCGAGTGTCCGGGTTTCCTGGCGGTCGGAGAGGAGGGGGTCGTGTCGTGGGTGACGGGATACGACGACCGTGCGGTGTGCGGCAACGCCGCCGGTGACGGAGGTCCCGGAGGAAGCGCGCACAGATCCTCTTCTGTGTGGATGCCACCGTGCTCGGGTACGCCCCATGTGGGGCGCAGTCCACTTTTGCGGCCGGCGAAGTGAAGCCACAGCGCGGGAGATGATGCCATGTCGACGGTCTCCGAACCTGACCCGGGCGCCGGGCGTGCCGGGGTCGGTGCCGACCGTGCGATGGACGCCCGGGAAACGCTGTCGCTGGCCGAAGGCATTCTCATCGCCCTACGCCGGTGCGGCCACACCGAGGCGTTCGAGGAACTGCTCGATGTCGCACGCCGTCACCACCTCAGTGTGCTGAACGTCGCCCGCGCGCTGGTCGAGTCCGCGATCGGCGCCCGTCCCCCGCTGGCATCGGAACGATATGCGAACGCCACCACGCAGGTCGCCGAGTGGGAGGCACGTCCCGCTTCTCGGTTACACCTTCACCCGGATCCGAGCGGATTCGGCTGACGACACGGGGTATTGCGCTGAGGGACGCCCAGGTGGCTGACCATGCAGCCACCTGGGCGTGCCCCCGACCCCGCCGCCGCAACGCAGTGGCGCGGACTGGGGCGGCCCACTGCACTGCCAGCCCGGTGTGGGACGCTGCGGTTGTCGTCATGGTCAGACAGCCAGTTCGAGCTCACCCCTCTCCCTCGGTCGCGTGTCGATCCTCAGCCGCGGGCTCCTCGACGGATTCGCTCACGAGGGTCTCGGTTCGACTGTGAGGCAGCCGAATTGACCGATCATCTTCGCAGGTCATGGGAGTCGCAGCCACGGCACGTGTCGAAGCGCGCGGTATCGGCCCCCGTAGGGTGGACCGGCCGAACGATGCCGAAGCGGGGAGACAGATGGGTCAGATCGGAAGTGCCGGAGAACGACACCTGCAGAACCGGTACGGCACCGCCAGTCGTGCGGCACGGTTCTACGACGACCAGGTTCTCGACCACCTCAACCCGGCCATGGTCGACTTCGTCGGCCGCCAGGAGCTCGCGTTCGTCGCCACCGCCGACGCGACCGGGAACTGCGACAACAGCCTGCGCGCGGGCGCACCCGGCTTTCTGCACGTGATCGACTCGACGACTCTCGCCTACCCCGAGTACCGGGGCAACGGTGTGATGGCGAGCCTGGGCAACATCCGCGAGAACCCGCACGTCGGACTCATGCTCGTCGACTTCGTCGACGACCTCGTCGGGCTGCACATCAACGGGTCGGCCCGGATCGTCGAGGACGAGGTCTTGCGCTCGCACCTGCCCGGTCTCCCCCGCGACTGTGGAAGGGGCCGCACCCCGCAGCAGTGGGTGGTCGTCGACGTCGACGAGGCCTACATTCATTGCCGCAAGCACATTCCCCGGATGACTCCGGTGCCGCACCACCGGGACTGGGGAACCGACGACGTCAAACGCAAGGGCGGCGACTACTTCGACGCGAAAGACACCCGACGACACGACCAGGAACCAACTGAGGTTGGGCTGTCGACGATGGGTGACCATCCTTCGCGATCGTGCACGCCGTAACCGCACCGGTGAAGGACACCCCCGACTTCGCACAATGATCGATCGGGCATCCGCCAGGTGGACACCGCACCAGGGTGGTGGCCTTCCCCTTCCACGTGATCGGCGTCCTGCGGCCACTATCGAGCCCTGAGGCGGAGGTATGGGTGCCTTGGCCATCATCGGAGCGCCGAACGCCCGGGCAGCCCGGGCATCTTCGCGGAGCTTCTCCCGTCCGACCTCGTAGTCGGTGACCCGGTGATGGCGGCCGATCAGGCTTGCTATCAGCGCCACCACCTCGGTTACCCCACTCACGATGCATCCCACACGGGGAGCCGATCGCGGCGGATCGCCCGCCGGTATACCAGTCTCCCGCCGGTTGATCGCGAGGGATTATGCCAGCTGACACGTGATGCCCCCGGCCTCGTGAGCCGGGGGCATCGACGCGCAGAATGTCAGGGGCGGCGAGGCGGGTCGGTCTCCACGTTGGTCCGCACGGTCGGGTCGGTCCCGACATTGGCCGTCGGGTCGTTTCGACGCTTGAGCCCGGCGAGCCCCAGCAACCCGGCGAGGCCCAGAAGCCCCCACAGCCCGGTCTTGTCGCTGTCTTCGCTGTCACTGTTCTCGTCCTGTGCCTGCTGCGCCACGACAGAGGCGCCGGTTGCGGCTTCGGGACGGTGGCATGGGCTACGCCGACGCCACGAACATGATCGCGGTAGCGGCAAAGGTGGCGACAATGGTCTTGCGCATCGTGTCTCCTGTGGGTTCGGTAGTAGCGAAAGCCTCGGTCCTTCCTTCACGGACCATCGCTGAAGCTCCCAGTACCCGAAGCGCTCTCCCGGAAAACAAGAGCTGGTGGCCGTGCGGACCCGATGGGCGCGGTGTGCGCGGTCGGTGGGCCCGGTCACGGCCGCGCGGACCCCTTCAACTCTCCGGTTACCGGATGCGCTAAAAACTACGTGTGAATTCAGAGCAGGTGTTCGATGGCGGCGAGCCGCAGCGGATGGGCAGCTTCCGCTTCTTCCTGAACGGGCAGCGGTGGGAATGGTCCGACGCCGTCGCCGAGATGCACGGGTACCGGCCCAGCGAGGTGACACCGACCACCGAAATGGTGCTCTCCCACAAGCACCCCGACGACCGGCCGCGCGTTACCCGGGTCCTGGACCGGATGATCAACAACGCCGAACCGTTCAGCAGCAAACACCGCATCTTCGACACCGCCGGCACAGTCCACCACGTCGTGGTCATCGGCGACCACCTGCACGACGACACCGGTACGGTGATCGGCACGAGCGGGTTCTACATCGACATCACCGACTTCTACCACGGCGATGTGAAAAAGTCGGTCGACGAGGCGGTCGCCTCACTCACCGAATCGCGGGCGGTGATCGAGCAGGCCAAGGGCGCCCTGATGCTGATCTACGGCATCCCCGCCGACCGCGCCTTCGACGTCCTCGCCTGGCGTTCCCAGCAGACCAACACCCGGCTCCGCACCCTAGCCGAACAGCTCGTCACCGGCCTCGGCGAGTGCGAACCCGGCCCGGGCCTGCGCACCCGGTTCGATCATCTACTGCTCACCGCCCACGAAAAGAACGCGGCGACCAGAGTAGAGGGACGGTCCCGCGGGCTGGGGTGACAACCCGCAGAACCTGGATCGGATGTCCCGACCGGTCGAGCACCGACCCTGACGCCCGCTTTCCCTGAATTCCCAACAGGGAAACCACCACTCACCGCGACGGGAATCGCGCGTTCCACCGCCCAAGGTGATCGGTCGGCTACCGTGAACGTTGTCCGCGACCACCAGCAACACGACTTCGGGCGAGCGGTGCGTCGACCGCCGCCCCCTCGGCTGGGGCGAGGTTCCGGAACCAATGCACCTGCACCGGCACCGGTATCGGCTCCGAAGGCATCGCCGCAGCGCCGAACCACAACGAAGGCGCCGACTCGAACGACGCCGTGACGCCCGGGCACGGGAGGCTCGAATGATCGATTTCCACCCCTGACGCGCGGGCCGACTGGTAACACCCGCGGCCGGCCCCTCCGCGGCTACCGTTCGACGTTCGAGGGAATCCGGTCCATCGAGCAGGAGTGGCGGGAGGATCCCAGGACGCTCCTCGATGCCCTTCTCGCCGAGGCCGATGAGGTGACCGTGAAGCGGTGTCAGGATATCTGGGCGGCTCATGGTCGCGCGGTACTGGGCACGCCCATCGAAGGGTCCGTCTGTGACGTAGGGTGTCCCCGACTTCAGATCTCCCGCTCCTAGCCAACTTTGAAATAGCAATAGGTAGAAGGCCTTTCGAAGAATTCTGGCCGTCTAACGCACAGGTCGTCCCGAACGTGGCGGCGATACCCAGCGCACGGCCATCGCGTCGGCGTCATCACTGCCGCGATGGTCTTCGCAGCAGAGGCCCATCCCACCGTTCCCGGCAACACCGGCGGTTTTTCAGCGATTTCTCAGCGTGCGCGTGTCACGATGCGATTGCCCAGTCCCCGGGCTCGGTCGAGGTTGAGGATGCACATCGCAGCGAGACGAGGTTCATCGTGATCATTCTCGGAACTGATTCTGCCCGTGATCGGCGATGGAAAAATGCGCACTTCTACCGCGAACGCTGATGGTCGGCCGGGCAGGAACCGGGTCTCCTCTCCCGCCGAAACGGCGCTGGCGTGCCGGTTCGTGCCGAGGTTGATCTGGTCCTTGACCTCCCGGCCGCGCTCTCAGGTCGAGGACCTCGTCCTCTCGTCTCCGGCACATATGCGGCGCGAAGTCGACGATTTCCCGGACGAGAACAGGGGTAATCGGTCCGACGAAAAATGGGTAATCGCCTTTCGGAGGGCACGTGATGCAGAAGCGGGCGGAAATCACGCGTGAGGCGCTGCTACGGGCAGCGGCGACGGTGTTCACCGGTGTCGGCTACGCAGATGCCCGGCTGGACACGATCACCACCGACGCTCAGGTCAGCAAGGGCGCGTTGTACGACCATTTCGGCTCCAAGGAAGCCCTCGCCTGCGCGGTCATCGAGTCGGGCAGTGCCCGATTCCAGATCGCGTGTGGACCGTTTCTCGCCTCCCGGATCCCCGCGGTCGACGCGCTGATCGGCATCTCGTGCCTGCTGCTCGATCCCGCCGTCAACGACCCCATGGTCGCGGCGACGTTCCGCCTGCTCACCCAGATTCCCGACCGCCCCGGGTCGGAGACGACCCTGCTCGCCGCCTGGTTATCCGACTACCGAGAACTCGCCCGCCGCGCCCTCACCGAAGGCGATCTCCGCGACGAAGACCCCGACGCCGTCGCCCTACTTTTGGTGGAAACCCTTGCCGGGGTCCGCCTCCTGGCCGCGGCCACCGGCCACCTCGACGATCTGCCCGTCCGTCTGGCCACGGCCTGGGACCTCCTACTCCCCGGTCTGGTCGACCCACCGAAACTCGACTACTTCCGTGGATTCGTGACACGGCAGGTAGCTCGAGTTGTCGACCGCGGCACGGCACCGCACCCGTCATTTTCACCGTATGACCAACACCGGTCGAATAATTGGGAGAGACCGTCGCCGCGGGCCCGCCACGGAAGAGCGGGGGCGAGCCGCCGTCAACCGTTCTCAGCGCCGCCCGTGGTTGACGCTCAGTAGTTAGTCACGGCGACATCTCAATTCGTGGGCAGCAGGAACCCCGCCGATCGCCGCCGGCGGCGCGTGTACAGACCCAGCACGGGCCACGTTTCGCGGGCAGCAAGGCCACTGCCGCCCCGCCCGGAACGGTAGGCGGGAACCTGTCGAAGCCCCTCAGACAGGCTCTTCAGTCCAGTTTCACATACGCCCGACCCCCCAGACGCAATAGTGGAGTGCACAATCGGCAGGCCGGCCCGAATCGCACAGTGTGTAGCGGCGTCACACGGTCAGGTTGCGGAGCCCGTGGCTCCTGGGCCGGCGTGGAGTCGGGTCGTGCACCACTCGTCGTATCCAGCCCGCGTCCGGATTACCCTTCTCAGTGTTGCGGTGCGAAAAGCAACAGCACTGCGAGGTGGTGGGACGGTGCCGTCCGCTGTCACCGGCGTGACCCGGTGAACGTCTTTAGCGGCCCGTGATCAACCGGCCTCCCTCGGACGTCACCGCGGCGGCGATGGCCTGGGATGTGATGTGATGTGATGTCTCTTCAGTTGCGGACCTGCACTGCTCCGACGATCAGCACCGCGCCCACCACGATGGCGTACCCGCCGACCACCGCCGCGATGCCCAGGATGCCGGCACCCGGCGCGAGTAACAGGAAGACGCCGCACAGGACGAGAAGGCAGGCCGCGAGCATCCACCGTCGACCCGCAAGGGTGTGGACCTCGAGCGCGCCGACGGCGCCGAACAACCCGGAAACGATGGCGTAGCAGGCGATCACGTAGAGCAACGCGAGCGCGGTGATGTCGGGCCAGGCCAGTGCCAACCCCCCGGCCACGACGGCGGCAACGCCCCCGGCCACCCACCACGTCCACGGCCCGTCACCACGGCACGACGCCGCCGAGACGACGGAGGTCAGCCCGTCCGTAATCGCGTAGACACCGAAGACCACGGTCAGGCCCCATACGGTGATGCCGGGCCAGACCAGCGCGCCGGCGCCGAACAGCACCGCCAGGATTCCGCGCGGCAACGTCATCCACCGGATGGTGCCGGCGAGGTCGGCGGGCAAGGTGTCAGTAACCACGATGTTCTCTCAGCCGGTGTTTGGGGGCGTCAGGGTTGCGGGACCTCGACGTGGTCGGGGATTTTGTCGCGCATCTGGTCCACCTGTTGCTCGATCCGGTCGACGGCACCCTCGTTGTTGAGGACGGTGACCACGCCTGCGGCGAAGGCGATCGAGATGACGATCGCCAATGCGCTCAGCACCAGCCCGGCGATCGCCACACCCTTCCCGGTGATCCCCACCCGGCGGGCCGCTCGCAGGCCGAGGACCCCGAGGATCACCCCGATGATGCCCAGGACCAGCCCGACCGGGGAGAGGATCACGATCAGCACACACACGAACGCGGCCACCCCGATGGCGAGCGCGAACGCCGCCGCCGCGCTCGTGCGCGCGGGCTTGGTCACCACCCGCTCCTCCTCGACGACAACGGGACGGCCATCGACGGGACGGCCATCGACGGGACGGTCGTCGATGCCGGGCTCGACCCGGCGCGGGTCGTCCTCCCCGCCACGGCCGGTCAGTGGTCTGCTCATCGCTACCTCCCTGTCGTCGGTCACCGCATTCGGCACGGCAGCACCCGGTGCCATTACCTGACGCATGCCCAGATCGCGCGTGTTCCAACCGAGCAGCCGCCCACCAGAGCGTTGTCGCTGGAGTCGGCGTGCTTCCCGCTCTACGCCCGCGAAGCACGCCCGATGCGCAGGGAGATCCAGGAGTGGTACTCGGGAGGAGGCCTCAGCCCAGCTCCTCATATCGTCGAGGGCTATCGACAATTTCGGTCTCGCCGTCGGCCGTGCGCCCTGCGAGCGGGGGTGCGTGGTTTGACCAGGGCCGCCGCGGGCGCACGATGTCCGCGCCTGACCGCCGCGGGGCGCGGTCTCCGCCGCCGACGGCCATCCGGCCACGAGTTGTTGCGCACAGAAAGTGACCCCGGATGACACCGATCGACCATGCTGATCCCGATGTTGCCCAGGCGACGATGTTCCTCGGTGCGCTGATCGCCGAGATCGACACCCTGAGCGGCCGGATCGAAACAGCCGAGGCGCAGGCACGGGCAGCGGGCCCAGTAGATCGGGGTGAGGGGCAACGGCCGCGGACCGACGCCCAGAGGCTGCGCGCGCAGCTGTATGAGGTGCACAGGCTGGTGGATCGGCTGGCGTTCCGGTTCCCCACCGCGCCCGAGGCCGCAAGAGGTTCGCTCTCGCGCGGTGAGCGGAGCTGATCAGAATCGCGACGGAGTGCGTCGCGGGTTGACGGGGCGGTCGAGGGCGATGGTGGCGAGGGTGGGCTCCAACCCGATCTCACGCCACTCGGCAGTGAGGGTGATCGCCTGGACCGACACCTGAGAGTCGGTGGGGATCCAGTACTGGGGTTCGGTGCGGTAGGTGCACCGTCCGGGGGCCGAGGCGTGGACGTCGGGGCGAGGACGGTAGGGGTCGGCGACCACGAGATGATCGATGCCGAGCCACACGTCGAGAAAGGACCACCGTGCGGACATGTCCCGCGGGTCGGTCAACGGACGACTCTGGTGGCGGGCCCGCCGGGCCGGGCCGGCGGTGGCGGTCAACCCCAGGTGCACGGCGAGGCCGGTGTCGTAGGCGACGACTCGGGTCAGATCCAGCGTCACATGGTGACCGGTGGCCAGGAGACGGTGGCCGTGCACCTCGCTGCCGCCGCAGGCCGGTGCCGGGGTCTCGGGCCACCTCCGCACGCGCATGACCTTCGATCGTGCCCGACCACACCCCGTGGTGGCAACGAACACCGCGTGAAGATCGCGGCTCATCGCGGTGCACACGTCCAGGCTGGACGACGACTACGCCCCGCAGGGGGTACCGCCAAGCCCACATCGGTGTCCTGTTCAGTCGGGGCGGTTGGGGTACTCCCGGTCCGGATCGGGTTCACCCGATCTTCGGGCGATGGGGAGTGTGGTGAGTCGTCTCCACCCCCTGACGTGCTCGGCCCGAGTGGGGTGAAACGCGCGTGCTGGGTCTGCAATCACCCGAGGCGGACGCCGAATGTTGTCCAGTGTCAACGGACATTCGTTCCCGCCCACTGGCGGACACGAAACCTGCCCATAGGCGGACACGTTTCTGCCCACTGGCGGACATCCGTTTCTGCCCACTGGCGGACACGAAACTGCCCACGGTGTTGTGTTGTGGTCAGGTGAGTGGGTCGACGCCGGTGCCGGCGAGGGCTTGGCTCATCCGGATCGATTTACCGCTGGTCTGACACAGGTGGGCGTGGTGCATGAGCCGATCGACGGTGGCGGTGGCCAGGGTCTTGGGCATCAGCTCGTCGAATCCAGCCGGATGAAGATTCGACGACAGCGCCAGGGCGCGTTTCTCATATGCGGCGTCGACCAACCGGTAGAGGCCCTCGGCGGCGTCGGCGGCCACCGGCAACAGGCCGATGTCATCAATGACCACGAGATCGGCGCGCAGCAGCTTGGTCAGAGCCCCCGAGACCGAGTCGTCGGCGCGGTGCCGGCGGATCAGGGCGCCGAGGTCTTCGAGGGTGAACCACAACACCTTCCGTCCTCGTTCGACGGCGTGCTGGCCGAGGGCCTCGAGGAAGAAGGTCTTGCCCGTGCCGGACGGGCCGCAGACCACCAGGTTCTCGCGCCGCTCGATCCATTCCAGGGTGCGCAGCGCCTGCTGCGTCGGCGCCGGGATGGACGACAGTTCCGGTTTCCAGGCGTCGAAGGTCTTGCCGGTGGGAAACGCGGCGGCGGCGCGGCGGGTGGCCAGCGCCGAGCGCTCCCGCCCGGCGGCCTCCTCGGTGAGCAGCGCCTTGAGGACCTCGGCGGGTTCCCACCGCTGGGCGCGGGCGGTGGCCAGCACGTCGGGGGCGGCGCGGCGGATGTGCGGCAGCCGCAGCCGGTGCAGCAGGGTTTCCAGGTCGGTCGGCAGCGGCGGCGCCGCCGGTGGTGCGGTGGTCACGAGGGTCTCCTTCGGGTGCCGGTTGAATCGGACTGTGAACTCGATTAGTTTGTGGTGCAGAGCTTTTCGTGTTCATGCGGGTGGTGTCTCTAGAGTTCGGTGGCCTCCTCGTCGGGAACCCCGTCACCTAGGGCGGCCCAGCCGCTGGTGCCCTGGGCCAGGGACCGCGATTCGTCGGCCCGATGGGTCAGATCCGAGGCGGCGCCGGCGGGGTGGGCATCGAGGATCGCCATCAGGTCGCCCTCAGCGAAGCGGCCGTAGGCGGCGGCGTGCCCCAGCGCCCAGTCGACCCGGTCGGCGCCGAGCAGCTTGGCCAGAGTGACCGCGTGCTCCATCTTCACGCGGATCTTCCCGGTGCCGGCCTCGGCGGCCTCACACAACCACAGCCGGGCACCGGCACCGATGCCGCAGAAGGCGCGTTCGGCGTCGGTCCGCGGGATCGGCTGACGGCCCAGCACCCCGGCCGGGGCCGGCGGGAAGTGCTCGTCGCAGATCTGCGGGGAACCGGGGCGGGCCCGCCGGTGGCGCGCGACCTCGACCGGCCCACCCTCGCCGTGGTGGACGAAGACGACCCGTTCGGAGGCCCCGGCGCCGTGCGCGCGGACGAACACCGTCTGCCCGCGCAGGATGTGCGGCACCGAGTACTGGCCGTTCTCGAACGCGACCATCGGTGTGTTGTCCGGGACCGTGCGGGTCACACCCCAGGTCACGGTGTGTGCGGCGGCGGGAACCGGATGCAGGTGGAGGCGTTCCTCGGCGAGCATCTCCGCCGGGATGCGGCGGGTGGTGCGGTGCAGGCGGGTGTTGACCTGCTCGCAGAACGCGGTGCAGGCGGCCTCGAGGTCATCGAAACTGTCGTACTCGGCGGCGAGGTTGTGGTCGGTGGGCACCAGGTCGGCCTTGGCGAGCTTGACGGTGTTCTCCACCCCGCCCTTGGTGGCCGGGTCGGCGGGCAGGCAGGTCTTGACGACCAGGCCGTAGAACCGGGCGAAGGAGACCACGCCGGGGTTGCGGACGGCGACCGAGGCGACGTGTTCGGTGGTGACCATCTTCTCGTTGTCGGTGAGCAGATACGTCGGGACACCGCCGATCCGGCGGAAGGTCCGGTCCAGGCCCGCATAGACGGACGGGGCGGTGCGGTCGCGCAACGGGATCACCACCCGGTGCCGGCACCAGGCCAGCCACGCGCACAGCAGCACCGTCTTGGTGCCGTCGACGACCGGGCCGTCGCCGAAGTCGTACTGCAACCAGAGGCCGGGTTCGGTGATCCACGGCCTGTGCACCCTGGTGTGGCCGAGCCGGTAGGCGCGTTTGATCCGGGCCACGGCACGGCGGGTGGTGCGTTCGGTGCCGGTGAATCCGAGGGCGAGCAGTTTGTCGTGGGCGATGTCGGCGCGGACCCGGCCCTTCGAATGTTCCACCCATTCTTCGATTTTCGGTAGATATTCGTCGATCAGCATCGGTCTCTTCTCCCGCGGTGGGGTCGGCGCATCGGCGGTGTCGCGTTCGGCGACGAGGCGGGCGACGGTGTGATGGGAGCACCCCGCCAGTGCGGCGGCGGCACGGTAGGACTTCGTCAGGTCGTAGGCAGCAAGAATTTCCATGACTTCCTTGGCAGACTTCACGGTGGCCTCTCCTCGGTGGGCTCGCATTCTCGGCGTGGTAGCACCGTCGAGCGAACCCGAGGAGAGGCCCCGATCCGGGGAGGCGATCGGGAAGAAAATCGAACGTGCCGTATCAGGCGGACAGACCCGGGTGGGTAGTTTCGTGTCCGCCAGTGGGCAGAAACCCGTGTCCGCCAGTGGGCAGTTTCATGTCCGCCTGTGGGCGTTTTCGTGTCCGCCTATGGGCAGTTTTTCATGTCCGCCGACAGTCCAGGCGGACTGCCGACCCGCGGGCGCATGGGGTACTCACCTCCTACGCTGCAGACCGGCTTCCTGGTCCCGGCGCTGCAAACAGACCCCTTTTGCCGGCCGCCAACCCCTTTCGGCCCCTGAACGGGGCCGTCTTCGCCGCGCGCGGGCCGAGAATGTCGTCGCGTGCCCGCGCAAGGCCTCGGTGACACCGCGACCTGGTGGTACACACGGGACAGTCACCGATTCGCGTGGCCAAGCCCGTCGGGCTCTCCTCAGTGCTACTCGACAGTGCTACTCGACCCCGATCGCCCTCTTGCGCCTCGGAAGTATCAGGTGACGGATCAGCGGTGAGGTCATCGGTGTCGGCGAAAATCAGCCGCCCGTCATCAAGGGCCACCGCCCACCGATGCACTGGCGCCCACTCGTGCCCCCGGTCCTGCCCAGGAATCAGGTCGGCATAGTCCTCGACGACCGCACGGTTGCCGCCGTCTCCGACAGCCTGCGGACCCGGACCCGGGCACCGACGCGCGGCGCCTCACCGAGTTCCGGTGTCTTCTCGCTCATCTCGGCCATGTGTTCCCCACCTTCTCCTGAGCTACCACTCCCGGAGCATAAACAGCCGCCCCCGGTCCGTCACCGGTATGTGACGACCGTCCCGAGATCGTGCGTCGTCGACTCCGGCGGCACGGCGGGCGGCGCCTGCCCACGTATTCTCCGTCCGATCGCCACCGACTTGCCGACCACGAACGCGACGGGAACTGCGACCACCATCGATGTGAGAGCGAGCCCCGCGTCGACCGTCAGCCGTAGGACACCGATACCACTGTCCAGGTGCTGTCGGAATTTCATCTGCGACCGCCTTCCCTGAGGTTGTGCGTATGCCGGAAGTCCCCGCTCCTTTGGTAAAACATTACTGAGGTAGCAGTTCCTGGACAAAACACCCACCGCTGCCCAAAGCTCTGGGTGCTCGCCCAGCGCCTACCGCTGGACCCCAGACCAGACTCCAGCACGACCGAACGCCACGACCGTTCCATTCGACGCGGCCGGCCACCCGAAGGGCGGGTTTCGTTCGGGCGTGCGCGGTCGGTGGGCCTGGTCACGGCCCCATAGCCCCGTGCAACCTTCCGGCTACCGATGCGCTAAGAAATAGGCGTGAATTCAGAGCAGGTGGTTGGTGGCGGCGAGCCGCAGCGGGTGGGCAGTTTCCGGTTCTTCCTGGATGGGCAGCGGTGGGAGTGGTCGGACACTGTCGCTCAGATGCACGGGTACCAACCCTGCGAGGTGACGCCGACCACCGAATTGTTGCTCTCCCACAAGCATCCCGAGGACCACCCGCGTGTCGCCCAGGTGCTGGATCGGATGATCAACGCTGCCGAACCATTCAGCAGCAAGCATCGCATCGTCGACACCGCCGGCACAGTTCGCCAGGTCGTGGTCGTCGGCGACCGCCTGTACGACGACACCGGCCAGGTGATCGGCACGACCGGGTTCTACATCGACATCACCGACTCACACAAAAACGATGTGAAGGACTCCGTCGACGAGGCGGTCGCCGAACTCGCGCAGTCCCGGGCGGTGATCGAGCAGGCCAAGGGTGCGCTGATGCTGGTCTACGGGATCAGCGCAGACCGGGCGTTCGACATCCTGACCTGGCGCTCGCAGGAGACCAACACCCGGCTCCGCACGATCGCCGAACAGTTCGTCGCCGGCCTCACCGGTCTCGAGCCCGACGAGGCCGGGCTCCGGCGCCGAGTCGATCACCTGCTGCTGACCGTGCACCACCACGACCACTGACCCCGCAGACGCAACCGATTCCGCTGCGTCCCACGACACCTGAGCGGCAGTCTCCGGCATCATCACCTGACGATGTCAAGGTTGCGGACGGTAGGCGCTCGGACGCGTCAGCCGCCAGCCGCGGCGCGCGGAGATATAACCGGACACTGCTCCGAGGATCGTGCTGACAATGAGGCCCGCCGCGAGAAAGGGTACGGGGTCCACGGAGTCCATATGCCCGGTGGTTCCCTCGGCACCGAGCGGTTCGTAGGAGCCCACGTAGAAATGCACCGGGTACGACAACCACCAGGCGAACAGGCTCGTACACACCAGGCCCGCGCCGAGTCCGAGGGCCGTCCCGATCAGTATCAGTGTCCGCACGAGATCAACGTCGTGATCGCCGGCTGCGCTGTTACCAATATCCGATCCCGCGTACCGGTGCCGCTCGAGGGTCGTGTGGTGTGACGATGGTTTCGCCGAAGGCGGTTGCCGTTCCCGGCAATCCGCCTGGGGCGGCTGCACCAGCTGCTGGTCAGAACTGGTGCAGCCTCGAGGACTCTGGTGATCCGGAGCATCAGAGTGTCTGCCGTGGGAATACCCCGTGCTGCGCGGGCAAACACGGGACCGGGCCGGTTCGGCTCGGCGGGCACCGGCAGGACAGGTGCACGTGTAGGCAGTGCGCGAGAAGGGCACTCGGGTCGATACCGGCCGGTGGTTGTCTTTCTTGCGGTGACGCTTCGGTGTCCTGTGCCCCGTCGGCCGGCCCGACCGTAGGGTGAGCGACAGCGAGGAAAGAGGAAAGAGGACGGTGTGGTGGAGGACGACCGGCGGCATGTGCTGTGGCGGGCGGTCTCCGGCGCCGCGGGTAGCCCCGGACAGGACACTTGGGGCCGGTCGGTGTGCCGCAACTGTGCGGAGTTGCTGGCCGGGATCGATGCGGTGGTGGTGACGTTGCGGGCGACCACGTCCGCCCAGGACATGCTCGGTGCCAGCGCCGAGTGGGCGGGCCGGCTCGAGGACCAGCAGTACACCCTCGGCGAAGGACCCGGGATACAGGCCTTCACCCAGGGCAACCCAGTGCTGATCGACGACCTTTCCGTGGCGGACGATCGGTGGCCGGTCTTCACCGAGGCGGCGCGGTCGGCGGGGGTGGCGGCGGTGTTCGCGTTTCCGTTGCAACTCGGCGCCATCGCGCTGGGCACCGTGGATCTGTATCGGCGCACGCCCGGGGCTCTGCCGGCGGGGGTGCACGCCGACGCCGCCGCGTTGGCCGACCTGATCGCCCTGGTCCTGTTGGGGAGCACGGACCGGGCGGAGGCCGCCGATCAGGAGTGGATCCGCCGTCCCGGCTCCAACCACGACGTGCACATCGCGACCGGGATGCTGGCCGCCCGCCACAACATCACCCTGGCCGACGCCTTCACCAGCCTGCGCGCGCATGCGTTCGGACGTGGAGGGTCGGTCCTGGACCTCGCCCGCGACGTGGTTGCCCGTCGCATCGACTTCGACGAGTTGGGTGAGTGAGATCGAGTTGGGTGAGTGAGATCATGGATACGGAGGAGGTGATCGCATGCAGGAGAACCAGTCGTCCACGCCGTCACCTTTGATCGATGCGATCTCGGAGATCACCGGTGCGCTCGTGGACGGGCACACCGATATGGGTGCGGTGCTCTACCGCATCACCGAGATCTGCGCCGATCTGCTGTCGGCGGCCGCGTCGGGAATCATGATCGTCGACCCCCGCGGGGTCTCGCCGTGGTGGCGGCCTCCGACGAGCGGGCCCGCCTGGTGGAGCTGCTGCAATCACAGAGCGAGAGCGGACCGTGCGCCGAATGCATCGCCGCCGCCGAGGTCATCGCCGTCCAGAATCTGGACACCGACGCCGACCGATGGCCCGAATTCCGAACGGTGGCAACCGAGATCGGGTTCCGGGCCATCCTCGCGGTGCCGATGATCCTCGATGGACACACGGTCGGTGGGCTCAACATTCTGTTCACCGAACCCCCCGCGTTCGATTCCGAACGCCGCCGTCGGACGACCGTTCTCGCCGACCTGGCGTTGCTGGAGTTGACCCACGAGTGCGGTGAGCACCGCGTCGGCCGGCTGTCGGAGCGGACACTGACACTACTCAACGACCGTGTGCACGTGGGGCAGGCCACCGGGATCGTCGCCGGCACCCTGGACATCGCCCCCGGGCGGGCGCGGGCGCTGATCGACGATCACGCCCACCTGCTGGGGGTCACGCTGCGGGTGCTCGCCCGGTCGATCACCGACGGGTCAGTCCACCCGACCGAACTGCTGGTGGCCGAGACGCAGCAGCGCTCCGACGCTCCCTGACACCGCCCGTCGCTCAGCGCCGGTGTGAGCCGAGCCGACGACCCTTCCCCGCCGCCTGGGCCGACGGCGGTGTTGGATTGCTGGGACAGTTAACGCGCATTTTGAACGCCTGATCCGCGCGGACGCCGAAACGTGCTGCAGTGAGCATTCCGTATCCTCAGGGCTGAGCCTCCCCCGTTTCTCCGGACACTTCCGAACCAGGTTTTATGTGGAGACCGAGGAAGGACATCATGGGAACGAGGAAGTATCCGCCCGAGC